>CAZENI010000100.1:0-20376 GCA_964513055.1 uncultured Opitutus sp.
CGTCGCCTCGACGCGCAACACGGATCACACGCTCACGCGCGTGGGCAACCCCGGCTACATGCCGCCGGATTTCCCCGGCGATCCGTCGGCCGATGTCTACGGCCTGGCGAAGGTGCTCTACGAACTGGTGACCGGCCGCGAGCGCGACGACTTCCCGGCCCTGCCCGACCTCGCGGCCTTCACGGATCGCAAGGAACTGCTCGAGCTGAACGAGATTCTGCTGCGCGCGTGCGCGCCGGATGCGCCGCGCCGCTATGCGGATGCGGGCGCGATCCTCGACGATCTGCGCCTGCTGCAGGCGGGGAAATCCGTGCGTCGCCTGCGCGCGGCGGAGCGGCATCTCTCTCGCGCGCTGCGCGCGGCCGCGGTCCTGGCGATCGTCGCGACGGTGGCGGGCGCCGGCGCCTGGGTGGCGACGCGCGAAGCGAAAAAGGAAATGGCGCTGCGCGCCGAAGCGGAGAAGGAGCGGGATGAGTTGGCGCGCCGACGGACGTATTCGGGAAATCTGGCGAGTGCGCAGAGTGCCCTCGCCCAGGGCGACCTTTCGCGCGCACGAAATTTATTGAAGGACCTGGAGCCAAAACCTGGCGAAACAGACTTACGTGGCTTCGAGTGGAGGGCGCTCTGGCATCAGGCCAAAGGGGATCCGCACGAAGAGCTACGTCGAACCGGCCACGAAATCAGCCGGCTGTTGCTTTCTCCGGACGAGTCCATTCTGGCGGTCCACGACCGCTCGGAGGTCGTGACACTTTACGACGTCTCCACGCAACGCGAAATCCGGCGATTCCCCAATGTGTGGAAGCTCGCAGGCATTTCTGCAGACGGGAAGTGGCTCATTGGGGCGGACGAGAGATCGGTTTCGCTGCGCTGGTCCATGCAGGACGGCAGCGTGGACCTCGCGTCGAAAGCGGAGATCGGATTGCCGCTCGTCAGCGTGGGAACCAACGAGGTTCTGGCACTCGCTGCGGAGGGCTCGCCGCGGCTGCGGCGGTGGGACTTTGCAGCCAGGAGAGAAGGGCCGAGCATCGACCTGGAGATGGGGTCCGGCGGTGCTTCGTGGCGCCCCTTTATTGCCGGGGCGAGCGCCGATGGCCAGGTGCTCGTTCGCGCCTGGCTCCGCAATGCGGAGAATCGCGCGGAATACCGACTCAGTTGCATCCGCCTCGGGGCCACACCCGAAGTGCAACACCGCGATTTCGGCCCGGCCCGGCCTTCGGCCGTGGGCGTCGATACCAGCGGGCCGTGGGCCTTGTTCGTGCCGAAGGACGAGGAAGCGGACGGAGTCGTCTGGCGCTGTAGCAGTCGCGGCTGGGACGAGACCAGCGAGCGCCTCGCGCGAGGCACGGTGAAAGCGGTTGAGACCATCTCTCCCGGTCGGCCGGTGCGACTGCTCATAAACGGGCGCGAGTTGCAGTGGCCGGCGGCACCGGGGTTCCCGAAGGAGTTGCGGCGAGCACGCGCTCACGATGCGACCATCAACGAAGCGGTGATCTCGGCTCGCCACCAACGGGTCTTTTCCGGTGCGGCCGACGGCAGCCTCTTCGCTTGGAATTTGGCCGGACCGGTTCCCTCAGCCTTTCGGGCGTGGGACTCAAATGCGGGCGCCACGCGTGCAGTGTTTTCTGCCGAAGGCAAACGGGTGTGGGTGCCGGAAGACGGCTCCACCTGCGTGCTGTTGGACGTCGCCACACTGACACCGGTGGCCCGAGCCGCCGACATGCGCTTTCCCCTCGCTCTCCTCAATGGCCAGCTCATCGGCATCGCGGCGAGCGCGGGCATTCTGCGCGTGGACGCGACTACCGGAAAGTTAGTTGGCCGACAGATGACCTCGAGCCCGTTGCGCATCGCTGCGGTCTCGAGAGACGGTCGCCAAATTGCAGCGATCGACGATCAGCATAATTTGATTTCCGCCGAAGCAACAGAGTCGCGCGAAACACACAATGGGCTGCAACTCTTCGTGACGATTGCATTCGACCGTGAGGCTAAACACCTATGGTTGGCGAATCCCACGACGAGGAACCTGCACATTCTAAGTTGGCCTGACCGGCGCTTGCTCAATCGAGTGGCCTTACCGGCGAGAATTTCCACGTTTGTTTTTTCGCCGGACGAGCGGCGGCTGATAGTCGCGCTTAACAACGGGAATCTGGAGATCCGCGCGGCTGACACAGGTGCCACGCTTAAGGAAATCTATTCTGGCAGCCCGGCGCCGCAGACCGTTTCTCAATCTCCCGATGGTAAACGACTGTTAGTCGGCGGTCTCGATGGCGACATCCACTGTTTCGATACTACGTCATGGGAAGAAATCCATATGCTGTCGCTTGGCAGGGGCATTCAACTCCACCATCTCGCGTGTTCGCCTGACGGAAAAACACTCGCCGCGCTGACAAAAACCGGAGGCCTATATCTCGTGCGCGCGGAGTAGCCTCGCTTAGTCCGGCGGATTCTTCGGCGGCGTGTTGTCGTGGCCGTCGCTGACCGCGCCGCCGACCCAGCGGGTGACGCCAGGCCTCGGGAGGTTCACCTCGCGCACGGTGAAGACGAATTGCGATGCGCCCGAAAGTCGGATCAAGCACACGTTATTGCTGATGAGCGAGTCGCGCCCCCAGCCAGCGTTCCATTGCTTGCCAGTCCGGGGAATTGGGATGGCGATGGTCGTGTTCGGCGTGAGGGCGGTTGAGGCCGTGGAACCAGCCTTATAGAACTCCGCCTTGCCGTTGCCGGTGGGGGTAAATCTGGTGATTTCCGTCTCCCCCTCAATCGACTGGAAGCCAAGAGACAGCAGACTGTAGATTTTGTCGGCCACCAATGGTGTCAGCGTTCCCGGCTGATAAAAATTGATCGTCACGGTATAGACGTTCCTTGACGGGGCCTGGTCGGTGCCACCGGTGCCGGGACTGGACACCTCCCACTTGGCCACGACCTTCGCCGGCACGCGACTGGCGCCGAGCAGGCCTTCGTCCACCATCTCGATCGTCGTTTCGACCTTCGAGAATAGCAAATGGTCGTGCGCGACGACTTGCGCGAGCACGCGGTCATGGGCTCGAAGCAACGGAGTGGCGCACGTCAGGCATACGACCCCGAGCAGGGAATAGGTTGTGCTTTTCATGGGAATATATAGAGAGAGAGGATTACATCAGTAGAATTCCGCAGCGCCGGCACTCGTCTGCACCGAGCGTGTAAAGTTGCGGCGCCTGGCCGGCCAACGCTTGGTGCCGTGGATCTACGATATAGACTTTTTGGTCATCACCGACGAAAAAACACACGGCGTGCTCCGCCCCAATATAGCGAAAGTCGCCAATCAAGATGCCGAAGGCCCACGCCAACTGTCCCAGGGTCGTTTCGGAATACGCCCGCATGGCCACCAGTCCCTTCATCGCGAACGCGAAGTCGTCGCAGTCGAATCGCTCCGGGACGTTTCCTGTCGGGGCGACGGCGGCCAGCGTGAACTTTCCGACCGACTGGGTCATGACCTCGGCAACAACTCGCTTCATGTCATCCTGCGTGGGGAGATAATATGAGTTGTCGGCATAAAACGTCGCGAGCGGTTCGACTTGGGCTCCCGCGTCCTCCAACGCATCTATCACCTTCGTCCTGAGGCTGCGTTTGCGGGTGTCTAGAAGCCCATCCGGAGGTGTCACGAAGACTGCTCCGTTTGCCGGAGTCGATTTGATCTCTATTCTCCCGGAACCCGGCTCTAACTCAGCCCAGAGGATTTGCCCGCCGGCTTTCTTGATTGTAGGTTGAGGCAGATCCAGCGGAAGTTCGAAAAGTTTCCGATCGTTGAATAGTTCAAATTTAGTGCGCAGGCGGACGGGCAGGCGGAGCTGCTCTGCGGGCGAAGCAGGGATGGTCGGGACGCTGGGATTGGCAAACGTGTGAGAGAGAACGCCCACGCCCGAGAGCAGGGCGGAGCGGACGAGAAACTCACGGCGCAAGATGGCGGGTGAAACGTTGGGCTGGAGCATGGGAGTAACGAAGGTAAATCCGAGCCATCTGGCGAAGCGCACCACACGCACCCGAAATCAAGCTATTGCTGCAGGTTGACTGGACGCTGAACGGAACGAATCAGGGTGGGTCGTTCTTTCAACAATCTGCACGCCACGACACAACCCTTGCCGTATCAAGTCGGAAATGGCAGCAGCCAAAATATCGCCCTGTCACGGCGCGCGCCCGGAAGACTCGCGATGACCGCCCCAGACTCACATCGCCTGCTTTTCCCGGTGGATTCGCCGAAACCGAACAAACTCATCCCCCTTTCATTTCGACCCGAGATGCGCCCACCGTTCGCCGCGCCCAATAACAGCGTCACCCCTGTTTCGCCGTCAGCTCATCATACGCCACGCTCAAGTTCAGCCCGAGGCGGTTCGGTAGCGGGGTGTGGTAGTCCGGGAAGCCCGGGAGATTTTCCAGGGCGACGATGGTCTCCTTCGGGTCGCCGGCCTTGATGCGTTTCTCGACGTGTTCGAGCAGGCCCGAGAGGTAGTCGCGGAACACCAGCAGGTCGGCGCTCCGGCCGGTCGGGCTGAACTTCGGGTTCGCATGGCCGAAGATGTAGATCGCGTCCTGCGGATACGTCTTCGCCACTTTCTCCAGGACACCGATCCAGCCGCGGATGCTGGCGCCGCCCGGCCGATCAATCACCGGGTAGAGTCGGTTGAACATCAGGTCGCCCATGTGGATCACGTTCGCTTTTTCGAAATGCGTGACGATGTCGCCCTTGGTGTGCGCCGCGCCGAAATACTTCGCGGCCACGACCTCGCCGCCGAGCTCCTTGCGCCACGCGTCGGCGAAGGTCGTGTCGGGAAACGTCGGGGTGTCGCCCTTCTTGTCCGCCACGGCGCGCGCCCGCTGCAGCTCCGGCACGTTGGCGTGCGCCACGATCATCTTCGTCTGCGGCTTGAACACCGCGTTGCCGCCGGTGTGATCGCCGTGGTGGTGCGAGTTGACGAGCACGTCGAGCTGGCGCCCGCTCCGGCCCGGCAGGCCGTCGAGGAAGAGCTTCGCGGTGTCCGGAAACTGCGTGTCGACGGCGGCGACGGCCTCCTGGTTCACCAGCCAGCCGATCGTGCCGCCGCGGGCGGTGAAGCAGCCGACGTCGCGGCGGAGCGGGGTGAAGACCGGCGTGGCCGCGGCCGGCGCGGCGGTGGCGGGGCGGGCGGCGGAGGCGGCGGCGGGAGCGGACTTTTCGGCGGCGATCGAGCGGGCGAGCATGCCCGCGGTGGCGAACAACGAGGAGCGGACGAGGAAAGCGCGTCGGTTCATGGCTCTGACCGTTAACCGCTCATGAGCGCTGATAAACGCTAATTTAGCCCGAGTTCATTTTTAGCGGCTATCAGCGTTCATCAGCGGTTTCACATTTCCGGTAACCTTGCCCCACCTGCACGGTTTCCCCGGCGCACACCAACCATGTCCCGCTGCCGCCGTGATTGCCGCCATCGAAGAAATCCATGTTCACTCGCGCTCGCGCGTGGTTAAACCCATCCAGCGTCCCGCCTCCGTGGAATCCGCGACCGAACAACGAACCGATCACGCCCTGATGCTGGCCGTCCGCGACGGCGAGCTCGACGCGTTGGGCGAACTCTTCGAGCGGCACCACGGCCCGCTTTTCGGTTTCCTGGTGAAGCTCAGCGGGAACCGCGCGGCGGCGGAGGACATCGCGCAGACGGTCTTCCAGCGCATGCTGAAATACCGCCACACGTATCGCGACGACGGGAGCTTCACCGCCTGGATGTATCACCTCGCGCGGCGCTGCGCCGCCGACCATTTCCGGAAGTCCAACGCCGCGCCCCACGCCACCGATCCGGCGCTGCTCCACGCGCATGCCGACGATGCGCCGCACGCCGCGCACCACGCGACGACGCGCGACGACCACGCGCTGCTCCATACCGCGCTCGCCCGCCTGGATCGCGACGACCGCGAGGTGCTGCTGCTCTCGCGTTTCCAGGAGCTCTCCTTCGCCGAGATTTCCGGCATCCTCGAATGCTCCGTCGGCGCCGCCAAGGTGCGCGCCCATCGCGCGCTCGCCGAGCTGCGCGACATCTACCTCCGCCTGTCGAAACAAGTCGCGAGCAGTGAGTAGCGAGCAGCACGCCGCCGCGGCCTTTCATCGCTCACCACCGGCTACCCGCCAATCACTCTTTTCTCCCCGCCATGAACTGCCAACGCGCCCGTGATGTGTTCCCCGAGCTGCTCGACAGCCGCACCGCGGCCACGGCCCTCCTCGAGGCCCGCACGCACCTCGCCAGTTGCCCCGATTGCCAGCGCGAGTTTGCCCTCCTCTCCCAAACCGCCACCGCGCTCGACGCCATGCCGACCCCGCAGCCGACCCCGCGCCTCCGCCAGCAATTCTACGCGATGCTCGAGGAGGAAAAGCACTCCGCCGCCAGCGTCCGCGCCGTCGCCGACCGCGAGCACCGCGCCCGCCGCGCCTCGTTCTGGCGCTGGGTGCTCGCGCCGCTCGCCGCCTGCGCGTTGCTCGCCGTCGGTTTCCTCGCCGGCCAGCGCACCACGCCGGCTCCGGCCCCGCTCGCCGCCGGTCCCACCGACGACTCCACCAAGCGCGAGCTCCTCGCCCTCCGCGAGCAGATGGCCCAGCAGAACGCGCAGCTCAACAAGATGACGCAGCTCGTGGGCTACTCGATCCTCCAGCAGCAGCAGAACCCGGCCAACGAGCGACTCCAGGAAGTGCTCCTCGCCGCGAAGACGGAGCAGCCCAGCGAGAAGGTCATCGATGACCTGATCCAGGCCCTCACGCTCGATCCGAGCGCCAACGTCCGGCTCCGGGCCATCGAGGCGCTCTACCGCCACGCCGAGCGCGACACCGTCCGCGCCGGGGTGCTCGCCGCCCTGCCCCGCGAGCAGAATCCCCTCGTGCAGCTCGAGCTGATCGACTTCGTCGCCGCCGCACAGGACAGCAATGCCACGCCGGTCCTCGAGAAGATCGCCGCCGATGAGGCGACCAACGGCACCGTGCGCGACGCCGCCAAGCTCGCGCTCGCCCAGCTCTGAACCTTTCCACAACGACACCGCGATAACCACGAACGAGCGTGCGAGATCACCCGACCGATCCATCAACGCTCAACCTTCATCCCTTAGCTTCATGAAACCACGTCTGTCTCTCCCCCTCCTCCTCGCCGCCGGCCTCGCCGTGCTGGCCGCCGGCGCCCGCGGCGCCGAGGATCCCAGCGTCATCAAGTTCTCCGATCCGGGCCGGCCCGGCACCGTCCGGATCAGCCTCGGCCGCGGCGATCTCCTCGTGCAGGGCGCCGACACCGGCGAGGTGACCGTCCGCTCCGAGGCCAAGGCCGTCACCAGCAAGCCGCGCAAGGACGGCCTGCGCGTGCTCTCGGCCGCCTCGAGCTACTCCCTCAAGGAAAAGGACAACGTCGTGACGCTCGACGCCGCCACCCACGACTTCGGCCGCGGCAACGGCGACTTCAAGCTCACCGTGCCGCGCCACACCACCGTCATCGTCCAGAACGCCTGGGGCGGCGACATCACCTGCGCCGGCATCTCGGGCGATCTCGAAATCAACTGCATGCACGGCGAGATCAAACTCGAGGACGTCTCCGGCGGCGCCGTCGTCAGCACGATGAACGGCGAAATCCGCGCCAACATCCGGGAGCTGCGCGACGGCAAGCCGCTCTCGTTCACCTCGATGAACGGCGAGGTCGTGCTGCGCGTGCCCGCCGACGCGCGGGCCAACGTGCGGCTTCGCACCCAGAACGGCTCCGTGCTGACCGACTTCGAGGAATCGGCCCTCGTGACGAAGACCGAGAACAGTGCCGGGATTCCGCGTATCAGCAAGACCACCACGATCCGGGGCCGGCAGGTGATCACCACGGAGGTTCAGGAGGCCATCCGCGAGGCCGCGCACATCGGCGCCACGGCGGTGAAGGAGGCGCTCGAAGCCGTGAAGGAAGGGCTCGAGGCCGCGAAGCTCGATGGCGAGGAGGCCCGCCGCGACCTCGAATCGGCGAAGCGCGACCTCGAGCGCGCACAGCGCGAGGTGGAGCGCGAGCGTTCCCGCGCCCGTTCCGAGCGCGATGCCGAACGCGCCGCCCGCTCCAACGTGGAGGCGCCGGCGGCCCCCAAGCCGCCCGCGGCTGCCGCGGCGCCGAAACCCGCGGCCGCCCCCGCCGCACCCAAGATTCCGATCCCGACGATCAGCGGCGGCAAGCTCGTGACCGGCACCCTCAACGGCGGCGGCCCCGAGATCAGCGTCTCGACGATGAACGGCGACGTCGTGCTGCGCCGCGTGGAAAAGTAAACGGCGCCCGCGGCCGCGCGCCTACCCCAGGACCGTCACCACCACGCGCCGCGAGTGAGCGGCGCGGCGGTGTTCCCAGAGAAAGATCCCCTGCCAGGTGCCGAGCAGCATCCGGCCGCCGGCAAATGGCACCGTCTCGCTCGTGCGCGTCAGCGCCATCTTGATGTGCCCCGGCATGTCATCCGCCCCCTCGAGCGTGTGCGTGAAATGCGGATCGTCCTCCGGCACGAGCCGATCCAGCCAGGCCTCGAGATCGCGGCGCGCCGACGGATCCGCGTTCTCCATGATCACGAGCGAGCAGCTCGTGTGCTGGCAGAAGATCGTGACCACGCCGCGCTCCAGCCCGCTGCGCTGCACCTCGCGGGCGACCAGATCGGTGATCTCATGGGTGCCCGCACCGGGCGAGCGGATGGTGAGCGTGGCTTGATGGACGGGCATGGCGAATCGTTCTCTTTCCCCTTTCACTTACTCTCTCTCACCGCTCCTGACGAAAGAGAAAGACAAACAACCCCTGAAAAACACCGACGGACAAATGTGGAACTCAGGAAATCAGAAAAAAAGCCCAAGGCCGCGACGATTCTTCGCCGTGAACGGGGCTCTTTCCTGATACCAACGGCTGAGGTGTTTTTGACTTTGGCGCAGCAGCGCCGGTAGGGCCTGACCTCCGGGCGGGCCGTGGGCGTGCGGAGATCCTGACGGCCCGCCCGGAGGTCGGGCCCTACCCTCGGAGAAGTCCAAGTCTCATGTGGCGTTGGTATGAGTTTCTGATTTCCCCATTGGTTTCCTCGGCGCCTCCACAAAGAGAACGAATCACCCTCCGCCCGCGCCGGGCGCGACCGCCCCGGGCCGGGTCATCGCCAGCGGATCGAGCGCGCGGTCGAGGGTGGCGGCATCCAGCAGCCCGCGCGCGAGCACGACCTCGCGAAGCGAGCGGCCCGTGGCGAACGCCTCCTTCGCGACGCTGGCGGCCGCATCGTAACCGAGATGTGGATTCAACGCGGTCACGAGCATGAGCGAGCGATCCACCAGCTCGCGGCAGCGCTCCGCGTCGGCCTCGATTCCGTCGACGCATTTTTCGGTGAACACCGTGACACCGGCGGTCAGGCAGTGAATCGCCTCGTGCAGGCAGTGGGCGAGCAGCGGGAGCGTGACGTTGAGCTCGAAGTGGCCGTCGCGGCCGCAGAGCGCCGCGGTGTGCGCGAGCCCCTGCACGTAGAGGCAGACCTGCACGAGCATCTCGCTCATCACGGGATTGACCTTGCCCGGCATGATCGAGGAGCCGGGCTGCGTCGCGGGCAGGCGGATCTCGCCGAGGCCGGCGCGCGGGCCGGAGCCGAGCAGACGGATGTCGCTGGCGATCTTGGTCAGGCTGGCGGCGATCGTGACGAGGTGCCCGGCCACCTCGACGCAGTCGTCGCGCGCGCCCTGCGCCTCGAAATGATTCGCGGCCTCGACGAACTCCAGGCCGGTCTCGGCCGTGAGCACGCGACAGACGCGCGCGGCGAATTCCGGATGGCAGTTGAGGCCGGTGCCCACCGCGGTGCCGCCGATGGCGAGTTCGCGGAGCGCCGCTGCGGCGCGGCGCGCGCGGTCGGAGGCCTTGTAGGCCTGCACGGCGTAACCAGAAAATTCCTGGCCGAGCGTGAGCGGAGTGGCGTCCATCAGGTGCGTGCGCCCGATCTTCACGATCCCGGCAAACGCGCGTGACTTCTGGTCGAGGGCCGTCGCGAGCCGGTCGAGGGCCGGCGCCAATTGTGTGTGCAACGCGAGCGCCACGCTCACGTGCAGCGTGGTGGGAATGACGTCGTTCGAGGACTGGCCGAGGTTGACGTCGTCGTTGGGATGCACGGGCCGTCGCGAGCCGAGCGGTTCGCCGGCGAGCTGGTTGGCGCGATTCGCGATGACCTCGTTGGCGTTCATGTTGGCCGACGTGCCGGAGCCGGTCTGGAAGACGTCGACCGGAAAGTGCGCGGTGAGGCGACCGTCGGCGATTTCCTGCGCCGCCTGCCGGATGAGCCGACCCTTGGCCGGTGTGAGGAGGCCGAGTTCCTCGTTGGCGCGCGCAGCGGCGAGCTTCACGAGACCGAGACTGCGCACGAAGGCCTCGGGGAGCGGGCGGCCGCTGATCGGGAAATTGAGCACCGCGCGTTGCGTGCTCGCACCGTAGAGGGCGTCGGCAGGCACGGGGAGCTCGCCCATGGAATCGGTCTCGAGGCGCATGCCCCAGACTAGCGCGCGGGCGGTCAAAAAGCAAAAACCCGCCGGGCGGCGGGTGCGATCTCCGCGCGACGCGGAGTGACGACAGGCGTGAGGGGGAAATCAGAACTTCATGCTCACCCCGGCGCCGCGGGCGCCGAAGCGTGAAACCTGATCGTAGAGCCGCTCTTCGGAGATGCGATCGGCGGCGCGTTCGCCGGTGCGGGCCGGTGTATCCACCGTGGTCATCGACAGCATCGCGGTGAGGAGCTTGGCGCGGCTGCGCTCGCCGGGAGGCGTGATGTGCTGCAAGGGATCCACCGCGGAGCGCACCGGCAGGGCGCGCGCCTCGAAGCCCGTCGCGGCCTGGGTCAGGAATCCGCGGGCGCCGCTCAAGTCGCCGTCGGTCCGCACCATCAGCGCCGCGCCCATCGGACGCAGGCCGCCGACATCCTCGTTCCGCGCAAACTCGTCGCCGGAAGTCGACAGGATGGAGACGTTCACCTGACTTGAAATCGAGTTCGTCGCTGCGGCCACGGGGGCCGGCGCCACCGCGGTCTCCACCCGCGCCACGAGGACGGGCGGCGTGTTTTCACCGATCGACGGGAGGACTGGCGACGCCATCCGACTCGGCGCCTCGGCGGGCGCCGCCACGGCCACGGGCGACGTCACGGGAACCGGGCGCGGAGACGGATCCGCGTCATCCATTCCCGCAGGAGTCGTGGGAGAGTGGCGGACGGCCACCACGGTCAGGGCCAGCATCGCCGCCGCACCGAGCGGCAGCCGATAGCGCGAGACACCCGAAAAGAGGCGCGGCATGGTCTGCCACCACGGCCGGCGTTCCACCAACGCGGCCAGTTGCTTGGCGCGCAATTCACGGTCGAACCGGGCCCAGAAATCCGCCGGCGGACGCTCGGTCCGCTTCAGGCGCAACAAGTCTTCGATCTCAATGGGACGCTTCTCGGACTTCATCGGCGCATGTAGGGCTGCAACTCGGACTGCAGGAGCTGTTTCGCGTAGTGCAGCCGGGACCGCACGGTCCCCACGGAGCAATCCATGACTTCGGCGATTTCCTGATGACTCAAGCCATCGATTTCAAAAAGGGTGACCACGGTGCGATGCTTGATAGACAGTTTTTGCATCGCGTCGTTCAATTTTTCCTGAAGTTCGCGCACGTAGGAATCGCGCTCGACGCCGGTCTTATCCGTCAGCGCGGCAACGATTTCCTTGGCAACCGGCTCCTCCGAATCGATGCGCTCAAGGCTGAAGAACGACCGGAGGCGGGCTTTTCGGAGGTGGCTGAGGGTGGAGTTCACCGCGATGCGGTAAAGCCACGTGAAGAACGACGACTGGCCGCCGAAGCGCTGGATCGACTGGAAGGCCTTGATGAACGCGTCCTGCGTAAGGTCCGCGGCGTCCTCGCGATTGGACGTCATGTGATAGACGATGCCGTAAACGCGTTCGCGGTATTTGCCGATGAGGTGATCAAACGCGGCGACATCGCCCGCCTGCACGCGCCGCACGATCTCGAGATCCGAGTCTGCCTCGAGCCGGCGCTCCGGCGACGCTACCAGCGACTTGCCGAGAACTTTGGCCGCTTCGATCACGCCGCCAAGGGAACCCAAGGGCCCGGCCGGGGCAAATCGAAACTGAACGACGCGGGCGATTTGCCCGCGGCCGGAGAAGAACACACCCAATGTGGAAATCAGGAACTCAGGAAAAAGACCGAGACAGCGGCGACACTCCTCCTCAGACAGGGCGCTGCAAGCCGGCGACCTGGGACTGCAGGACGTCGCAGAGGCCGAGCAGGAGCGGCGTGGGCGACTCGTCGGGAAACGCGCGCAGGGCGGCCTGGGCGGCGGCGACCTCGGTCTGCACGGCCTCCGCGACGGCGGCGAACACGCCGAACTCGCTCATCTGGCTGAGCCGGAGCGCGAGCTGCGGAGTCCGCTCGCCGGTGATCTCGCTCGAGAGCGCGGCGGCCTCGGCGGCCGGCAGCCGCTCGAGCAGCACGAGCAGGGGCAGCGTGAGCTTGCCGCTGGCGAGGTCGGTGCCGAGGGTCTTGCCGATCCGCTTCTCCTCGCCGAAGAAATCGACGAGGTCATCATAAATCTGATACGCGATGCCGAGGTGGCGGCCGAAGCGGCTGGCGGCCTCGACGTAGTCGGCGCGAAAGCCGGCGAGACGGGTGCCGAGGAAGCAGGAGACGCGGAAGAGCTCCGCGGTCTTCAGGTCGACGATGCGCTGGTAGTCGGCGCGGGTGATGTTGGTCGAGCCGCGGCGCAGGGTCTGCACGATCTCGCCGGCGCAGACGCGGCGGGTGGACTCGGAGACGGCGGCGCAAATCTCGTTGGTCGGGAACTGCGTGGCGAGGTGGAGGGCGTGGGCGAAGAGGGCGTCGCCGAGGAGCACGGCGGCGGTCGCGCCGTATTCGCGCGCGGCGGTGCGGCGGCTGCGGCGCACATCGGCCTCGTCCATGATGTCGTCGTGCACCAGGGTGGCGAGGTGCACGAGTTCCACCACGGCGGCGACGCGCACGAGATCCGAAGGCACGGCGCCGGGGCCGCGCCAGCCGCTGAGAAACACCAGCGCCGGCCGGATCCGTTTGCCGGAGGTGTCGATGCAGTAGTTGACCATCGTCCGGATCTCGGGCTCGAACGCCCCGAGCTGGCCGTGGAGGAAGCGATCGAGCTCCGCCATGTGCGAGGACAGCAGCGTAAAGACGCCGGCGAACGCGTGGGATTTGGCGCGGGCGGGCGCGTCGGTCGTGGCGCTGCTCATGGTTGGCTGGACGCTAGGAGTGAAATCGGAAATGACGAATCAATAGTCGAATGATAAGCCGATGAACAATCCCCTCCTTCTGGCTCTGCTGACGGCGGCGGGGCTGTATGTCGGCAAGCTCTGGCGGGACGATCTCCGCGCGGCGGCGGCGGGCCGGCCGAATCCGCAGGCGCTGCCGGGCGCGGCGCCGGCGCCGCGCCGCGCCCTCGCCTTCGCCGCGCTCGGGGCGCTGGGCCTGCTGGCGCTGGAAACCGCGGGGGAATACGCGCTCGGGCTCGCGGCGGCGCAGTCACGGATGACGTGGCTGTTCGCGCTCTACTCGATGGCGGCGGCGCCGATCATCGAGGAGGTGATCTTCCGCGGCTGGATCGTCGTGGAAAACCGGGGACGCGCCGCACTTTGGGCGGGCGCGGCGGGAGCCTCGTTGCTGTTTGCGGCGCTGCATCCGTTTCTGTGGCGCTGGGAGGACGCGGGCTTCGAGCTGACGCCCGACGCGAAGGGCTGGTTCAGCACGGCGGTGGTGTTCGCGTCGTCGCTCTGGTTCTACACCGCGCGGTTCGCGGCGTGGAACCCGCAGGGTTCGCTGCTGCCGTGCTTCGCGGCGCATCTGGCGAAGAACGCCGGCGTGGTCGCGGTGAAGGCGGCGACGGGGTTCATGGGCGGGCTCTGGTGAAGAGCCAAAAAAAGGCCGCGCCTTGAGGCGCGGCCTTGAATCCTGAAACGGCGGACGGGGCGCCGGCGCGACGGGGATTACGGGACCTCGTAGACCTCGACGAGGGCGACGCCGGTGGTGGTGCCCGGGCCGGTGACCTGCGCGCTGTAGGTGCCGGGCGGCAGGTTGATGAGCATGGCGGCATCGCGGGCGCCGGCGGCGAGCGGGAAGGCGCCGACCTTGGCGGCGGCCTCGTTGATGAGCGAGGCGTCGTTGCCCGTCTGCCAGTTGTCGTTTTCGCGCACGACCTCGCTGTCGCCGCGGACGAGGCGCAGGATCGGATCGGCGAGCACGCCGCCGACGTTGAACGGCGCGCCACCGAGCGTCGGGCCGACGGCGCGAATGAGGACCTTCTTGGAGGTGTTGCCGCTGACCACAAAGCCGGCGATGAGCTGGTTCTGGCCGCTGCCAACGATGCCGCGGGTGGCGACGTTGGTGACTTTCTGCACGGAGAAGGGCTGCAGGTTGTCGGTGTCGTAGAGTTCAATCAGGGCGACACCGGTGCGGCCGCCGACGCCGCTGACCTGCGCGGTGTAGGAGCCCGGGGGCAGCGAGGTGTAGATCACGGCGTCGAGGCTCGAGGGGGAGAGCGGGAAGGCGCCGGCGATGTTCGAGGCGGTGCTGACGGCGGCGACGCCGCCCCAGTTGTCGTTCGAGGCGACGAGGGTGTTGCCGTTGAAGAGCTGGAGCTGCGGATCGGCGAGGGCGCCGGTGACGCCGAAGCCGGTGAGCGAGGGGCCGATGGCGCGGATGAGGACCTGCTTCGGCGTGTCGCCGGCGACGATGAAGCCGGCGATCAGGATGTCGGAGCCGGTGCCGACCTGGCCGCGGGTCGAGAGATTGCGGAGGAAGCCGTCGCTGAAGGAGACGCCCGAGGAGATGGCGGCGGTGAAGGAGCCGCCCGGGCCGCCGGTGAGGGTGCCGGTGAGGAAGCCGCTGGCGGGATCGGCGCGGCCGGTGAAACGCGTGCCGCTGCTGGTCGTGACCGTGAAGCTGCCGTTCGAGGTGAGCGTGCCGGCGCCCGCATCGCGGAAGGTGCCGTCGGAAACGACAATCGCGATGGAGCCGTCGGCGCCGACGATCGCCGCGACGGAGCTCTCGGCGCGGCCGGTGATGTTGCCGGTGTAGTAGCCGGAGGCGATGCCGGTGCCGGAGCCGAAGCCGATGGTGCCGATGAAGGTGAGACGGCCCGCGTCGAGCGTGCCCGAGGCGCCCGTGTCGGTGGCGGTGCCGTTGATGATGGCGCGGCCGGTGGCGTCGAAGAGCGAGAAGCCGCCGTTGTTGTCGACCGGCAGGCCGGCGTAGAAATAGATGCGGCTCGGCGAGGTGTTGGAGAAGCCGATGAAGGTGGCGGTGGTGCCGCGCACGTTGATGGCGACGAAGCGGCCGGATTCGCCGAGGCCCTGGAACTGGCCGGAATAGGTGATATCCGCGCCGTTGGCGCCGGGGATGACGGCGAGCACGGTGACCTGCGAGGAGACGGTCGCGGCGCCGGAGTTGTCGAGGGCGGTGGCGGTGATGCGGTAGATGCCCTCGGCGCCCGGGGTCCAGACGGTGGCATACGGCGCGGTCGTATCCGCGGAGCCGATCAGGAGGCCGTTGGCGAAGAACTGGACGCTGGCGATCGTGCCGTCGGCGTCATTGGCGGTCGCGGTGAGATTCGTGCCGGAGCCGACGCGCACGGTGGCGCCGTTGCCGGGCGCGGTGAGCGTGACGGTCGGGGCGCGGTTGCCGACGACGACGATGGTGATGGGGGCGGAGTTGGTGACGTTGCCGGAGTTGTCGGTGGCCTGCGCGGAGACGGTGTAGTTGCCGGCGGCGCTGGGCACCCAGGCGGTGCTGTAGGGGATCGCGGTGGCGGTGCCGACGATGTTGCCGTTGGCGATGAAACGCACAGAGGCGATGGTGCCGTCGGCGTCGCTGGCGGAGGCGGTGAGGTTGAGGGTGGCGCCGCCGTTCACGCTGGTGCCGCTGAGCGGGTTGGTGATCGCGACGGACGGCGCGCTGTTGCCGCTGATCGTGATGCTGAGCGTGGCGGAGGTGGAGGACGAGAGGCCGGCGCTGTCGGTGGCGACGGCGAGGAGCTGGTAGACGCCGGGGGCGTTGGGCGTCCAAGTGGCGGAATACGGGGAGACCGTATCCGCGGCGCCGAGACTGGAGCCGTTGACGAAGAACTGCACCTGGGCGGTCGGGCCGTTGCCGCCGACGGGCGTGGCGGCGAACGGGATGGCGTTGCCGACGCCGTAGGCCGTGCCGGGGACGGGGTTGGTGATCGTGACGGACGGCGCGGCGGTGGAGGTGATGGTGACGGACACGGGCGTCGCGATGGCGACGTTGCCGACATTGTCCGTGGCCTGCGCGGTGAGGTTGTAGGTGCCGGCCTGCGTCGGGCGCCAGCTCACGCTGTAGGGCGGCGCGGTGACGGTGCCGATGGCGAGGCCGTTGGCGAAGAACTGGACGGTGGCGATGGCGCCGTCGGAGTCGTTGGCGTTGGCGGAGACGAGCACGAGGTTGCCGAGGCTGTAGCTGCCGGCGGCGGGGCTGGTGAGCGCGATCGTCGGGGCGGCGTTGGCGCCGATGGTGACGGTGACGGGGGCGCTGGTGGTCACGTTGCCGTTGTTGTCGGTGGCCTGCGCGGTGAGCGTGTAGACGCCGGTGGCGGTCGTGGTCCACGGCGCGCTGTAGGGCGAGACGAGGTCGGGGGCGCCGAGCGGGGCGCCGTTCACGAAGAACTGGACCTGCGCGATGGTGCCATCGGAGTCGGCGGCATCGGCGGCGACGGTGAGCGGCGTGCCGACGGTGTAGGAGCTGCCGTTGGCGGGATTGGTCAGCGAGACGGTCGGGGCGTTGGAGGCGCCGACGGTGACGGCGACGACGGCGGAGTCGGTGATGTTGCCGAGGTTGTCCGTGGCGCGCGCGGTGAGCGTGTAGGCGCCGAGGGCGCCGGGCGTCCACGCGGCCGAATACGGGAAGGAGGTGTCGGTCGAGAGGGGCGCGCCGTTCAGGAAGAACTGGACGTTGGTGATGAAGCCGCTGGGCGAGGTCGCGGTGGCGGTGATGGTCTGCGGGGCGTTGACGCCGATGGTGGTGCCTCCGTTGGGCGAGGAGATCGCAACGCTCGGAGCGGTGCCGCCGGTGACGGTGACGCTGACGGCGGTGCTGTTGGCGATGTTGCCGCCGTTGTCGGTGGCGCGCGCCGTGATCACGTAGGTGCCGGTGGCGCCGGGCGTGAACAGGACGTTATAGGGGAAGATCGCGTCGACGCCGATGGAGGTGCCGTTGGCGAAGAACTCGACCTGGGCGATCGTGCCGTCGGAATCGGTGGCGGTGGCGGCGATGAGGGTGGCGACGCCGACGGGGAGCGTGGCGCCGGCGGCGGGCGAGTTGAGCGCGACGGTGGGGGCGCTGGCGCTGATGCCGTTGACGGTGACGGTCACACCGCCGCTGACGGCGCGGTTGCCCTGGGTGTCGGTGGCGACGGCAGTGAGGGAGACGGTGCCGAGGCCGCCGGGGGTCCAGGCGAAGTTATACGGGAAGGTCGTGTCGACGCCGAGGGTGACGCCGTCGGCGAACAGCTCGACCTGGGCGATGGTGCCGTTGGCGGCGTTGGCGTTGACGACGACGGTCTGCGGCGTGCCGGCGGTGACGTTGGAGCCGGTGAGCGGCGAGGAGATCGCGACGGTGGGGACGTTGCCGGCGGCGACAGTGACGGTGACGACCGGCGAGGTCGTGACGGTGCCGAAGGTGTCGGTGGCGCGGGCGGTCAGGGCGTAGATGCCGGGCGTGAGCGGGAGCCACGGGGCGGTGAAGGGGAACGAGGTGTCGCTGACGAGCGAGATGCCGTTCACGAAGAACTCGACGCTGACGACGGTGCCGGTGGTGGTCGTGGCGTTGGCGGTGATGGTCTGCGGGGTGTTGACCGGGAGCACGGCGGCGGCGGCGGGACCGGTGACGGTCACGATGGCGGGCGGCGTGCTGACGTTGACGTTGACCGTGGCGGAGGTGGTGGAGGTGCCGTTGCTGTCGGTGGCGCGCGCGGTCAGCGCGACGGCGCCGCCGGTGGTCGGGAACCACGACACGCTGTAGGGCGCCGAAACGCTGGTGCCGATGGACACGTTATTCGCGAAGAACTGCACGCTGGTGACGGTCGCCCCACTCTGCCCGGCCGCGTTGGCCGAGACGGTGGTGGAGGTGCCGACGATGACCGTGGTGCCCACGGCGGGGCTGGTGACGGCGACGGTCGGCCCGGGGGCGGAGATGACATTCACCGAGACGGCCGGAGTCGTGAAGACATTGCTCTGGCTATCGGTGATCACGGCAGTGATCTGCTGGCCGCTACCGAGCGACGCGGGCGTCCACGAGACGGTGTAGGGCGCGGTGGTATCGACGCCGACCGACACGCCGTTGACGCGGAAGTCGACGCTTTGGACCGTGGCCGGCAACGACGCGAGGGCGGTGGCGGTGAGCGGAACGGCGACGCCGACGGTGACATTCGAGCCGTCCGCCGGGCTGGGGATGGAACCGGCCGGCGGCGTGCCGGGGGCGACGGTGACGTTCACGGCCGGCGAGGTGCCGGGGACGGTCTGGTCATCGGTCGCGACCGCGGTCAACGCGACCGGGCCGACGGAGCTCGGCGTCCAGTTCACCGTGTAGGGGAACGTGGTGTCGGTGCCGATCAGGGTGGAGCCGGCGAAGAATTGCACGCTGACGATCGTGCGGCCGACGCTGGGCGTGGCGGTGGCGTCGATGGTCTGCGTGACGTTGACGGGCAACGAGGCGGCGGCGAGGGGCGACGTGATGGCGACCGTGGGCGCGTTGGCGGCGATGGCCGTGAACGTGCCGGCCGCGCTCGTGCTGACGTTGCCGGCGTTGTCGGTCGCGAGGGCGAAGACCGTGTAGGAACCGATCGACGTGGGCGTGAACGTGACGCTGTAGGGGAACGCGGTGACGGAGCCGGCGAGCGTGCCGTTCACGAAGAAATCAACCTTGGCGATGGTGCCGTCAGTATCGGACGCGCTGGCGGTCAGCGCCACGGTCGCGGCGGGCACGGTGCCGATGGCGACGATGGCGGTGATCGGGTTGAGCGTGATGGTCGGCGGGTTCGGGCTCGTGGCGGCGGTGACGTTGATGTCGACCGGCGCGGAGGAGACGATGTTGGCGCCGGCGGTGGCGACGGCGACGAGGCGGTGCGAGCCGGGCGTGGTCGGCGACCAGTCGAGCGAGAACGGGAACGTGTTGTCGGAGCCGAGGAGGACGCCGTTGTCGAAGAACTGGACGACGGTGACGGCGAGGGACGAGACGCCGACGGTGATCGGCACGGTGGAGCGCGTGGTGAGCGGCGTGCCGGCGATCGGACTGGTGATGGTGGCCGTCGGGAGAACACCGCCGACGGGGGTGATGGTCACGTTCAGCGGGGCGCTGGTCGTCGCGTTGAAGTCATTGTCGACCGCGATGGCCGTGATGGTGTAGGTCGCGGCGGCGGTCGGGGTCCACACGGTGGTGAACGGCGCGGACGTGAGCTGGCCGCCGACGACCTGGCCGTCGACGAGGAAGCGGACGCTGCTGACGGAGCCGTTGGCGTCGCTCGCATTGGCGAAGAGCACGACGCCGGAGCCGGCGGTGAAGGTGGCGCCGGCGGCGGGGCTGGCGATGGCGACGGACGGGCCGGCGTTGCTGGTGGCGGTGACGGTGACGACGGAGGAGGCGACGGCCTGGTTGCCGCTGGTGTCGGTCGCGAGGGCGGTGAGCGTGTAGCTGCCGACGGAGGTCGGCGTCCACGTGGCCGCATACGGGAAGGAGTTGTCGGTGCCGAGCGTGGTGGTGGTGCCGCCGGCGGTGACGCGGAACTCGACGCTGGCGATGGCGCCGACCGCGGCGGTGGCGGAGGCGGTGAGGCTCTGCGCGACATTGACGGGGACGGTCGAGCCGGTGAGCGGCGCGGTGAAGGCGATCGTGGGGGCGTTGCCGCCGCTGACGGTGATGGTGACGGGCGCGGAGGTCGTCGCGGTGCCGAGGTTGTCGGTGGCGACCGCGGTGATGGCGATCGTGCCGGCGATGTTCGACGTGAAATTCAGCGTGTAGGGCGCGGTGGTGATGGCGGTGCCGATCGCGGTGCCGTTGGCGAAGAAGGCGACGCTGGCGATCGTGCCGTCGGCATCGGCCGGGGTGGCGGTGAGCGTGGTCTGGACGCCGACGCCGAGGGTGGCGGGGGCGGTGACGCTGACGGTCGGGGCGACGTTGGCCTGCACCGTCACGGCCACGCCGGCGCTGAGGCGCTGGTTGCCGGCGGTGTCGGTGGCGAGCGCGGTCAGCGTGAAGGCGCCCGTGGCCGTCGGCGTGAACGTGGCGGCATACGGGAACGTGGTGTCGGCGGCGCCGAGGGAGACGCCGTTGGCGAAGAACTCGACGCTGGCGATGG
>CAZENI010000101.1:0-20334 GCA_964513055.1 uncultured Opitutus sp.
CCTCCACCTTGACCGCCGAGTCGGAGGGCGGCTGTTCTGGGCAGGTGGAACTCTGACTGTTTCCTCCAGCGCTGAGAGGGCACCCGAAACACACCGACTTCGTTACGGATAAAACGATGCGTGCTTTTCTGTTTGGCTCTCTTCGAAGTAGAGATTGGCTCGTCAGAAACCGGGTTTGCTGCCCGGGTCGCAGGCGAAGCCTAAAAATACCAGCGCTAGGTGGGATCGAGCCACAGTAGCGACATCACAACATCGTAGTGATCGAACCGCAGCGATTGCTCCCGAAGCGTAGCCGCTCGCTCGTCGAGGTGCGGGAACCACGCCGCCCAAGGAACCTCAACCATGGATAGGTCGCCCGGCTCCCCTGCGGCAATCGCCGCCGCTCGCGAATCAGGTGACAGGGCCTGACCGGAATGGCGCTAAGTTAGGCGACGTCATTTCAACGCGCGCGAGGGAGAAACGAACATCTCATGACGAGGCCGAGTGAGCATCTGATAGGGCTTGGGGCGGCGCTTGCGGACGCGCGGTTCGGAGCGGTTGGGGCGAAGCGGCACCGGGTCTGAGGCGATAACACGCAGCAACTCTTCGCGCGCGTGCTTGAAGGCGAACATCGACGGAGCCAACAGCGGCGTCCACTGCCGCAACGTATCCACCGTGCCCTTGAAGCTCAACCGCTCGAGTTCGACACTGTGCGTCCAACTCGCTTCGAGCATGAGCGCGCGCACGAGATTGTAGGCCATCGCTTGCAACCAGATTTCCTTCTCCACCAACTCCGGCGTCTGGCAGCGGAGCACGTCGAGCCCAAGGGTGGTTTTGATATCACGGAAACACAATTCGACCGCCCAGCGGCGCCGATACAACGCCGCGAGCGCCTCGTCGGGATACGCTTTCTCGTCGAGCAGCGTCGTGACGAGCACGATTGCCTGCGTGCGGAAACCGGGCACCGCGACCTGGAAGCGCACGATGCGCACCACGATTTCGGCTGGCAGCTCAGCCCACAGCGATTTGGTCCACGTTTCGGCCCGCTGGGGCTTGGCCCAGCTCATCCGCCGCCCGTTGAGTTTGCGCGCTTGGTGGGCGCGCATGACCACGTCGACGCCTTTGCGTTGCAGCAGCGCGATGAAGCCCCAGCCGCAAAATCCTCGGTCGGCCAGCACGACCTCGCCAGGCTGCATCCACGCGATCAATTGGCGGGCCAGTGGAATCTCGTGCGCTTTCCACGTCTCCAACGCGAAGCGCACGAGCCGTCCCGTCGCCAGGCAGAACAGCCCGACCATTTGCGCGGTCGGAAAACCACAGCCCGGCTTCTGCCCTCCCGCATACGGCCACTTTGCCCGGTTTTCCGTGGTATCGGACATCGACAACCCGCAGCCGTCGATGACCTTCACCGCCCGGCCGCACCAGCTCCACGCCTGCTGGGTGTGCCGCTCGATCCACGCGCCGAGTTCCTCGTGGGCCGCGTGCAAGGTTTCGAGCGGCAGCCGGGCGCGCGCCTGACAATACGCACTGGTGCTTTCATCCGGCGCGGGGCGTTTGCCGGCGACGCACCACGCCTGCACCCGGCGCACCGCTTCGCGGCAGGCGCTGCCACGGGTGAGCACTTGTCCGAGGAACGCCACAAAAGTGACCCACGGAGTGTAGATCCGCTGGCGCTGAGCTTCGCCGGGCGCGAAGATCTCAACCGGGATGAAGCGCGCGACGAGCGCCGCCAGCCCGTCGAGTCGATTCGCCCGACGCAGCACTTTGCGCGTCGCCGCCGGCCGCCCGCAGAGCCGCGGCGAGAAGCCGGGAAGATACATCGTTTTGGCCATGCTCTCTTATATCCGTATCTCGGATACTATGCGATCTCAATCGCGCTCCAAGCCCACCTTCTTCCCTTCTGGCTGGCCGGCGTGAAAATCAACGACAACTGGCCTTAACTTAGCGCCATTCGGGCCTGACCGCTTTCGAAATAGAGATACTCCATCTCCTCGTCGTTGCGCCGCCACCAGTTGACTCGTCCGTTGCTGGAAAACGCCACCATCAGCGGCAACTTGAACTTTGTCACGTAGCGGAGCGTCGCGGCCGTCAACGATACGTCGAACACTTCGGCAATTTCTTGGGGAATTTGAAGGCCGGGCTGGGCCGTGCGATAGGCCGGATTCATCATGCGAACTGGCATCAGCAATTCCGAGGCGAACACGTTCGCTTCGATCTCTTCCGGACTGGCCTCGTAGTCTCGCATGTCTTCCGCAGTGCAGAGGAAAAACTGCGTGCGACCTTCGTGCAGCGTCCAATGTCCGAGTTCATGCGCGATGGCGAAACGTTGGCGCCCTCGTTCGCGAATCCGAGTGCTGATTGTGATGCCGCCTCTGTCGCCGACCCGCACAAGATGTGCCTCGGCCCCGGCGAGCGGCTTGTAGGAGACTTCGACTCCGAGCGCGTAGGCGAGGTCCTCAAGCACGATCGCATGCGGGCTGGAGATACCGAACCGGTCAAGGAGCTTGGCCGCCCGCGTTTCCGCGAGAAAGGTTCTCGGTGCCGGCCCCGCGTCCATCACTTTTTCGACCGCGCGATTTGTCGCACGAGCTGATCGCGAAGCGAGGTCAGATCCTCGGCCGGGCTGTCCTCCCACTTTCGACCGAACACCGCAGCCGAGGAACCGAACGAGGTGATCAATCGTTTGATTTCTTCGATGATCGATTCGCGGCTCTCCGTTCTTTGAGCGGACACCTTGGCCTCGCCCGCCAGATCGGCGAGCCGTTGCCGTCTCGCTTCCACCAGCAGCAGCCGGTCGCGTGAGGCCGCCAGGATTTTGGAGGCTGCCGACCAAGCCGCATCGGGATTGATTCCCGTTTCGCGCAGATTCGCGTTCACCTCGGCAGCCGTGAGTGGCTCGGAGCCGTCCCGTGCGCCGTAGGCAAGATCGAAGACCGAACTCACAAATTGCTTCGGCCGCGAGACCGGACGTTGCAGAGGATCGTTCATGCGACGGTGGATTGTCCAAACTTGCGGACGAGGGTTCCCAAGCGCTTGCGCGCAAGATACACCTCGACGGGTCTGATGCCCAGCTCTTTTGCGATGCGCTCCGCGGGCTTGTCGATCCCGCAGTCACGAATAAGAATCAACATGCTGCACACGATTTTGTCTTTCTTGCTATATTCGATGAAGCGGGCGCAGCGCGCGGCTGCCAGTGCCAACTCTTCCGGAGAGAGGTTCGCGTTCGTGGGGTCCCAGAAGGGCGTGGCCGAGTCGAGGCGATCGACCGTCTCGCCTTCCTGGTCAGTGCCCAGATGATCGGCACGGCGGCGGTTTTCGAAACTTTCGGCGGCATGGTTTATTTTGCTTTCGATGATCCGCTTCAGCCCGCGTTCGACATCCACGTCATCCGGAATTTCGCGACGACCCGGCGCGCCCGGGATTTCCATGAGCACGGCTTCAAGGGTTTCCTGCACCACATCACAGGCCAGTTATCCGCCCGGCATTGAACCGTCGGTCGTGCTCACGCACCAGTGAAGGCACCGAATCTGCCGTTCGGCGAAATGCACCAAGGCGAGGTAGCGCGCCTGTCCGGACGCGTCGGCGAAATACTCGTTGACCCGTCTGACTTGAAAAAGCGGATCTTGCGAAACCGGGGGCATAGGGGCGCGTGAGCCGCGATTCAGTTGCGCCGTTTTGAGGTGGCAAATGAATTTGGTCGGCGAAAGCCGGTGAAGAGGAAACGAGGACGCTCATGCCCCGTTCTACCGGCGAAGAAAAGAAATTCGCCGATTTTTCGAGAAATTGCGCCGAACAGCGGAAAATCCTGCGCCGTCGCCGGTATATCTCTGTGCCGCCCAAACCCGGCTTCGAACTACCAAACGCACCGACTATGATTCGCCCACATGCTGACTTGATTCCCCCCACCTCTGACGAGAAAGGCCTCCTCTACGACGTCCAGCTCCCCGTGACTTATTTCGACGACCTCTGGTCGGCGGTGATTGTCGACGAGGCCACGAAAAGCCGGCTGCTTTCGCAGGCACTGCTGAATTTTACCCTCCGGCCGAAAATAAATCCGGCCGAGGTTCCCATGCACGGTGTGATCCTGCTCGTGGGGCCTCCTGGCACCGGCAAAACTTCGCTGGCCCGCGGGCTGGCGTCGCGGGTCGCCCGCAGCGTCGCCAGCGCGAAGCCGTTCCACTATCTGGAGGTCGAGCCGCACGGCCTCGCCAGCGGCCAACTTGGCCGCAGCCAGCAGGCGGTCCGCAACCTGCTTGGCACCGTGGTCGCGGAACGTGCTTTGGCTGGTCCGCTCGTCGTGGTCTTGGACGAGGTGGAAACCTTGGCCGCAGATCGTCAAAAACTGAGTCTGGAAGCAAATCCGGTCGATGTGCACCGGGCGACCGACGCGGTGCTCGCCCAGCTCGATCATCTCGCGGTGCAGCACCCGAACGTGCTCATCATCGCCACGAGCAACTTTCCGCAGGCAATCGACCGCGCGTTTGTCTCGCGAGCCGACCTCGTGATGACGATTGGGCTGCCCAACGCCCAGGCCTGCGCATCCATCCTGCGTGAGACCCTGCGTTCATTGGCGAAATCTTTTCCGCGGCTGAAATCGGTCGCGGAAAGCGACGAACTGGATGCAATCGGGAAACAGTGCGTGGGCCTCGATGGACGCCGCGTCCGCAAGGTCGTAGTCGCGGCGCTGGCCCAGTCGAAGGAACTCGCGGTTGCGCCGGAGAAACTGTCGTTGCGCGATCTGCGCGATGCAGTGCGGCAGGCGGTCGCCGAAATCGAGGAGGCCAAGTCATGAGCACCGTCGTTGTCCGCAAAATCGCCGCCACGCCGATTCGCACGTCAAGCGAGGCATGGGACGTGATGGTTTCGCTGCTTGCTCCTGACGCAAAAAGTGCCGCGCGCGGCGTCTTGAACAAGGCCGCCGGAGTCGCGTGCAGCTCGATCGCATCCGAGGCGCTCAAGGAGCACGCGATTGTGGTCTTCGGCTCCGGGCCGCGGGTGCGGCTCTATTGCCTGTATGACGCCGACGCCACGTCAGGTGAGGACGCGAAGGAAAATGCGCTACCCGAGGCTCCGACCACCGGCGATTGGCGCATGTCGATTCCGTGCCTCGACGAGGACTTCGAGTGGTGCGAACGGTCGATCAAAAGCTGCGCCCCTTACGTTTCGGTGCGCCGTGTCGGGGAGAACGTGCCCGACCGCGAGGCCGAGGAAGCGAGCGCCGGTGCCAGCGTCAACATGGAGGAGTTTTTCCGCTCATGAGCACCACGGTTGCCGTCAACACCTACACGCATACCGCGACGTATCTAGCATCAAAGATGATGCTCACGCTCAAGGAAATCGTGCGAGAGAGCCAACTGGACCCAGGGCAAATGGCGACGGGATGGAAAAACCTTGAGGACGGAGTGGCAGTTTGGATGCGCTCGCGGCACCTGCAACGTATCACGCTGGAAATTTTTGCGCGAGCATCCGACAAGCTCGCCGCACGCTGGGACCTCGAAATCAGTTACACCACGAGCAATGGGGATGGCAATTTTTGGACCGACACCGAACTCATTCGCTACAGCATCGCGAAAGCAGGGCTCGATCCCAAAGGCTGTGGTTACCGTTTTCTTGTCTGCACTGCAGACGGGGCACCAAAGCTTGAGGGTTGGACCACCAGCCCGTTCCGAGCCACCGACAGTTTTGTCCGCCATTCGATGGGCGCCCAGATCGGGGCGCCGGAGGCACATGTAGAAACCGCTTATTGGGTAAAAAAATGATTACCGTCACAGAAGCATTCTTGAAGTTCCGGAGCCGTTTGGAATTGACCGAACGCGAGCAGAAAGACGCATCGCGGCGGCACCGCGAGATTCGCGACCTCATGGCCGATCATTTCGGCATCGAGGAAGATTTTCTTTCGGGTTCCTACGCCCGCTACACCAAGACGAAGCCGCTCAAGGACGTGGACATCTTCTGCGTTTTGGACGACGACGAGCGCCCCGAATATCGCAATGACCAGTTACCCGGCAAGGTGCTCGGGGAGGTCGAGCGAATACTCGCGAAGCGGTATGGGCGAACGCAGGTGAAGTCCCAACGACGGTCGGTTAGCGTCGAATTCCCGGCCACCGGTGACGACGAGCGAGTGGTCAGCTTCGACGTGGTGCCGGCGTTTGTGAAGGGCGACCATTACGAGATCGCCGACCTCTCGACGACCAAAGGGTGGACAGAAACCAATCCCCGAATTCACGCGGACAAAGCGACCGAGGCCAACGGGGACTACAACGGCCAGTGGAAGGGGATGGTCAGGATGATTAAGCGCTGGAATCAGGAGCGCGGAAAGCCGGTCAAGCCGTCATTTCTGCTGGAAGTAATGGCACTGGAAATTCTGCGTCCGCCATTTGGCGGCAACTACCCGTATGAGTTCATGAGCTTTTTCGCCACCGCGAAGGCCCGCATCTTCGATGAGTGGGCCGATCCGGCGGGTCTCGGGCCGCCCGTCAGCGACTCCATGGACGAGGCCGCACGAAAAAAAGCCGCCGGTGAACTAGGCGCGGCGAGCGACGCCGTGCGCGCCGCCATTCAACTCGGCCGCAACGGACAGGAAGGCGCCGCGCTGCAAGCCTACCGCAAACTGTTCGGCGAACTTTTCCCTCTTTCCTAATGGGCAACCAGAGTGCTTCCCGGCTGGAAGGCGACCGCTACCAGCACCTCTACAATTGGTTCGAGCTGCTTCAGCTCTTGCCGGAGAACTCGCCCTACAGCCATGCCATTATCGAGCATCCTGAAGCAGGTGCCGCCGATGACGTGACTCTGTTTCCTCACGCCGGCGCAACCGCGAGCGCGCAATTCACCCAGGTGAAGTGGCACGTTGATCACTCCCAACTTTACGACTTCGACAAGTTGGTCGAAGTCGACCGCAACGCCAAAACATCGGTGTTGGAAAAGCTGCATGTGAGCTACCGGAAACTCGCGAGTCTGGGCAAACTTGAGCTGTGTCTCCTCAGTAATTGGGGGCCTCACCCGGATTTTGGCGCGCACCTCGATGCCCGCACCGAGTCGCTGGCACCGGATTTTTTCACTTCAAACACGCGCGCGGCGAAAGCCGCGCGAGAGCGCTGGTGCGCCGCGCTTAAGATCGACGTGCGTGAACTCGAAATTTTTTGCCAGGCGCTGCGCTTCCGGTTCGGTTTCGGCAGTCTCAAGGAACTTGAGTCGAGGGTGGACGAGCGCATGGCCTGGCACGGCCTTTTGGTTGGTGAAACTCCGCGCCATATTGTGACCGATGCCGTGTCAAAGTGGATCGAATTGGGAGGCGGAGCGAAGGAGATTAACCGGTCCACTCTCATCGCCGTGATTGACCAGCTATCGCTTCGCGCTCCCGTAGCCAACGAACCAAAGGTGTCTCTTCACGTGCACGGTTGGGTGCGCTCTGCCTCTTATGGAAAGCCTACGATCGAGATCGATTGGACCCCTCACTTCGATCGTGCCGCGCGCCGCGTCGGCGATCCACATCACTGGAAAAACGTGCTGCTACCGGAGCTTTCCGCTGCCGCCGCGCGTTTTCGAGCGATGGCCGACGGGCATTTTGTGGATGTGAAAACGAAGGCACCACTCACCGCTAACCTCGCGGTCGGTGCGACCCTGTCGGAGGCTGCTGGTTTCGTGCTCAAGGCCGATCAAATCAGAGGCGGGAAACCACAACGCTGGTCCACGCTGGCACAACCCACCGATGCGCACTTTGTCGTAAGCCGACAGGAGGGTGTTCCAGGACCGCGACTGTTGGTGGGGATTGAGGTCTCTGCTCCGATTTGGCCGGAGCTCGCGGCGTTTGCTGCCAGTGCAACGCCCGCATTCGACGCCATCTGCAGCCTGTCGCCGACAGCCGGGCCGGGGGAATTCGCCGTGCGTCACGAGGGCGACGCGGTGGCCCTAGCGCAAAGCGCCAAGCGTGTGATTCGGCAATTACGGGCTTCGATGACTGCCCGAGAGGTTCATCTTGTGTTGTGCTGTCCAGCGGCGCTGGCGCTTTTTATTGGCCATCGACTGAACGCGGTTGGCCGCGTTTTTTCCTATGAACGAACCATCGACGGAGGCTATTCGCTCGCCTTGGAATTGAACACCGGCTGAACATTCGGCTAGACGCAAACGCGTCGCCTCAAGCATTCGGTGAACGCGCCGGCATTCTACCGAATGCGCTTTCAAGCGATTCGGCCCGACATAGTGTCTCCGCCCCGTCCCCCATATCCAATGCCGCGATCCACACCGCCTGACTACGAGACGAAGTTCGCCGATTTCATTCGGCTGTGCGCGGAGTCGCAAAAATCAGGGGTAAAGCAACTCGTCGTCGCCACGCCGTCCGTCATTGGCGATAGCTACGCCGAGGTCATCGAAAGCCTGTCCCGTCTGGCGGAGTCGGGCTTGGCCTTGAGCATTGCTGAACCAGAACCCCCGGCACGAGGGCCTGCAGATGTTTCGCGGAATTGAACGAAAAGCGAGAATGCTCAACTGGAGCCCGGTTAACGCCCAAGGATCGGATTGTCCCCTCCGGTCAGAAGGAGACACCGACGATCAGCCTCGATATTCTCGCTGCGTTGGCGTGCTATTGCCAACCTGGTCGGCTTCTTTGGTCAGCGCCACCGATTCATTAGTCTGGGCATCCGCCGCCGCGATTTCGGTCGCCTCCTGATTTAGAAAACTCTCGATTGCGCGAAATGCGGCTCGGGTTTCTTCCGTTGGCCTAATCATCGCAATCGAGGCATCAGACGCGATCATGAAGAAGTCGTGGGCAGCTACGATTTCCTTCGCAGCCAGTGTCAGAGCGTCGTATTGTGCACGAAGTGCCGCGAGGCTGGCCGTAGCACCGTCCTCCATTGGGCCGAGAAAACGACTTCTCACATCTTGCGCGCAACTGTCGTTCCAAATCGCGCCGGTCTCTTGTCGATACTCTAATGCTTCGGCGAGAGAAAGACGGCTTCGCTGTATTTCCTCAGCGAACCGGTCTCTTTGCTGCGCCAACCAATATTGGTCCTCATTCATCGCCTAAAACTCCGATATGGGTCGATCAAAGGCTTGAAGTTGCTCGTGTCGCCAAGTCATTTCTAAGCAACTGCGAGTTGAATGTAGGCGTGCCGCCGAGTGATTCTGCTGGCACACCCCCAAGCTATTGTGAGTGGACCGGATCGAAGCCCCGGCTCGAACGGCTTCGGCACTTACCGTGGCCATGTTTGGCTGTTTTTCCGCTGCTAACTGACCTCACACGCCGTGGAGTGAGAATTTTCAAGGGGGAATCGAGATCCTCTTGGCAACGTAGTCCGAGGCTTACGTCCGTGGTGTGAGGCGATGAGGCGAATCTGGCACCTGATCCGAGTTGCGGCGACCAGCGTCTTTCAACTCACCATTTTAACACTGTGGTGGTTTTTCGATAGAACCCCCTCTAATGGCGTGGTCGATGAGGCGAAAAGTTCGTGGAGTCGAACACGCCGGGCAGCCATGAAGGCCAAGAACTTACGCGTTCTTGGCCTTCTCCTTTAAAAGTGTCTGGGCCATTTCTGGGCCACTTTTTTTGTCCTCAAAAAGGCTGACCAAGTGACGTTTTTGGCGGTTTTGGTGAAGCGAGCCGGATGGGCGGCCTACCGCAAAAAGGGCAGTTTCCGTCCCTCGTTTTCGGGAGTTACCGGCCATTGGAAGACGCGGGCAACGCGCCGTGATTGGCGCCATGAACCCGCAAAACTCATCCCGCGTTACCACGCCGCCGAGCTCGCCTCTGGCGGCTCGTTCTTTCAGCAAGGCTAAGACCATCGCCCGTCGCTTGGGCGTCTGCCCCCGGACGATCTTTCGTTGGGCCGATCAGGGCAGGATCACCCGCCACAAGATCAACGCCCGCGTCGTCCTGTTCGACGAGCAGGACGTCGAGACCCTGCTGCGCGAAGCCCGGATCGAACTGCCGTCCTCGTGAACCCGGAACCAAGGAGCCCGTCATGAAAACGACCCACCCAATTGAAGCCTCCACCGCAGTCGCGACCGAGCAGCCACGTTACGAAGTCTATCGCCAGAACCGCGCCGGCAATTTCGTGCGCACGTTCGAAACCTCACGCCCTCTCGACGCGATGCTCGCGTTCATGGACACCACGCCCGCGTTTGAAGGCGGCGAGGTCCGGATTTGGGATCGGCACGAACAACGACTGCTGGCCGCTGCGGAATGGACGGTCGAGCGGACCGGCATGGGATTCTACGTTCGCACGCGCAAGAACGTCTTCCTGGACGACGACGCGGCCGCGCTCGCCCGCCTGGTCGCTCAACGAGAGGCGCTGGTTCAGGCGATTGCCCACGAGCTGCGGCTCCGCCTGCACTTCAGCCGAGTTCGGTAGCGGCGAGTGCGTCGCTGGCTGCATCGTGGTTCGCGGCACGGTCGCGAGCGTGTCGGCTCGGCCGTCGGCCCGCACCGGAACCCGCGTCGCGCGGTATACCGCGTGCGCCTCGTGGCGGATCAACGGGTCGCTGGCGTCATGATACGCGCGCATCTCGTAGCGCGTCTCCACCAGCCGAGTGTTGGGATTCGCTGGCGCGGCCGCCGGCGGGCGGGTTTCAGCCTGCGTAAGTGAGCGCGTCGCGTTACGCTGGGTGGCGCAGCCCGAAAGCAGCACCGCAGTGAGAAGCCAATGAGCACGCATGATCATCCTTTCGCCTTTTCGTCATGTTGCGGCGGAACGGCGGCTGGCGGTGCCTCGGGTTTCGGCTCCGTCTTCACTCCGGCGATCCGCGCCTTCTCCGGATCGACGGCTTCCGCCACGTAAACGTAGAATTCTTTCCCGGCCGGAACGCGGACATAGTATCCATTCTGCTCGATGTCCCGCAGCGTGCGGTGGGCATACATGTCGAACACCTCCGCCACACCCTCGCGCGCGCCATTCGATAACGAGCCCGCGATCGTGCTGCCGAACGGCGTGGTGCTCCGGTCCTGTGTGCCGCGCGCAAAGCCGGCGAGTGCCGCCGAAGCCATGATCTTCATCTCTTGGAGGTCGTCGGACGCAATCACGCGGCCCTTCATACCCGCGGATCCGTCAGTGATCCCGTAGCCGTCGACCGCGTGATCGTATTCCCGATCGAGGGCGACGCCGTTGAATGCGAGCTCGCGCCCATCCTGCCACACGAAGCGCCACGTGCCTGCGGCCGTAACGCGATCGCGTAGGCGCCCCGCTTTGGCCGTGCCGTGCACCAGCGTGTTGGCCGGGATGACACGCTCACCGTTCTGCCAGACGTCTTCGAGGAGCACTGCGATCACCGGCGTCTCAAGGTTCGCCGAGTCGACCGTGTTCACGAGTTTGCACTTCAAAAGCGTCCCATACGGGATGAACCGGCTCGGCGGTGGCGCGGCCGCGGCGGTTTGCTGCGCCACAGGCTGCGCGTTGTAGGCCGCGAGCAGGGTCCGATACCGGACCTTGCGTGGCTTCTCTTCCACCGGCGCACGAGCCGCGGACCGCGGCTCTGTCTGCTTCATCGATGCGGGCCGGAAGGCGACAATGCCGCTTCCCTTTGTCGGCGCTGTGCCGCTCGCTCTCTGCGGCACGCCGTCTTCCAAGCCCTGCGAAAGCGGCGCACCCATCTGGCCAAGCTCGACCTTCTTCGCGCCACGACTCGCCCGCGTTGCCTCACGCTCGTTGGCATCACGCTGCCCGTAGACGAGCAGTCCGGTGAACAGCACCGCGACGAAAACCGCGAAGAGACCGAACTTGCTCGTGAAGAAATTCCTGACGGCTCGGGGATTCATGACTGCGGCACCTCCTTGCCCGCCGGCGTCGCAGCGGCCGCCGCCGCCGCCTCGCGCCGTGCGGTGTTGCCTAGAACCGTGAACGCGTTGTCGGCGCTGAGATCGTTCCGCGAGCCGTCCGGCATCCTCACGACCGCAAACTCGGCCTCCCCCGTCTCGCCTGGCGCCAGCGAGCGCGGGCCGTTCGCGATCGACTGTTCGAATCGCTCGTTGGCGACCCGCGCCGCGAAGCTCGCGGGATCGAGATCGAGAACGCGATCGGTCTTGTTGCGGACGTTCAGCAGGAACACCACGGCGTCCTCTCGCGAAAAGCGGTAGACTTCCTGCACGACGATCTCGACGTCCGGCAGATCGATGCGCCGCGGGCTCGTGCTTCGCGTGACGCCCTCAACGGTTTTAGGCAGCGATTTCACGAGCACCGGATACGCCCGCGCGCGGTCGAGCAGGCTCAACGCAATCCGCGGTGAGAATTTCACGGGCTCAGGCGGACGGTCCAGCTTGGCCGCGAGCGCCGGAGCCGGAGCCTTGAAGATCGCGCTCGCCACCGGGTTCGTTGCGACGGTGCGCAGTTGGATGACGTGAGCCACGCCGTGGAAAATTACGGTCAGCGTGCCGGTCGCCTCCGGCTGGAGGCTTTGCACGAGGAAGAAGTTCGCGCCCTTCGCGTGTGAAACCTGGAACCGGAGAGGCGCGCCTTCGTCGACCTTGAGCGCCGTGCCGCGCCCGTCGTCGATCAACATGTCGGCGCCGGCAATGGCCGTGATCGGTCCCGGCAAGGTGACCGCCGTCACCTCACGCGAGACGGGCAAATCGGTGACTCTATGCGGATCGAGCGGGTAATCGCTGATCGTTTGCGCTGCCACAACGGACCACGTGGCAACAAAAAGCCCTACAGCCTTCATCATACGGCCTCCTTCCCCGCTTGGGATTACGATTTTGTGATCGGCTCGACCTGGAACGCGGCGACCGCAGTCGGGAACCGCCCGTTCTTGGTCAGATCGGGATTCGGCAGAAACTTGAACTTCACCCGATACCTCAGCACCTCGGTGATCGGCGCGTTCTGGAACGAGCCGACTCGGATGAGCTGCACATCCGTCGAGGTATAGTAGGCATTGTTGCGCGTGCTGAGGATCTCCGGCACGCCCACCTCGACTTTCTGATGCAGCGCTTTCGCCTGAAACTCCGGCTTGTTCTTGTCGATGACCGCGAGCGCTGACTTCGCGGCATCTTTTAGGAACAGCAGCTTGAACATTTCCGGATTATCGAGCCCCTCGGGGTTTCGCTCGAACAGCGCCTTGCACGCGAGCTTCGTCTGGAACGCATGCAGATCAGTGGCGTGCTCGATGCCGACCACCGGCGACACATAGTAGGTGCCAAGGCTGTCGATCACGACCACGTCACGCTTGCGCGTGAGCTGCTCCACGAGCAGGTGACGGTCCCAGATCGCCCACGCCCAAGCGGCGACTGCGACCAGGAACCAAATTAACGACTGACGACGCTGTCGCGAAAAGATCGTCAGCAACGTGGACTTTGGCTTGCCGAAGCTGGACCTCAGCGGCGCGATGCGCGGCGCTGCAGTTTCGGCGGGTGCGACCATGACTCTATTTTTTCGGTGGTTGGGTGGGAGGCTTGGCGCTGGAGCTCGGAGATGATTCGGTCGAGCGATCCTGATCGCTCTCCGGTGGGAACATCATATCAAGAAGCGTCGCGCGGAACTGCTCCTCTGCGGCTTCGATTCGCTTTTCTGCAGCCACCCACTTTTCGAGAGCGGCCCCGTATTCACTTCTTTTCATGAGCGTCGATTTCTATGGCTGCCTGATTGGGATCAGGATGGTGGGGCTGACTTGAAAAGTCGCTGCGCCGCTTTTGGCTGCGACTTGCGCGGTCGCTAAATTGTGCCGCAAAAGTTTCTGAGGCGGCTGCGCGCCGCGATCCGGCGGACGCCATCTCTTTCATCGCTGCCGTCTGGTCACGAACGAAACGCCCGCCGTAGAAGCCAGCAACGCCGCCGGTGGCTGTCGCTGTAGTTCTCGCGGAGCCGCCCCCACGCACTGCGGACTCGGTTCCGGCCGACATGGCGCCTACTGCCGCAGCGGCGACGGCCGCCACCGCGGTTGCGCCACCCGTGACGGCCGCGGTCGCCGCTCCAACGCCACCGGTCAATGCTGCTTGTCCGACGCCAGCTGCTGCTTGGGCGAACGCCGCGGCTGGATTCGCGCCCAACCGCCGAACCGGCTATGCGCCTCGACCTCTGCCGGATCGAAGTAAACGAAACGTCCGACCTTGTGGTAGGGAATGCGTCTTTGTTTCGCCCAGTGCCGAAGGCTCCTAATCGAGGGCTCTCGGCCCCGAGGAAAAATGCCGCTGCAGCGCAGCCCGGCGACGTCAGTAAAGTGTGGAGAGAGCGGATTGGTGGAAACCACCGGTGCGATGATTTGTGCTTCGCCTAAAGCATCCATTCGGAAGGTCGTTTCAGCCCGTCATAACGCCTACCTCGATGCTCGCTCCGCTCGGATTCTTCCAGCACTGCCCCCGTCCGGGTGGCGCCATTGTAGGGGCGGGGTCAAGGTCGTGCCTTCGGCCTCCACCACGCGCAAACCTTCCGCTTCCCCCTCGTTGGTCCCCTCCACGGGACGCAGCCTCGGCGCTCCAGTAGCGCTTTGACTTCCGCCCCTCCCGAGCGGGCGCTCAAACGGGCAGCACCCAAGAAACCTCAACGCGTCGTTGAGAAAGGAAACGCAGCTCGCGCGAGCGCTCACGATGCGCGTCTTCGAATGCAAACTCAGCTACTCCCTCGTTTCTCTCGGTGAAGAAGTTCAGCTCAACCGGCCAGAAAAGGTCGCCGATTACCTACGCTCCGCGTTCGACGAAAATCCGATGCAAGAGGCGTTCTACTGCGTCTACTTGGATCGCAAGAATCATCCTTTGGGACGCCACCTTATCACGCTCGGCACGGTGGATTCCACCCTGGTTTCCTGCCGCGAAGTATTCCGCGGCGCGATTGTTGCCGGCTGTTCTGCTTTGATTGTCGCTCACAATCACCCGAGCGGTGATCCCGCGCCGAGCGCGGCGGACATGCACGTCACCCGCAAGCTCCGCGAGGCCGCCAAGATTCTCGAAATCGAATTGCTCGACCATGTGATCGTCGGCGACCTCAAAGGTGATCCTCTGGGACGCGGGACGTTTTCCTTCCGTGAGGCCGGCATCCTCTAGGATGTCGGCGCACTCGCGCGGTGACGACGCGCGAGTGCTATTTGATCGCGAGAGAATGCTGCAGCCGCGCAGCGATTTTAGCTGCGTTGGGGCGCACGCGCACCAGGCGCGGATTCCACGCGAGCATCGCTTCGCGATCCAGCTGCGCCAACGACGTGTCCGTCAGCCGGTGAGCGGTGCCGCTGAGCAGATCGCGCGCCGCCAGCTCCGGCACGATGGCCCAGAACCGGCCGGAACGCAGCGCGGCCATCGTTTGCGGGAACGACTGACACGCCAGAGCCGGCGCAAGCGGAACATCAGCGTCCTTCGCGATGGAGCGCAGCCCGGACGTGAACTGGCCATCGGTCGTCTGCGTCGCGAGGGGCAGCTCCGCGAGCGCTTGCTGCAGCGACAATTTCTTTTTCGTCCGGGCCAGAGCTTCCGGCACGAGTGCCACGTAACTCACGACGCCGAGAGACACGGACTTCAGACCCGGCGCCATCGCATTCTTGCGGATGATGCCGAAGTCGAGTCGGCAGTCGGTGAGTTGCTGCACAATTTCGTTCGTGCGCAGATTCGTGGTCGCAAAATGCGTGCCGGGAAATTCGTCGATGATCTTTCCGAGGCGTGGAATCACGAGCCATTGAAGGAGGCTGTCGCCGGCGCCGATCGTGAAGGCCACGCTCTGCTGTTTGCACTCGGAGCGAAAATCCTCGAGCGAGCGCAGTTGCTCGCGCGCCAGCTCGGCGAGCCGCTCGCCCTGGGGCGTGAGCTTCAGGATTTTCCCACGCCGTTGCGCGACCTCGCAGCCGAAGAACTCCGACAGCTCGCGGAGTTGCCGGCTGTATTGGCTCTGTCGCACCGGATCGCCCGGCGCCGCTTGAGCGATGCTGCCGGCGTCGCGCACCTCGATGAGGACCTTGAGGCGATCGAGCGAAAGCCCGCGTTCGGAGAAAAGTGAATCAAACATGACTAGGAAGTCAGGCTTACCTCAGTAACCAACATGGCAAGCGCGGAGGGATTCCGGTAGTCTGCCGGCCATCAACTACGAGTTATCACGGACCAAACGAAAAAACCTTCGAGGCACCCCTTGAATTTCATTTCTCACCGGCCGTTGTAACTCTTCACACCCTCATTCGTCTTTCCGCCACTTCCATGAAATCCGCACAATTTATACAACTCTCAGCCCTCCGGCTAGCCGGATGGCAGTCGTTGTGTGCGGTCATCCATCCGCTGGCGACGACATCGAGGACGCGTAGTGAACGAGGTCTCAATCGACCCGATTACGCGAAGTCCCCAGGAAGTGGAGCAACCTAACGCCGAGGCTAATCCGTAGCCTCACGTCGAGGCCCACTTCCGCCCGGAAGTGGGTTTTTTTGTGCCCTGATGGGGCCGCTTCCGGGAACGAGTCAGAACTCTTTCCATATTCCTTAAGCGGCTTCATCGCTGAGCCCAGTCAATCAGCCAACGTCCGCGTGCAAATCCTGCGGCCGTCCAAACCATTCCGAGATTTCGGAGCGAGAGGGACGACGGTGTGTGTTCTTTTTTGCGAAATCGCAGGAGCGCGCGTTTGCGCGCTTCTGCACCAAACACGCGGTGCGCCTGATGGCGTTAAACGGCGATGCCGGCCGCGTGTTCTCTTTTTGTGAGTGTTCAGCAGCGAGCCCGGAAATTGATTTTCCGGCGTCCGCTTATCTGCGCTCCGTTCCGCCTTGTCGTCTAACAGCTCAGGATCCCGGCCTTTCAAGCCGCGGGATGCGGGTGCGACTCCCGTCAGGGCGGCCACTTTCCTTAAGGAAGCGCCGGTTCTCGATCCGAGACCGGAGCACGCTTCGCCCTATCGGATCCGTATGAAGCCAGCCGGCGGCCCAAGCCCGGCAGGGGCCGAGTTTACCATGCGTTCGTGGCGTAGGAGTAACGCGCCGGTCTGCCAGTCCGGAATCGGGAGTGCGAGTCTCCCCGAGCGCACCACTTTTGGAGCTGTGGTGTTAATAGTCAGCACAGCGGACTTTTAATCCGCCCGGTGCGGGTGCAACTCCCGCCGGCTCCACCAATCTTTAATCCGCGGTCACTGAGGACGGACGTGAGAGAAGTCTTCTCACGCCGAGTGACCTGAGCCGCGGTTCTATTTCTTCACGACGTGCCCGAGCAGCCGAAGGGACCAGCCTGCAAAGCTGAGGATCGCGGGTGCGAATCCCGCCGTCGTGTCCACATTTTGGGGCCGTAGTGATAATAGCAGCACGCCGCACTTGCAATGCGGAGGAGACGGAGCGTAACCGTCCTGCTCCACCAAACTCTCGCCCGAGAGGTGTTCACAGATGCATGGCTGTCTTCCAAACAGCGGGAGCCGGCGCGCTACCGGCCTCGGGCACCATAGGTCCTAGACGTTCGAGCGGACGGGTTGGTCTCCAAAATCGACCGGGAGGGTGCGAGTCCCTCAGGGCCTGCCAATTTTTTCTGGGAATGTAGTGTAGAGAGTCTGCACGACTCGCTGAAGACGAGAAGGTGTTGGTGCGATTCCAACCGTTCCCACCATTGCGGGAAGACCGAGGTGTCCGACTGGTCTCATAAGCCATGTTGCCGTGGGCGCGACTCCCACTCCCGCACCCATTTTTTCGGAGCGTAGCCTAGAAGTCAGGCACTCGGCTTGGGACCGAGATCACGCGTGTGCGAACCCCGCCGCTCCGACCAATTTCTTTTCAGGTGTGTGGCTCAGTCAGCGGAGCACCGGCCCGTGAAGCCGGGGAAGCGGGTGCAAATCCCGCCCACCTGACCAATGCTCGTGGAGATGAAGTAATGGAATCAGCCCTCTGTCGAAGGGAAGTCAGTCGGTGAAACTCCGATCACGAGCGCCAATTTCTGTCGAGGTGTCCGCCTAGCAGCTATGGCAGCTGGCCTACACCCAGCCTCAACGGGGGTGCGAGTCCCTCCACCTCGACCATTTTCATTCCAGAGTAGGCTAACGAGTAGGCCGGCGAGCTGTTACCTCGTGTCGGTGAAGGTGCGAATCCTTCCTCTGGAGCCACTGGGGATTGGCGTAACAGGAGCGCGGCGGTCTCTGAAACCGTAGGCGAAGGGGCGGCACCTTCATCCCCAACCAATTTCGTCGGCGAGACAGCCAGTGACGTCACCTGCCCGACATGCAGGCATTGCTCGGAGCATCACCGAGGCCGACGACCAATTTCGCGCTCGCTCCGTTCGGGGAGCGTGCGCGGTGAACGGCCGAAGCTCTTCGGAGCAAGGCCCTGAAGACAGAAAAGACAACGCCGTGAGCGCTGTTGCCCTCGTGGTCGCGTGGATCGCGGTCGTTGGTCTCGTGCTGATCGCGCGAGCCGACTACGGCCGCCGCCCCCTGACCCGCTAAGACAGAAACAAACACCGGCCCGGATCGCACGTGCCTCCGGGCCGGTTCAATTTCCACATCAGGGTGTGGTGCCAAAGAGTCGGCGACTCCCCTCGGAAGGGAGATCATGCAGGTGCAAGTCCTGTCACCCTGACCAATTTTTCCGGTGTGGTGTAACAGCAGCACAGCGGCCTTTGAAGCCGTCGGGCGTTGGGGCAGAACCAGCCGCCGGAGCCAGGTTTCGAGTGGCGTTACAGGATCGTGCGCCGCCCGCACGAGCGGTGCGGAGGAAGTTCGCGACATCCAAGCAGCCGATTGGGAGGGCACGCGTGCGTCACGCCGCTCGTCAACACCACACGGTAGGGCGTGTATGCAAAATCTCGCGGAACCGGGAATGAGCGCAGCGATCGCAGCGGGCGCATGCAAATGACGTTGCGGTGGGAGTTGCCAGAGCCGTTGTGGGGACGGCTAAAAAAATTAACCGTGCGCGGGGCAAAACGCGCAGGCGGAGCAGCCGGGGCCGACCGCCGAAGGATGACCGGCGGATGGTCACGGCGATCTTCTATGTGCTGCGCACGGGTGTGCCGTGGCGCGATGTGCCGGAGCGTTTCGGGCCGTGGAGTTCGGTCTACGCGCGGTTTCGCCGCTGGGGTGCGGCGGGGCTGTTCGCGCGGATGCTGGTGGTGGTGGCGACACGCGCCACGGGCCAGTTGCGCCATCTGGACTGCTCGCATATCAAGCTGCACCAAGACGGGGCCAATCCGCGCGGCGGCCAGGCCGCCCAGGCCATCAGCCGCACCAAGGGCGGCATCAACACCAAGCTGGCCGCCATCGTCGAGGGCCGCGGTCGCGCCGTCGCGCTTGGGCTGGCGGCGGGCCAGCGTCACGATCTGCGCGCGATCGCGCCCCTGCTCACCTGCCTGCGCCGCCGCCACGCCGTCGGCGACAAGGGCTTCGATGCCGACCCTTTTCGCGCGCGTTTGCGGCGGCAGCACACGCGCACCTGCATTCCGCCCCGACGTTCGCGCCGCGGCCGCGTCCCGTTCCACCGCGGTTACTATCGCCACCGTCATCAGGTCGAAAACTTCTTCTGCCGCATCAAACGCCACCGCCGCATCTCCACCCGCTACGACAAACTCGCCTCCTCCTTCCTCGCCTTCGTTCAGCTCGCCGCCGTCTTCGATTGGCTCACTCAATGATTTTGCATACACGCCCTAGATGCAACGCAAAACAGCCCGAGGGTAGTGCTTCCCGGTTGGAGGGCGAGGTAGCGGCCTAGAGAAATGCACGTTCACAACAGAATCGCGGCTACACTGGACGCCGCTCGAAAAACTTTTCGGGGATCAAGCCACAGTAGACGGGCAGCCGGCTCTTACCCGGCACATCGTGAGGCTGCAACTGCCTCGGTCCCCACCAATTTGGCTCGGTGGCGCAGTAGTCAGCGCAGTTCCCTCATAAGGAGACGGTCGCGGGTGCGAATCCCGCTCGAGCCCCCAATTTTTTCGAAGCGTGGCAGAGCAGCAAATGCAACGCGCTGTAAACGCGATGCCCTGACGGGCTACGGAGGTGCAAGTCCTTCCGCTTCGACCATGCATCCAAGCCGTAGATAGCGACGGACTGTCTTGGTAAGACAGCGAGCAGGGCGCACGTCCCTGTGGATGCTCCAGTTTTTTATGCGGACGTGGTGGAACAGTAGACACGTCGGTCCGAGAAGCCGACGGGCGAAAGCCCATGAGGGTGCGATTCCCTCCGCCCGCACCAATTTCAATCGCGGCGTGGTTGGAACGTAGACACGGCGGACTCAAACCCCGCTGGGCGTCATTGCCCGTGCCGGTGCGACTCCGGCCGCCGCGACCACTTGCGGCCGTGCGTGGAACAGAAGACCGGGCGGTCTTAAAAACCGCCGCGCCGCCAGGCGCGTGAGCGTGCAAGTCGCTCCGGCCGCACCAGATTTTTCGGCGAGTGGTGGAGCGTATACACACGAGTCTCAGAAACTCGCGGGCGAAAGCCCATGCAGGTGCAAGTCCTGTCTCGCCGACCAATTTCCCATGGCCACGTCGAACAAGAGTAGTTC
>CAZENI010000102.1:0-9213 GCA_964513055.1 uncultured Opitutus sp.
GCTGATTCCCTTCGACAGCTACAACACGAGCCGGATCGAGATCAACCGCGGCGCCAACAGCGTGCTCGTCGGCCTCGGCTCCCCCGCCGGCATCATCGACAGCAGCGTCTCCGAAGCGGGCTGGCGCAACGAGCACAAGGTCGTCGTGCGCGCCGACAACTTCGGCAGCTTCCGCACCGTCCTCGACCTCAATCGCGTCGTCGTGAAGGACAAGCTGGCCTTCCGCGTGTCCGGCCTGAACGACGAAACGAGCTACAAGCAGGATCCCGCGTTTCGCGACGACCGGCGGTATTACGGCGCCGTGACCTACCGGCCGTTCCGCAGCACGTCGATCGTGGCGACGTTCGAGAAGGGCTGGATCGACTCGACGCTGCCGCGCCAGGACGCGCCCCGCGACTACATCACGCACTTCTCGACGACCGGCCGGCCCACCGTGGCGAACAATGTCGACTTCCGCGATCTGCCGCCGGGCTCGTCGTTCATCCAGTTCGACAGCGGCACCGGCGGGCGCCTGATGACGCTCTCCGGCCCGACCGCGAGCACGGCCTCCGCCGCGTATTTCCAATGGCCTGACAACGTCTTCAACCGCGGCATCGTGAATCGCGCGGCCGCCAATCCGGCGCGGGCGAACGATTTTCGCTTCCGCCAATACGCGCTGCAGAACGGCCGCGAGTTCATCGCCGCCGGCTACAACGATCCCCGCGGTCTCGACGCCTACCAGCTCTTCCTCGTCGACCCCACGGTGTTCGATTTCTTCAACAACAACATCGACGGCACCGCGAGTTTCCAGTGGGGCCGGCTCCAGGCGGTCAACGCCGCGTTGCGCCAGGAATTCTTCAAGGGCCGGGCGGGCCTCGAGCTCGGCTTCGACCAGCAGCAGTATGACTCCGGGTATGTGGATGCCTTGGACGGCATCCGCGGCAACGCGCTGAAGATCGATGTGAACGAGGGCGTGTTTGCCTACGCCACGCCCGGCAACCCCGCCTCCGGCATGGCCCGCAACCCGAATTTCCTCCGGCCGTTTATCGGCTCGCGCGGCACGTTCGTGGACCGCGGCAACGAGAGCCGCACCTACCGCGCCACCGGGCTCCTGCGCCACAACTTCACCGAGCACGCCAAAGGCTGGGTGGGCCGGCTGCTCGGCCGCCACTCACTCACGCTCCTCGGCCTGAACTACGAGGTCGAGCGCCGCTCGTTCTCCGGCAATGCGGCGTTCATGGACTACGACGACCTGCGCGCCCTCGGCATCAGCGACGCCCAGTCGCGCGCCGCCGCCAACATGCTCGGCAACGTCATCTACCTCGGCGATTCGGTCGGCAACCGCTCCACGGTCAGCGGCCTGAATCTGACCGGCTACAAGGGCACGCTCGATTACCCCGACCAGGTTGAGCTGAACTACATCCAGTCGCCGTCCGGCGAGATCCGCACCGGGACCGTGCGGGTGCACAACATCGAGAACGAGTCCAAGGGCCGGCTCGCCACCAGCATCAGCACGTCGCGTGACTATCTGGATACGCGGGCCGCGGTGCTGCAGAGCCACTGGTGGGACGGCGCGGTCGTCACCACCGCCGGCCTGCGCCGCGATCGCATCAAGCGCTACAACGTGGGCTCGGGCTCCTACGCCGCCCGCACCGACCTGACGCGCATCTACAATCCCGCGCTGCTGGAGGCGGTGGCGCCCGACAACGTCGCCGAGCGCGACACCCTCACCTACAGCGGCGTGCTGCGCCTGAACAAACTCATCGGCCGCTGGCTCCCGCGCGGTGTCGAGATCGACGCGCACTACGGCTGGTCGGAAAACTACCAGGGGCTCACGGGCGTCCGCAGCGTGAAGGGCGGGTTCTTCGACGCGCCGATCGGCGAAACGACGGAGCAGGGCATCAGCCTGAGCCTGTTCGACTCGAAGCTGCAGTTCCGCGCCAACTGGTTCGAGACGCAGCAGCAAAACCTGGGCGACGCCTCGATCGACGAATCGATCAACACGATCACCAACTTCATCCCGGATTTCACCTCCGGCGGCATCTACAACAGCTACACCGCGGCGCAGCTCGCGGCTGTCGGCTTCACCATGCCGCCGATGATCGTCGATTCCTTCGGCCTCCGCATTTCCCAGCCCAACGCGCAGGGCTTCTCCAGCTACTCGCGCAGCTTCACCGGTCGCGACATCAAGTCCTCGGTCTCCCGCGGCTTCGAATGGGAAGGCACCTACAACGTCACGCGCAACTGGCGGATCGCCTTCAACCTCGCGAAGACCAAGGCGGTCGAAAGCGACAAAGGGAGCAACTGGGCGGAGGTCGTCGACTGGGTGCAGAAAAACTGGTTCGCCAACCCGGCCATTCGCGCCCTGCGCGTCGGGGCCGGCGGCACCCTCGATACCCTCGGCGGCTGGGAGCAGCGCGCCGTCACGGGCTTCCGCAACGCGCAGGAGACCAACGGCGCGTCCAATTTCCAGATACGCAAGTGGCGCGCCAACGCCATCACCAACTACACGTTTCCCGGCACGTCGAAGCTCCGCGGCTTCGGCGTCGGCGGCGGCGCGCGTTTCCAGGATCGGATCTTCCTCGGCTACCAGGGAAAGCCGAATCCCGCGGACCCGACCGGCGCGCTGATCGCTGATCCCACCAAGCCGATCCTGGGGCCGACGGAGACGGAGTTCGATTTCTGGACCTCCTACCGCCGGCGCATCTTCTCCGACCGGGTGTCGCTCAAGCTGCAGTTGAACATCCGCAACGCGTTCACCAACGACGAACTCATCCCGATTCGCGCCCAGCAGGCCGAGGTCTATTCCAAATACGCCGCCTTCGATCACTACAAGGCGACCAACTACCAGCTCTTCCGCATCGCCGCGCCCCGCACGATCCAGCTCACCGCCACCTTCGGCTTCTGATCCCGCGCGCCCGGTGTCCTCAACCACCATGACCTTCCCCGCCCGGCTGTTCCTGGCGCCCGCCCTGCTGGCCGCCCTCCCGCCCTGCCTGTGCGCCGCCGCCGCGCCGGCCCTCGATGACATTTACTCGGCGCGGGCGACCACGCCCTACTACGCGTTCCCCACGACGTGGATCGCTCCCGCCGACGCCAGCTACCAGCGTCGTTCGGAGGCGAGCGCCGTGACCTTGAAAAATGGCGACGTGCTGGTGGCGTGGTGCGATCTCGTCGGCCGCGGCGACAACGCCAAGGGACACATCTCCGCCGTCGAACTCGGCCCCGATGGCGCGCCACGCGGAGCGCCACGCATCCTCGTGCCCACGCCGCCGGACGGGCTCAACGCCCTTTCGCCCGCGCTGCGCCGCCTGCCCAACGGCGAGCTCGGCCTCGCGTTCAGCTATCGGATGAGCACGAAGGCGGCCTCGCGGCGGTTCCTGCGCTCGCGCGACGAAGGCCGCACATGGTCGGAGGCCGTGCTCGTTTCCGACGGCAGCGATCCTTACATGACCGGCTGCAACGACCGGCTGACCGTGCACAGCAGCGGACGCCTGCTCGCGCCGCTGCACTGCAGCGACGACTGGGACAAGCACCACCTGCACGTCAAAACCGCCTGGTCCGATGACCACGGGCAGACGTGGAAGACGACGACGGGCAAGCTGGAGCTCCCGCTGGTCCGGTGGCTGGACGAGAAGGGCCAGCCGAGCCGCAAGATCGGACTCGAATCCGGGCCGCACGAACCGGGGATCGCCGAGCGGGCCGACGGCAGCCTCCTCATGACGATGCGCACCCCGATGGGCACGCAGTTCTTCTCCGAATCGCGCGATCGCGGCGAGACGTGGAGCGACCCGCGCAGCCTCGAGCTCACCAGCCCGCTCGCGCCGGCGCATCTCTCGCGCATTCCCGGCACCGACAAACTGCTCATGGTCTGGACGCCAAACTACGAGTCGGCGAAGAGCATGATGGGCCGGCGCAACACCATCGCGATCTGCGTGAGCGAGGACGGCGGCCGCTCGTGGCCCCATGCCCGGCGCAAGATCCTGTTGCACGACCCGACGAAGTCCTCCGACTACCCGAGCGTGACGTTTCGCGGCGAAGAAGTCTGGATCACGCTGCGGGTCAGCAGCGGTTCCGGCGTGCTGCAAGGCCTGACCGGCACCGCCCTGATGCGCGTGCCGTTGAAGTGGCTTCAGGAATAATCCCGCCCCATCCCTCTCCTCTCGCGCACCCATGAAAGCTTCTCCTCTGCACGTCATCGCCTTTCTCGCCGCCGTCGCCCTCGCGCCGGCCAGCGAACCGCTGCCGCCGTGGGCGGGCAAGGCCCCGAATGGCGACGTCGTCCGCGTCGCCGTCAAGCCGCCGGCCAACCCGCGCTTCGAGCACCTCGCCTGGCCCAAGGCGGTGCGGACCGCCGACGGCACGATCGTGCTCGGGTTTCTCGCGGGCACCCACCACGGCAGCGAAAGTTGCCCGGCGGTTTCGGTGTCCACCGACGGCGGGAAAACGTTCACGCCGCCCCAAGTCCTGCGCGAATTCGGTCCGGGAAAGGACTACGGCAACAGCGGCAACATGGCGCTGGGACTCGCCCACGACGGCTCCGTGCTGTTGCTCGCGCACGGCCACACCGCGAACTCGAACCACATCTTCGGCTGGCGCTCGCGCGATGGCGGCCGCACCTGGCAGTCCGTCGATACCTCGGCCCTCGGACCGAACAAAACGGGTTCGTCGACGGGCACCATTGTCCAATTGCCCGGCCGAAAACTGATGGTCGTCGGCCACTATCGCGCCGGCTCCAAGCCCTACACGACGGGCATCTGGCAGTCCGTTTCGAGCGACGACGGCCAGACCTGGGGCGAGCCGGCGATGGTGAACAACCTCAATGCCGGCGAGCCCGTGCTCGTGCGCAGCGGCGACCAATTGCTGGCCTTCATCCGCGGCCGCGGCCCCGCCGCCGCGCGGCAGTTCGTCTCCGTCTCCGATGATTGGGGACAGACCTGGCGCACCGACCTGCTGAACCTCACCGCCGTCGGGAAGCACACCTCGGTGATCGCGCACCCCTTCGCGATGGTGAACCCGCTCAAAACCGACGAGCTGATCGCGATCACCTTCGAGCGGCCGTTGCCCGCCGGCGCGCATCTCTGGCGCGGCAGCGCGAAGACGCTCAACTTCAAGCGCGACCGCGCGATCGTCGAGCTGCCGAAAATCGAGGGCGATAAGAACACCGATTTCGGCTACGCGTGGCTGCTCCCGCTGGAAGCCAGCCGCGCCCTGGTCTTCTACTATCACGGCATGGGCCGCGGCCCGTGTCCGATCTGGGTCGTGGAAACGCGGATCTGAGCGGACGGCGGGCGCCCGCTCAACGCGTCGCGTTTTTTCGCGCCGCGATCGCCTCGTCGAAGACGGCCAGCATCGTCTCGCGCAGCGGCACGATGTTCTCCAGCCGATGCCCGATCCGGATGATCTTGTCGGCGTCCTCGAGCGTGCAGCGACGCGTTGCATCGAGTTGCGCCCCGAGCCGGTCGGCCTCGGCCAGCAGCGCCTCGCGCGTCGTCGCGCGGATGCGGTCCCGCTGTTTTTCGAGCAGCGCAATCGCTTCGGACGACATCGGCAACGACGCAAAGCCGCGCGCCAGCTCCCGCCGAAACACCACGACGAATTCCGGCGTCGCGGGCTTCGCTTCCCGCCGAGCGGCGACCGAAGCCTGCGTGGTGAGTCCGGCGTAGGCGCGGTCGATGGCCGTGGGCTGCCGCGCGCGAATCTGCGCCGCCGCTTCGAGCGCCCGCGCCGTGTCGCCGGTGAGCAGCGCCACGTGCACGCGCATCGCCAGCAGCAACCCGAGCCGGTCACCTTCCGGCGAGGGCGTAGCGGCGAGCGCCCGCTCGACCTCGGCACTCACGGGTGCCGCGAAGGCCATGAGCCGCGGCGGATTCGTCACCACGTCGGGCACCGGCGCCGGGAGCAAAAACGTCTCCGCCGACAGCAGCCGCGCGGGCCCGGCCACGCCGAGCAACAGCGCAAACGTGAGAACGCTCGCGCGGCCCCTCTCGCACCAAGAGCCAGGCACATTTCGCCTGTAGGCCCGGCCGCTGGCCGGGCTCAACCGGCCAACGGCCGGTTCTACAATCAAGGAGTCCAATGCCATGGAAGGCCTCGTGTCACTTCGCCACCGCCGGCACCCACGCCGTCTCCGCCGCGGAAACGGTGTCCTTGTCACCCGTGGTCGGCGGCTCGTTGAAGGGCAATTGCCCGACTTCCTCGATCGCACGCTCGTCGGGCTCGCCGACGGTGCGGCCGAACTCCGCGCCCTGCGCGGCGAGCGTGTCCTTCAGTTCCGCCATCGGCACCGCGCGCACGCTCACGCCGCGTTTCACGGCGAGCGCCGCCACCGTGCCGACCGCCTGGCCCTGGCCCATGCAGATCGGAATGACGCGCGTCGAAGCCACCGCCTCGTGCGTGGCGGAAAGACACTTTCCCGCCATGAGCAGCCCATCGGCCTCGCGCGCGATGAGGGCACGCAGGGGAATCGTGTAGGCGCGCACGTTGTGCGAATCGACCCACGTGCCGGCCGGCCGGTGAATGTCGATGTGGTAGGCGCCCATGCTCACGGCATCATCGAACACGCGGCCGGCGATGAGATCCTCCGCCGTGAGCACATAATCGCCCATGACGCGCCGGCTCTCGCGCACGCCGAGCATCGGCGCGATCTCGCCGAGATGCGATGCCTCGAAGCCGGGCACCCATTTCCGGAAAAAACGCACGAGCACCGGGATCTGCTCGTAGATGCGCGTGTAGGCGTCCGTGACGCTCGCCGTGTTGGTCGGGTCGAGCCCGAGCACCCGCGTCATCACGACCAGGAACTGATCGGGCTGGTGCAGCTTCACGCCGACAATGCGCGTCTGCGGCACGTCGAATTCCCCCGCCGCCCGCGCCGCCTCCACCAGTTTCGCGTAGCCGCCGCAGATGATCACGTCCATCCGCTCGAGCCGGCGCATCATCTTCTCCCGCAGCTCCGGATACGGCGCGATCCATTCCCGGTAGTTGATCTCCGGGTCCTGGCAGCCGGCCACGAAGGCCGCGCGGTTCACGCCGGCGAGTTTGAAGACGAGCGTCGGCGCCTGCACGAGGCCGTCGCCGGTGCGCCCCTTGGCCCAGGCCACCTGCCCGCGCGCGGCCACGTCGCCATCGCCGCTGCAATCGATCGTCACCGCCGCCTCGATCCGCTGGCGGCCGGACTTGTTCTCCACGATCACGCCCGCGATGCGATCGCCCTCGCGGATCGTGTCGACGACCTGCGTGTGCAGCATGAGCCGCACGCCCGCCTCCCGGCAGAGCTGCATCGCGAGGATCTTCCACCAGTGCGAATCGATGCTGATCGCCGAGCCGCACTTGGGATCCAGCACGTGCTCGCTCGCCGCGCCGAGCGCCTGCAGGCGGCGGCAAAACTCGAGCGGCAGCCCCTTCACGATCAGCCGGTAGTCGCGATCGTGGAAACCCAGCCACGGCAGCGTCGCGGAGATGCCGCCGAGGAACCCGGCGCTCTCGATCAGCAGCGTCGCGGCGCCGTTGCGCGCGGCCGCGAGCGCGGCGGTGAGGCCGGCGGCCCCGGAACCGACGACGAGAACCTGGGTGCGGAACGTGGAGAGGGTCACGGGCATGAAGAAATGCGGAGGCGTAACGTGACTATTTGGCCGGCTGCTTTTTCAACCGCCAGGCCTCTCCGAAGTAGAACGTGTCGGCGTCCTTCACCTCGAGGTTGTGGTGGCTGTAGTAGGACCGCGCCGTCTCCCGGAAACCCGCCGGCCAGTCGAGTTCGAAGCCCTGGCGCACGAGTTCGCGCTGGAAATCCGCCAGCCGCGCCGGCGTGTTGCGCACCTGCCGCGGCGTCTGCTTTTTCGCGACACACCACGCCGCGAGCGCACCGGCCGCCTCACCGATGTTCCACTCCGTCGGATGCACGCGAAACGCGCCGTTGGTCACGTGCGTGACGCCGAGATTCTTGCAGGCCGGCAGCAGGTTTTCCACGCGCTGCGGAATCAACGCCCCGAGCGGGATCTGCTGCGCCCAGTGCCGGCCATGCATCACCTCGGTGATGCTCGGCTGCCCCGGCGCGGTCGGCTTGTGAATGTCGACGCGGTAACCGCTCAGCCCGACGCTGTCGTGATACTTCACCGGCCCGGCCTGCGTCGCCGGCCGGTCGTTCCGGAAGTGCTGCTCCAGCACCGTGAACTCTGCCTTGATTCGCCGCGACTCGCGCAGGTAGGGCGCCAGCGCGAGGCCGTCCGCCGTGCCGAAGAGGTCGCCGCGCGGGCGCAGCCCGGGGTATCCGGTTTTCCCCGTCGCGGGATTCGGCGCCTCGGTCTGCAGCCAGTAGATCGTGCTGAGACTGAGCTGCCGCGCGGCCTCGAGGTGTTGCTTCCGCTCCTCCGGCGTCACCCCGCAGAGCACGCCGAGGTGGAATTCGTTGATCGGCCAGATCGCTACGCTGACATCGCTGGCAAACGCCCCCAGCGCGAAATTCTCCCGGCAGAGCACCCGGCGGAAGGTCCACGTGCTCGCGTTGTAGGCGCCGGGCCGCACCGGCCGCTTGAGGTGATCGTGCTTCGCCCCGAACAGATCCGGCAGCGTGAACTTGGCAAAGTCGCCGCGATGGCTCTTCGCTGCGCGCCAGAAAGCATAGTCGCGCGGTTGCGCGATCACGTGATCCTCGCCCGGCCGATAGTCGGCGGCGAACACATGCGTGAACACCATCTGCTCGCGCGGTTCGGCCGGGCCGTCGACCGCCAGGGGTTCGCCCGTCTCCGCGCGCGACTCGGCGCCGATGACCGACTCGATCCCGCCCAGCTCGAGCAGTTCGCCCAGTTCCGTGGCATCGAGGACGTAGGGCGCCGACAGCGTGCGCGCCTCGCCGGTGAGTTCATCGCGCACCGTCACCGCCCGCACGCGGTCGCCCTCCATCGCCACCGCCGTCGGCCGGTGATGCGGCAAAATCACGACACGTCCGGCGGAGAGGTGTGGCGCGAGCATTTCGTGGAGCACCGCGAGCCCGACGCGCGGCTCGAAGCCGAGCGCCGAAACCCAGCCCGCCCCGGGATTGAGCCGGCGATCCGCACGCGCCTCCGGCGTCAGCGGATAATGCCGGCGGTAGTAGTCGCGCACGCCGTGGCGGAAATCCCGGTAGCTCCGCGTCGATCCGAATTCCTCGATCCACGGATGCTCGTCGAGCGGCACGCCCTGCGCCGTCGCCTGCCCGCCGATCCACGACGTTTCCTCGGTGAGAATCACGGTGCGACC
>CAZENI010000102.1:9223-20125 GCA_964513055.1 uncultured Opitutus sp.
CGCGCCGCCGCCAGCGCGGCCGCCACGCCGCCGAGACTGCCGCCGATCACGAGCACATCGCAGGGCCGCTCACGCCCGGCCGCACGTTCCTGGCCAAACAACGCGATCTCGCCGATCGCGCGCGCCGCGGGGAGGACGGCGAGCGAGCGGAGAAAGCGACGACGGGTGACGGCGGACATGGCGACAACCGCCACCTTAACCCGGCACGATCCCCGTCCAAGGACCGGTCATAGGTGTGCTGAGAATACCAGCTCGCGCGCCATGTTCGTTTCCCGTCTTCCCGCTTTCCCCATCGGTTCGCATGGAGTTCGCCGCTTCCTCAACGCGAGATCGGTTGCGAGATCCGCAGGTAGGCGAACAAGTCGCGGAGTTGCCGCTCACCGAGATCGTCGAGCAACCCGGCCGGCATCAGGCTCTGACCCAGCGGTTGCACCGTCCGGAGATCGGCCGCGCGCAACGTGACATTCTCGCCGTCGAGGCCGCGCAGCACGGTGACGTGCTCGTCGCGGTCGACCACGAAACCGCCCAACGCGCGGCCGTCCTTCGTTTCGATCGCGACGTATTGGAAGCCTTCGCGGATCTCGGCGCTCGGATCGACGATGCTGGGGAGTAGCGTGCCGAGATTGTCGCGCTGATAGGTCGTGAGATCCGGGCCGACGTTGCCGCCCTTGAAGAAGAGCTTGTGGCAGCTCGCGCAGCGCGCCGTGTAGGTCGCCTCGCCCGCATAAGGGTCGCCGGGACCGCGGCGCAGCACCGTCTCGATCTCGGCGATCCGGCGCTGAAACCCGGTGTCCGGCGTCCGGCTCCCGGGCAACAGGCGCGCGGCGAGTTCGCTCACCGCCGCATCCCTGCTGTCGCGCAGGCGGCGCGCGACGTCGGCGGGGACCAGATCGGCGGAAATGCGCCCGGCCTGGACCGCCGCCAGCAGTTCCCCGCTCCACCCCGGCCGGCTCGCGAGCAGCGAGAGCGCCGCGATCCGCGTGCTGTCCTTCAAACGCGGCACCAGCGCGGCGACTCGCGGCCCGATCGCCGCGTCATCGTAGGCCGGCAGCGCGCCGAGCGCCGCACGGCGCAACTCGTCGGACGCCGGCCCGTCCGCCAGCGCCAGCAGCACGGGCACGGCCTCCGGCGCGCGAAGCTCGCCGAAGGTCCGGACGTAGCGCAGCCGCTCCTCCGGCGGAGCCTTGGCGTTCCGCACCACCGCGAGCGCTTCCGTCACCGCGGCGGCGTCGCCCCGCCGCAGGCGAAACGCCAGCGGCTCCTGCCCCGCCGCGCGGATCGCCGCGTCGAGTTCATCCGGCAGTCCCGTCAGCGGCCGGCCGCGAAACGCCTCCTCGAGTCCGCGCATCACCTGCGCCGCATGCCGCGGCGTCGGCGCCCGGCGAAACAGCTCGGCGCACAGCAACAGCTCCTGGCGCCGGCCGCCGACCGCGAAGCGCCGCGCGATCCGGGGCAGCAGGTGTTCGAACACCAGCGGCGCCTCCCAGCGCTCCCGCGCCTCGAAGAACGCGATCACCTCGCGGCCCGCCGCCGGCAGATGCGCCTCGAACACCCACCAGCACATCAGCGGCAGGTAGGGATCGCCCGCGGCCTCCGCGTGCTCCAGCACCGCCCCGACGAGCGGCAGCGCCTGCGCGACCGCGAGGCGCCGCGCGGTCGCGGCCAACTGCACGAGCGCCTCCGCGTCCGTCTCCGCCCGCGCCTGCGCAACCAGCGCTTCGAAGATCCCCGCGGGCAGCACGCCTGCAGCCGCGCGCGCGTGCCGGCCCGCGCCGAGATTGCGGTGCACGCCCCACGCGTCGCCGAGCAGCCGCGCCGTCCACGCACGCATGGCCACGTCGGCGTGCCGCAACGCGACGACCGCCGTCGCCTCGTCGAGCCCGGCGGCCTGATGCAGGGCCCACAGCGCGTTGAGCGGCGCGAGGCCGCGCTCGCGCGCGATGAGCTGCCGCAGCTTCGGCGCCGCCGCCGGATCGCGCCGCTCGCCGAGCAGGCGCACGGCGGTGTGCCGGTGCCATTTGTTCGCGTGGCCAAGCAGGGCGATGAGCTGGTCGGTGTTTTTCGCCGCCAGATTGAGATCGGTTTCGAGCCGCGCCTCGCTGCCGCGCAGGCGATACATGCGGCCGGTCGTCGCATCGATCTGGTTCTGGTAGTGCTGCCCGTGCGCGATGTAGAACTCATACATGTCGCTCACGTAGAGGGAGCCATCGGGCGCGTTGGCGATGTAGACGGGGCGAAACGCCGGGTCCGCGCTCTGCAGCGCCGCGCCGCGATCCGCCGTCGTGAACGTCGACCCGCGCGGCCGCCGCTCGCTCGTAAGCACCACGTTGTGCAGCGGATCGAGCGCGAAGAGCCGCCCGGCGTGCGCGGCCGGCAGCGCCGTGCCGTCGGCGAACGCACCGAAATGCGTGAAGCGCACCACGCGATCCGCCGTCGCCAGCATCGGCAGATCGCCGAACGCGTAGGGATTGCGCGGCGGACCGAACTTCCCCGGGTCCACGCCCTGCATGAGGTAGAAGCCGCCCTGGATGTAATGCCAGCCACGGGTGTTGCCGCCGTTGTGGCCCGAGTAGAGCCGGCCCTGCGCGTCGAACTCGAGGCCGAAGGTGTTGCCGCCGCCCTCCGCGAAGATCTCGTAGGCACGCGTCTCCGGGTGATAACGCCACACCATGCAGCCTTCGAAATGCACGCCCGGCGTATCCGCGGAGTCGATGCCCGGCCGCGTCACGCGGCTCGACGTCGTGCTCCCCTGCCCGCCGTAGAGCCAGCCGTCCGGGCCCCAGACCAGGCCGTTCGCGATCGAGTGCGTGTCCTCGAAGCCGAAGCCCGCGAGCCGCACCTCCGGCGAGCCGTCCGGCACGTCGTCGGCGTCGCGATCCGGATAGAAGAGCAGATACGGCGTGTGCATCACCCAGACGCCGCCGCGCCCACGCAGCGCGGCGTTGGCCAGGTTCAGCCCGTCGAGGAAGGTCGTGTGCACGTCGTAAACCCCGTCGCCCTTCGTCGACGCGTGGATGGTCACGCGATCGGCACCGCGGTCGTGATGCGGCGGCGCGGGCGGCACCTTGTCGTAGTGCGCCCGGTAATACTTGTCGCGGCTCAGCATCGTGACGCCCGCCGGATAGGGATACTGCCGCGACTCCGTGACCCAGAGCCGGCCCCGCTCGTCGAAGCTGAAGTAAAACGGCTGCGCGATCTCCGGCTCGCTCAGGATTAGATCCACCGCGAGCCCGGGCGCGGGCGCGAGCGTCGCAAACGACTCCGCCGGCGACAGCCGCGGGCCCGGCACCTGCACCGCGCGGCCCAGCACGCGGTTCGATTCGCGAAACGTCGCGAACGCCGCACCCGCCGGCGGCGTCGCGAGCGCACCGCCCGGCGTGTAGTCGTCGCCCGGTCGAAACTCCCACTCGCCCTCGAACACGCACTCCATGAAATAATTCATGATGAACGGCGCGTCGCCGAGGAACCCGCCCGGCCCCGCGCCGCGCGGCACATGGACGCGGATCGCAATCTCGTTCCACGCACCCTTCTGCAGCGTGCCGACGGGCACCTTGTGCCGGTGAATCGCCGCGCGTCCGCTCTGGTAGGCGGGCGGAAACGCGCCGCCGGTGCCGATCTTCTTCCCATTCACCCACACCTCGTGAGCGCCGGCGAGATCGCGGATGTTCACGCCGACCGACTCCTCGAAGAGATTGCGCTCGTGCGCGGTGAAGAAGCTGTCGTGCACCTTCACCCACGCGCGATACCACGCGAATTCCCCTGCGCCCGCTTCCGCCACCGGCACCGGCGTCGCCGGCGCGGGCCAGGCGCCGGGGACTTTCACGCGCTGCCATTCGGCTGCACGCGCCACGCCTGAGACCACGAGGGCCGCGGCGAGAACGAGCTGGAGTCGCAACATGCGGAGTCGGGGTGCACTCACCACCGCGCACCCCAAGGCCACCGGCGCGGCCCGTCAACCGTTCGCTGCCGCCGTGACTTCAATGAAGTGGAGCGACCTCCTACAGCAACTTCTTCCCCTGCGACTGCGCCGGCGGCGGCAGCCCGAGCAGCGCCGACAGCGTCGGGGCGATGTCGTCGACGCCGACCGCTTCCTTGCGCGTCACACCCTTCGGCACACCGGCGCCAAAATAGACCTGCGGCACGTGTTGATCGTAGTCGTAAGGCAGCCCGTGCGACGAACCGCTGCCCGTCTTGCTCATGAAATACGGCTTGAACGCGAACACCACGTCGCGATCGCTCGCGCCCCGATAGCTGCGCCGCATCAACGTCCGCGTCGACTCGCCGGCGACGTCGGTCGCGAGAAGTTCGTCGCGCGTGTAGACCTCCGCGACATACGGCAGCGGCACGAGCGCGGCCTTGATCACCTTGGCGACCGCGGCGGCGCCCAGCTTCTTTGTCGCCAGCGCCTCGGGCCGCACGTGGTAGCCCGCGTTGTCGCGCGTGAACCAGTTCTCGCCCTTGCCCAACGGACCGAACGCCGCGTCGAGCGCCTTCTTGGCCGCCACATCCATGTCGCCGACCCTCACGCGGCCCGCCGTCGCCGTGGGATCGCGCGCCAGCACGCGCTCCGGCAGCGGCGAGACGCCGTGGTCCGAGGTGAACACGATCAGGCACCGCGCCAGGCCGACTTCGCGCTCGAGGCAGTCGAGCAGCGACGCCATCACGCGGTCGATCCGCAGCACCGCATCCATGACCTCGTGGCTGTCCGGCCCGAAATTGTGCCCCGCCGCATCCACCTGCGAGAAGCTCACGCAGAGCATGTCCGTCGCCGCGTTCCGCCCGAGCTTCTCCTCGCGGATCGCGCGCTGCACGAACTCGCCGAGAAACTCCGTCGCAAACGGCGTGCTGTCGAACGCGGTGAAAAACGCCGGCGAGATCGCGGGTTTGCCGCCATCGATCTTCCGCGGAAACGTGCGCCCGAGGCCGACCGTATCCGTCTCGGCCGGCTCATCGTCCGGTCCCTGCAGCTTGTTGTAGAGAGCGACCTCGCCGAGCCGGTCCCAGGTCTTGCCGAACGTCGCGTGCACCCGGCGCTCCGCGTTGAACGCCTCGACCCACGCCGGCAGCGTCGCGCGATAATACTTCGACGTGACGATCTTCCCGTTCTCGTCCCAATACGCCACGTCGGCTTTTTTTCCGCCGAGCAGGATCGCCGAACGGTCCTTGTTCGCCGCCGCGAAGATCTTCGAGTTGGCACCGAACTTCGCCCGCAACTGATCGCCCACCGTCTCGGCCTGCAGGTTGCGCGGCGAGCGGCCGGTCTTCGCCGGATTCGCCACCGCGACCGGCCCGAGCTCGGCGGGAGTGATGCCGACCAGCGGCGCCTCGCGATCCTCCACGGAGTTGACCGTCTCCCACGTCGCGCGGTCGAGCCACTCGTTCGAGGTGATGCCGTGCGTGCTCGCAAACGTGCCGGTGAGGATCGACGCGTGCCCCGGCGCGGTCTGCGTGATCGAGTGGCGATGCCGGCTGTTCTCGAAATGCGTGCCGCCCGCGAGGAGCCGCTTGAAGCCGCCCTCGCCGAAATACGGCCCGAAGCGCGCGAAGTAGTCGCCGCGAAACTGATCGATGGTGATCACCACCACCAGCTTGGTCGGCGCGGATTCCGCCGCCGCCGCGGCAAGCGGTGCCATCGAGAGGGCCAGGAGCAGACAGGAAAACGATCGCATGGAGGAAAGAGGGAAGCGGTGGTTGACGCGGCTGACAACCCGCGCGTTGCGGCGAATCGACGCCGGCCCGCGCGACTGCGCACCGGGCCCGACTTCCCGCCGCCCGGCGCGCGAGCGCCGGGACCGGGCATTCCCAAAACTCCCTGAGCTCACGCTCAGGGCTACTACTTCACACCGCCACGCGAAGCATACGGGCCGTGCACGGATCGCACCGCGCCGTCCGGCTGGCTGTCATCGATGACAATCACACGGTAGCGCGCACCGCCGGCTTCGACGCGCACAACCACATGGCCCTGCGTCCCCGCGATCCGGTCGAACTGCCCAAGGAGCCACGCCGTCTCGGTTTCGCCGTAGAGCTTCACCATGTGCTCGCGCCGGCCCGGCCAGTGGGTGTTGGTCATGAACACGTCGCGCGGACCCGGATAGATTTTCTCCGACAGCAGCCGGCGCAACAAATCCGGCCCGGGCTGGCTGGAGGCATACGTCGACAGAATGTGCACGCGCGGCTGGAGCACGCTGAGGAAAAACGCGTTCGCGCCATCCGGCGTGCCGTGGTGATTGAGATCGTGCACGTCGACGGGGCCGGTCACCCACGCGACCGCCGACTCCAGATCCGTCCAGGCCGCCGCCGTCGGCGTGAGATGGCCCGCCATGTCTCCACCATTGAAATACGTGAAGCCGCCATAGGTGAGGCGGAACGCCAGGCTGCAGTTGTTCTCGTTCGGCAGCACGCCGGCGGGATAACGGCTGCGCGCCGCCGTGCCGGTGCCGGTCCACACGCGCGCGTTCGCCGCGAGGTTGCGCACCTCGAACGACGGGAATTCGCGCGGCGCCCTGCGCAGGACGATTTGGTCGGCCCGGCCGGGCTCGAAACGCGCGACCTGCAGACCGCGGTGCTCCTCGTGCCACTTCAAGAACGCGCGATAATTGAGCATCATCGCGCCACCGGAAGGCGCGGGGTAGTTGTAGTCGGGCCAGTCGCGATCGAGCAGCGTGCGGATCGCGATCGCATCGCCGACATCGGTAATGCCCGTGAGCTGGTAGGCGCCGGACCTCGCCGCGGGCGAATCCGGCATCAAGGTGCCCATGTGATCGCCGTGGAAATGCGTCAGCGCCGCGTAGTCGAGCCCGCCGCCCGCGCCTTCCGGATGCACCCGGCGAACGTAGTTCACGATCGTCTGGCCCGGACGCGGCGCGGCATCGGGCCGCAGTGGCGCGTCGTAGCCCGGCGCGCGTTCACCGCTGCGATTCACCGCGCCGGCATCGAGGAGAAACGTGGTCCCGTCCGGCAGGATGAAAAACGTCGAGTCGCCCGCGCCGGTGTTGATCGCGTGGATGTCCAGCATCCCGCGCTGCCAGCGCGGCAGCGGCTGGCCGACCGCGGGCTCGGCCGCCGTCAGGGTCACGGCGGTTGCGATGACCGCCGCCATCACCCTCATCGCGCCAGAAAGACGAAACGGCTCCATGCTCCGAGCGCAGCGGGCCCGCGACCTGATGTCGAAACCGATCGCACGATCCCAAGTCGGTATGAACAGAAGATCGCGAAGCTAACGAAGAAGGCCTCCAAGCCCCAGATTCTCGAAAGCGTTCTTCCCACCCCAGGGTGAGTCAGGCCACGACCCAGCGCAGCGCCAGCGCCACCGCGCAAAACCGCGTCAAGCCTCCGTGAGCAGTCCCAGCGCGACGGCGATTTCCCAGGTGCCAATGAAGAGATTCCACGGCGTGGCCGGCTGGTTGTTCGGGGAGAAAAGTCTGCCCTGGACGCCGAGCACGAGGAGCGGGACCGCGAAATGGACGCCCAGGATGACGGGAGCCAACGCGAAGAGGCGCGTCATGCCTTCCTCAGTCGCGCCCAGCCACTCCGGTCCCGGCGCCAAGTCCCGCCGTCGCCGTCGGCGCCAGACGAACCACGCCACCAGCGTGACGGCCGCCGCGAGCGCCGCGGCGGACAGGGAGTAGGCCGTCAGAAACCCGCTGCGGCTCAGCGCCGGCGTGTCGCCCGAGACAAACCACTTCTCATGGGCCCCCGCGACGGTCGCGCCCGCGGACAGGGGCAACAGCGCACCCGCGGCGATGATCCTGGAACCCGAGCGAGAGAATCTCATGCGTGTGGGGGCGTCGGGCCGGCCAACTGCACAGCCCTGGTTGATGATGATCAGTCAAGGCCAGGAAGCCGGAAAGCACCCGATTGAACAGGCATGATTCTGGGCTGCCAGCACGACGTCTTATAGCTCGTCGCGGACGCCTGGCGCGCGATGATGGCCGCGTTCGCCCCCCCCTGCCCCATGAACCCACCCTCCCGTTCGCCGGTCGCGCGGCGGCTTGCCGCTCTTGCAGCCGCCGGGCTTGGGCTGGTTGCGCTGTTCGGGCTCTCGGGGTGTCTCACCCGCCCGGATACGGAGCCCTATCGCACGCTGGGTTGGGAGCGGCATCGGCTGCCCAACGCGGCCAGGCCCTACGACAAGCTGCTGGTCGAAGTCGATGCGGTCGAAGGCAGCGAACCGAATGCCGCCGAACTGGCCGACCTGAAGACGTTCTTGGCGCACTTCACGAGCAAGCCGGGCGGTGTAACCGTGAAGCTGGACAACCTCATCCCGCCGGCGAAGGCGCGGGGGCGGGCGGCCGACTCGCTCGCGCTGGAATATCTCAACGGTCCGTCCGACGAGCAGACGGCCTTCCTCTATGTCTTGTGTTATCGCGGCCGGCTCAGCCCACTCCGCGGGCAGGCGGAGAATCCGAACTTCACCCACTATCCGTATCCGTCCGCCATTTTCATCAACCGGGCGTATGCCTTCGGCTGGTTCTCACTCAGCAGCCGCGCCCGACAATTGATCATGCGCCACGAGGTGGGGCACGCGCTCGGGCTCGCCGACAATCGCCGGCACAGCGAGCGCGGCCACTGCACCAACGAAGGGTGCCTCATGCGCCCCGGGCTCCGTTTCGACTTTTTTCGGCTGCTCACCTTCCGCCCACCGTTCACCAACACGGAATTCTGCGCCGATTGCCGCCGGGATTTGGAAAGCTACCAGCTGGCCGATGCGCCGCCCGGGGCGCGGTTCTGGCAAGGTTACTTCGTGCGGTCCGGCGAGGGTTATCATGTCTTCACGCTCCCCGGGATGGTGTATGTGCACCTCGGCGAGTTCGCTCAGGTCGATGCCGCCCGCCTGGCCGCGCTGCGGCGGGAAGCGCTCGGCTCCATTACCGGCCGTGGCGATCGTAAATACGAACTGCACGGCGACCTGCCCGCTGCCGCCGCGGGGCTGCGTCGCTTCGTGGAGCGCGAGACCGAGGCGGAGGGGCTGAAGGAACTCGCGGAGAAAACGCTGGCCTCGTGCCTCGCCCAAGCCGAAGCCATCCAGGACAGCGATCGCGAGACGGCGCGGGAGATCGTCGGTGTCGCACTGCCCGCGGCGGCGCCGAAATTCCCGGAGTTGCACGCTCGACTGCAGGCCCTGCACGATCGCCTGGCGGAAGGTGCAAAGCCCAAAACCACAGGGGACGCCGAAAGCAAGTAGGCGTCGTCGGGGGCCACGCGGACGGGGCAGGCCGATCGATGTTCGCGGCGGACGACATGGCCGCAGTGGCTCCGCCTCAAGGAGCACCGGATTCCGAACGAGGAGTTACCGGATTCCTCGTCCTGCTGCGTCCATCACACCGTGCTCGAGTCGCCGGGAGCTTTTGCTCGGTCCTGAGAAAATCCTGTCCTTAATCCTGCAAATCCTCTCAAAACCATGAACCGCGCGACGTCCGGGTTGGGAGCAGTCAGGGAGACGGGGTCCCACCGGTCGGAACAACCGACGACGATGATCGCAGGCTAAGCCGCGTGGGATTCTGGATACGCCCGCTCAATAAGGGCGGTTGGGGACAACCGCCCCCACCCTCACACCACCCACTTGTCGCGATACTTGTCGCGCGTCAGCCACTTCGAACTGCCGCCGCTGGCGAACTTGTTGGTCAGACCCGACTGGGGTCATGTCGTGATTCGTGACAAAGACGTCGCCGAAAGGCAGAGCTGGCGGAACGAGAATGAACCATGAACATTCTGGCGTCGCATCGGCTCGTCTCTGCGCTCTCAGCGATCTCGTGTGAATTGCGCTGGCGGCAGCACACCGGTAGGGGCCGTTGCCCTCAACAGCCCTGCCTCCTCAGCTTTCCGCCTGGCGCTCGTAGCGCAGGGCGACCACGCCGCATTTGAATTCCGTCCGCTCCACGAGCTTCAGCTCCACGTGCTTCGACAGTCCCGCGAACAGCGTCGGGCCATGACCTGCCAGCCGGGGTTGCACGATGAACTCGTATTCATCGATCAGGCCCAGTTCGGTCAGGGCCTGCGCCAGTTTCACGCCGCCCACGAACAGTCCCTTGCCCGGCTCCTGCTTCAGTTGCTCGACCGCCGCCTTGAGGTCCCCGCGCAGGAGTTCCGCGTTCCAGTCCACCCGTGCCAGGGTGCCCGACACCACGTATTTCCTCGCCGCGTCGATCGTGCGCGCGAAGGGCATCATCCAGGGCGTCATCCACTCCGCCATCACGCCCGTGCGCCCCGGTTCGCGAAAGGCCGATTCCATCATCTGGTAGGTCACGCGCCCAAACAACAGGGCATCCGCCGCGGCGAGGCGCTGCGTCGCGTGCCGATGGGTTTCCTCGTCCGGAATTCCGGCCCGGTGATCATAACACCCGTCCAAGGTGACGTTGAGAGAATACCGCAGCGGTCGCATGGTTGAGCCTCCAGTTGGTTGGTTCCGTGTTTCAACGAACAACCACCACCCCGCCGGACACGAGTTCGGAGTTCACCCTGACTTCACAGGAGGCCGCGGAGGTCGAGCAGCCCTGACAAGGTCAACCCGCTGATCGCTAAACAAGCAGGAGCAAACCTCAGCCGTGCCAGGGTTAGGCCGTCGCCCCGAGTTTCACTGCGGTCTTGTCACGGTTCACGACATGTCTCCCAGCGGAGTTCTCAGTCCCAAACCGGACTGAACAGAAGGCCGCGAAGTAAACGAAGCAGTCCGCTACGCCACGGCTTTCTTCATTAGCTTCGTTACCTTCTGTTCAAATGCTTGGACCGAGGATCCGGTGATTCAAGTCGCGCGCCCAAGCACCCCTCGCTGCCAGAGGCCCTGGGGCTTTTCGGACGGCAGAGTTCTCTTGCCTGCCATCTGTCCCGCCGGCAGAGAGTTACCCCAAGGTTCCTCCACCCCCGTTCGGCCGCGATTCCCCCCCGCGCGTCCGGTTCCCCCCA
>CAZENI010000103.1:0-16066 GCA_964513055.1 uncultured Opitutus sp.
GTCCCGCCGGCTGGTTCAGCGGCGCGCCCGTGAACGCGTAGCCGGGCCACGATCCCGCCAGCCGCGGCCACAGCAGCGGGTCGAGGCCTCGCCGCTTCAACACCGCGATCTGCGCCTGAATCAACGCCGAGTCCGCCGGCGTGCTGGTCGGATCGTATCCACCGGTCATGTTCACCTCGATGTCGCCGAAGCCCTTTTGCGCCAGATGCGCCTTCAGCGCCGCCAGCGCCTCCTGCGCCGTCATGTCCGGCACAAGCCGCAGATCCAGTTTCGCAATCGCCTTGTGCGGCAGCACCGTCTTTCCGCCGGGCCCGGTGTAGCCGCCGACAATGCCCTCGATGTTCACCGTGGGCTGCGACACCAGCCGCTCCAGCGCCGCGAGGAACGGCAGGTCGTCGATCCAGCGGCGCACGCCGAGCGGCGCCTTGTATTGCGCCTCGTTGCGCCGCCGCGCCGCCGTCGCGATCATCGCCTTCTCCCCGGCGTTCAGCGGCCGCGCCTTGGCGGCGAAGCCCGCGATCGCCGGCGTGTTCCCGTCCGGCGTCACCAGCGTCCCGAGCGCCTGCACGAGGTGCCACGCCGGACTGTCGACCATCGCCTTGAACGACGAGTGGATGTCGCGCGACGGCCCGCGGCCCCAGCCGAGACCGCTCGCCACCAGTTCGCACTCGATGATGCCCTTCGCCCCGAGATTCACCGTCACCATGCCGTCCAGATCCTGCGTCGCATGCGGCATGAACACGCCCGTGCATTTCGCCAGCGCCGCCTGCACCTCGGGCCGCCGCACGATCTGGCCGATGTTCGGCGAACCGATCTCCTCCTCGCCTTCCGCGACCAGCACCAGATTCACCGGGAGCTTCCGGCCCGCCGCGCGCAGCGCATCGAGCGCCGCGAGGAACGCCGACTGCGGCCCCTTCTGGTTCGTCGCCCCCCGCCCGATCATCACCTTGCCTAGCCCCGGCCGGTCGACGATCGCCGCCTCGAGCGGCGGCGACGACCACTCCTTCGGGTCGTATTGCTTCACGTCATACATGAAATAGAGGCCGATCGTCCGCGCCGCGCCCGCGTCGAGCGTCGCCAGCACCCCGGGTTTCCCGTCCGTCTCGATCCGCTTCGCCTCCTGGAATCCGACCTCCTTCAGCAGCGTGATCATGTGGTCGGCGCCCTCGGGAAACCCGCGGTTCTCCGCCGCGATCGCCGGCCGCCGGATCCAGTCCTGCAGCCGCGCCACCGCTCGATCGTGCTGCCGCGCGATCTGCGCCTTCACGTCGGCGAAATCCGCCTCCGCCGCGGGCGCCGCAGCGCCCGCCAGCATCACGCCACTCGCCGCCATCACCGCCAGCCCGGCCCGTCGTAGGAATTGCATGGCTGTCCCGATGCCGACTCCGGCGCGCCCGCGCAACGGCAATCCCGCCCGCCCTGCCCCGAACGCCGGGCTTGTGACCCGGGCGATGCGACGGCTCCATGTCGGCGTCGACCATGAACCGCCGCTCCTTCCTCTCCTCGTCACTCGGCCTCGCGCTCGTCTCCTCCCTGCGCGCCGCCACGGCGGGGCGCCGGCCGCGCATCGTGCTGCGCTCGTCCTGGCAGACGGTGAACATCGGCGACATCGGCCACACGCCCGGCGTCCTCGCCCTCCTCGAAAAGCACCTGCCCGAGGCCGACGTGATCCTCTGGCCCTCGACCGTCGACAACGGCGTCGAGGAGATGCTGCGCCGCCGTTTTCCAAAGCTCGTCATCACGAAGGACCGCGCCGTCATCAACGCCTGCGATTTCCTCCTGCACGGCTCGGGCCCGTATCTCACCGCGCATCGCGACGTCGCCGACTGGAAAAACAACGTCCGCAAACCCTACGGCGTCTACGGCATCACCATGGCCCCCGCCGGCGATCCCGGCATGAAGATCATGCGCAACAACGGACTCGACGCCCCCACGCGCGAGTTGCTGAACGGCGCGAGCTTCGTCTTCCTCCGCGACAGCGTGTCGCTGCGCGTCGTGCAGGACGCCGGTGTCACCGCGCCCGTGGTCGCGTTCGGCCCCGACGGCGCGTTTGCCGCCGATGTGCGCAACGACGGCGCGGCGATCGCGTTTCTGCAGAAGCACGATCTCACGGAGGGGAAGTTCCTCTGCTGCATTCCCAATCTCCGCAACGCCCCCTACTGGCGGATCAAGCCCGGCTACGCGTTCGACGAAGCGAAGCACCGGCGCAATCTCGAGATGCAGGAGCACGATCACGCCCCGTTGCGCGAGGCGATCGTCGCCGTCACCCGCGAGACCGATCTGAAAATCCTCGTCTGCCCGGAGGACGCCACGCAGATGGAGACCGGCAAGGAACTGCTCGTCGACCCGCTGCCCGCCGACGTGAAGGCGCGCGTCGCGTGGCGCGAGAAATTCTGGCTGACCGACGAAGCGCTCAGCATCTACACGCGCTCCGCCGGCCATTTCGGCAACGAGATGCACAGCCCGATCATGTGCCTCGGCAACGGCGTGCCCGCGATCGTCTGCCGCTTTGTCGAGCAGACCACGAAGGGTTTCATGTGGCGCGATATCGGCCTCGGCGACTGGCTCTTCGATCTCGACCACGCCGCCGATCGCGCACGCCTTCCCGCCACCGTGCTCGCGATGGCGAAAAATCCCGCCGCCGCCAAAGCCAAGGCACACCAGGCGCGCGAGGTCGTCCGCCGCCACCAGGCCGATACCATGGCCGTCCTCCGCCGCAGCCTGCCGGCGTGATCTGCCCGAGGTAGCGGCGGTCGTCCCGACCGCCATGACTCGCGCAAGCCGACGCCTCTCACGCTCCTCTCACGCCGCGTCGTAGGCCCGTCGCAGCCACGCGATCAACTCCGCGTCGACCTGCCCCACGCTCTCGAGCCGCACGCGATGCGACACCATCGCGTTCCAACTGCCGGATTTTTCCAGCCGGCCTGCCGGCTCGACGCCCTTCAGTTGGATGCCCACATCGACGCGTGTCTTCGTCGACGGAAACACGCACGCGAACTGTTTGCTCCGCCGCAGGCTCATGTAGCCTTTCTTCGGCGCGAACTCGATGTCGCCGCCGAAACCGCGGATCGCGTTCATCACCGCGTCGTAGATCGGCCGGATCGCGGCCTTGTCGCCCGCGAACCACGAGTCGACTGCGTCCTCCGTCGCCACCGCCGGTTTCGTCTCATCCACCTTCGCCGCATGCGCGACGAGGTTGGCGTAGCCGTGGCCGAGCCCGTGCTTGGTTTTCAGATGCGCGACGACCTCTCCATGCTTGAGGGCCCCGAGCCCGCGCACCTCCGCGATCCAGTCGGAGAACGCGCGACCGGTGTTCTTCTCAAGATTGGAAATCATCGTCGCCATCGCCGGATCCATTTTTTCGTTCATCGTGATAAATTTCGTTTTTGACCGCGGCCCAATCTCATCCCTCAAACCAATCGCCACGGACTGCCCGGATACCACGGATGGGTCCGCGGTCAACTTGGCGTGTATCCGTGTCATCCGTGTCATCCGTGGTTCAACAACTCCGCCCTCACCTCCACGCGCCCAGGATCGCCCCCATCATCGTGAACGCCACGGCGTGGTAGCCCGCGTTGATCAGGAAAAGCTTCAGCGAGCGGTGTTCGAAGAGATACGTCACGCCATACGCCGTCGCCACCCAGCCGAAGCCCGCCGCCGCGCCGGCAAACAGCCCGAACGACAGCGACGCCTTCGGCCCGATGAACGCCGCGAGGTTGAAGGCCATGATCGCCTCCAGCACGAACGCGCCGCCGAAGATCCGCGCGGTCCCGCCCATGCGCTCCAACGACTCCTTCGTGAACCCGCTCTCGCGCATCCACGCGCTGCCGAAGACCGGCGGTGCATACCAGATGCCGCCGAGGATGAAGGTGCTGACGGTGGCCGCCAGGATCGCGAGGTAGTTGAACGTGATGTTGTCGGGCATGGGAGGAACGGAGTAGGTGTGGATGACACGGGATTCAGCGTAGCCCGCCGCGTGAGCGGCGGGAGATCCCGGGATCGCCCAGGGACATTTCATTTCGATTGGAATTTCCGGGCGCACCGCCAGACGTAGTGCGCCGCCCGATGACGACAACCCGCCCCGGCCTGAAGGTGGAAAACCGCCGTCCGAAGCCGGACGATCCGCCGCCGAACCCGGAGCCCGCTGGCGCTGCGCGCCGCCCACCCGCCGTCATCCGCGACGGCTGGATGCGCGCGCTCGGCATCCCCTTCTTCGGCTTCGTCATCCCGCGCGTGACCGGTCTCCTCGGCAAACTCACGCCCGCCGACCCCCTTTATTGGGCCGGCACCGCCTACTTCATCGGCATCGCCGCGATCATCTGGCAGGGCAACCGCTGGCTCCTCTTCAAGCAGCGCGCGCACCTCGACTGGTTCGCGCAGCCCATCCTCAAGCTCATCCTCCTCGTCGCGGCCAACATCGTCTACACCGGCCCGGTCACCATCGCCGTCTGCTGGCTCTGGCTGCGCCTGATCGACGCGCCGTTCTTCATGGAGAACTGGGCGATGATCAACCTCACGACCGCGTGCGTCGTCATCGCCGTCATCTTCGTCACCCACGCCTACGAGACGGTCTTCCTGATCAAGGAGCGCGAAAACGACCAGCTCCGCCTCGAGCGCGTCGAGCGCGCCCGCCTCGAGGCCGAGCTTGAGACGATGAAGGCGCAGCTCGCCCCGCATTTCCTCTTCAACTGCCTCAACACCCTCGCCGCGCTGATCGAGACCGCCCCCGCCCACGCCGCCGCGTTCAACCAGCATCTCGCCGACGTCTGCCGCTACCTGCTGCTCCAGAAGAACCGCGATCTCGTGCCGCTCGACGACGAACTCGCGTTCTTCGACTCCTACGCCGCGCTCACGCGCCTGCGCTTCCCCCGCAGCGTGCAGATCCACCTCTCCGGCCTCGACGATCCCGCCGCCCGTGCCGATCTCCTGATCCCGCCCGCCTCGCTCCAGCTCCTGCTGGAGAACGCGATCAAGCACAACCAGTTCGACGAAGCCTCGCCCCTGCCCGTCGAGATCCGGCTCGAGACCGACGCTCTGGTCGTCACGAACCCGCTCCGCCCGAAATCCAGCTCACTCCCCTCGACCGGCATCGGCCTCCACAACCTCCGCGAGCGCGTCCAGCTCGTCAGCGGCGCGTCGCTCCAAACCGGCGCCGTCGACGGCCACTTCCGCGTGCGTCTCCCCGTCGTCCGCCTGACGCACGCCTGACGGGGCTGCGTCCAAGCCCGGCGCGAGAGGATTAAACAGGAAGCCAGGGAACCAGGAAAAATGCAGAGGACTGAGGTAGGGACGGGCGGCCCGCCCGTCCGCGCCGGAGGCGGGCAAGCCGCAGCCCCGCAGGTATACCGGCCTGGTTACGATTTCATGGTTTCCTGCCTTCTGAATTAATCCTCCCCGGGTTCGATCCTTGGTTTCCGGGCTTCCTGCATAACGCTGAAGCTGACGAGTGCGGAAACCCGAATGTATTCTGAAGCCGTCGGCGCCGACCACACGAGTTCGTCGGCTGTGCCTCTCGAAAGGAAACTCGCCTTCGCTTTCGTCGCGCTACGTCTGCGGCGGTGCGCCGCATCGTGGGATCGGTCCACTCCTATCGCTTCGCGTGGACGCGCAACGCCTGCAACATCTCGCCAAACGTCAGCAGGTCCTGCCCGGGATAACCCGTCTGCTGCAACTGTTCCTCGGCGACGATCCGGCGGCCGCGGACAAGCCGGAGGCGCACCGCGGGAATCATCGGACCGGTCAGCAGCACCGCATCGGGTGCAGGAGGTGTCCGGTAGCAATCCAGCAATCGGTCGAGCTTGGCGCACTCACCCGCTTCGAGGAAAACGAAACCACGCGGCATCGGCTGCCAGCGGTTCAGCGGATCGTTTGTGCGCACGTGTTCCGTGACAGCGAAGCGCCCGTGACCCTCCGGCGAGAAGGTAAAATCCGCCCCCTCCGAATCCCAGCAGCCGACCGCCCAGTAGTAAACTTGGAGGGTGTCACCCGCACGCAGGTCAGTGAACCGAATCTTCGTTGGCGCGCTCGGAGCGGCGGACGCGAACGTCGCACCGAGCAGGAGCAATCCGGCGACAAAGGGTCTCATGCCAGAACGAGACACCTGAGTCGCAAAAAACTTAGAAGAAATCAGGCGGCACCGGATTGCCCTGTCCGCGCGGCACCATCGCATCCGTGGTCTTGTGAGAACTGCAGGGCGGATTCACAAATCACGACATGAACCCCGTCCGACTTGCCCAATGGCGCTTCTCGTGCGGATCCGTCGGCCCGTCCTTGCCGAAGTAAAGCAGCATTGCCTTTCGAACCGCAGCTTGGCCGCGCCTAAGCCTCCATCGAAGCGCGCGATTCATTGCGGAAATCCGTAGCGCCCGCAGGCACTCGCCGAGTGTGTTCCGAAGAGCCAGCGCGGCCCCTGCCGTGGCGGGGAGATCCGTCCGTTAGTTTCCCTGCTTGTTGATGTGGTAGCGCGCTCCCGGGTATCAGATGCGGAGTCGACGGGCGATGCCGGTGCACAATCGCAGCGCGCACAATCTGACCAGCGCAGCGCCTCCCCACCGCTTGCAGATTGAAACCGGCCGCGCGGCGCAAATACGCTGCGCCTTCCATGTCGTGCCTGCGTCTCCCCTCGCCTTCCGCGCTTTCGTGTTTCCGCGCCCGCCTATTCCGCCTCGCGCTGGCGGTCCTGCTGCCGGCCGGTTTGGCTGCCGCGGATTCGGCGGCGCTGCAGGAGGTCGTGCGCCTGCCGGAGTTTCAGGTCTTCGAGACCCGGCCGCTGCCGCCCCGCGAGGCCTGGGACTACGTCAAAATCCGGAACATTGAAATCCTCTCGGGCGCCTCGGCCCGCACGACGCGGCAGTTCGCCCGGGATCTGGTGCGCTTCCAAGCCATGCTGGAGGTCGTTGCGCCCACCATGCTGATTCGGGCGGAGCAACCCGTGATGATCGTGCTGTGCGGCAAGACCGCGCAGTATGAGCAGTTCCTCCGCTCCGCCGGTGCGAGCGCCCGCCGGGTGGCCAACGTCGCCTTCGTGCGCGATGCGGAGATCGCGTCCATCATCGTGAACTACGGGCGCCAGGTCGGGACCGAGCCCGACGTGGATTTCGTGGCGGCCGGGCCCAACGGGGAACAGCGGCCGGTCGCCGCCACCCCGTTGAGCGGGGAACTGCCCGCCCTGACGATGGCGGATTTTTCCCGCCAATATGTCCTGCTCTCGCTGAGTGAGATGAAGCCGCGCCTGCCGGCGTGGGCCGCGGAGGGCCTGGCGACGGCGTATGCGGCGATCGAATACTCGGACAAGTGGATCGAGATCGGCAGCCCCGAGTTGTTTGCCCGCCAGATTCAGGAGCGCATGGTGACCCCCGATATTTTTCCCGAGCTTTATGCGCAGCAAAACCAGGCCGGCTACAGCACGACGCAAACCCACCCGGAGGCCGGTCTCGGCCTGATGCCCGCGACGGTCTACGCGGTCGAGCGCGAGATGGCCCTGCTGCCGATGGAGAAACTCTTCGCCGTCGGCTACGATCCGGCCACGCAAGGCGGCACGGCGCCGGATCGGGCGTTCGCGGGCTATCGGTGGCGCCAGCAATGCGCCGTCTTCGTCCACCTCTGCCTCTTCGGCGCCCAGGGAAAATTCAAGCAGGGCTTCATCAAGTTCGCCTCCCGCACGTCGACGGAGCCGCCCACGGAGGCCTTCTTCAAGGAGTGCTTCGGCATCGACTACCGCGCCATGGCCCTGCGTATCCGGGCTCATTGGACTGACCTCGACTTCAAGGGCATGCGCATCGAGTCGACCGACGGCGGCGGGCTGCTGGGGAAGCCCGGCCAGCCCGACATGCGCGCGGCGACCGATGGCGAGATCGGCCGGATCAAGGGCGAGACCTTGCGCCTGACGGGACAGGAGGAACCGGCGCGGCAGGAATTCGTCACGGCCTATCTCCGGGGCGAGCGCGACCTGCAGTTGTTGGCGTCGCTGGGGCTGATGGCGCGGCAGCGGAAGGACGAAAAGCGTGCGCGCACGTATTTGGAGGCGATCGGCGCGGCCAAGGACCCCGTGCCGCGCCCGCGCGCGTATCTCGAGTTATCGCGGCTGCGCGCGGAGTCCCTGCCGCCGGGCAGCGCCGCCGGCTACGACGCCAAGGCGCTGGTGGACCTGCTGGAGCCGCTGTTCCGGGCGCAGCGGCTGCCGCAGCAGCTTTCGTTTGTCTATCGGGAGATCGCGCGGGTGTGGTCGCAGAGCGCGGTGCCGCCCGACCGCGGGCACCTGGCGGCGATCGAGCACGGGGCGAGGTTGTTTCCCTACGATGTCGAGCTGACCACCGAGCTGGCAGAACTGCTGGTCGCGCGCGGCTACCGCGCCGACGCGCAACCGCACGTGCAACGCGGGCTCAAACTCACCCGGGATGCCGGCCTGCGCGCCCGCCTGCTGAAGTTGCGGACCGAAAACTGACGCGCCGGCGCGGGTTCGATGCCCGCGCCAGACCTATCCACGAAGCAAAGCAATGTCGTGGAGTTGGAGCCCGATGTCCCTCATCGGGCTGGCTCGGGAGCAAGCGGTCCAAAGCCCAGCGAGGACCCTTGTCTCTGGTCCAAATCGAGGGCATCGGGCTCCACCCTTCGGTCAAGTAGACCCCAATGGGAGAATACTCCGGAGCATTCAGATCGCCCCCGCCAAAATGCGGATTTTCTTTTGCCGCTGTTTGCGCCTTCCTGCGGCCACGCCCCGATGCCGCTCCGCGTCCTCATCCTCGAAGACGAAGCTCCCGCCCTCACGCGTATCCGCGCATTGCTGACGGAAGCCGCCCCCGACTCCCTCGTCGCCGGCACCGCCGACAGCGTCCGTGCCGCCGGCGCCTGGCTCGCCGCCCACCCCGCCCCCGATCTCATCCTCGCCGACATCCAGCTCAGCGACGGCCTCTCGCTCGATCTCTTCCGCGCCACCCCGCCGCCCTGCCCCGTCGTCTTCACCACCGCCCACGACGACTACCTTCTCGACGCGTTCGCCACCCACGGCATCGCCTACCTGCTCAAACCCGTCAAAGCCGCCGCCCTCGCCGCCGCCCTGAAGAAATACCGCGATCTCGGCCGCCACTTCGCCGCGAACTTCTCCGCGCTCGCGACCCAGCTCGCCGCACCCGTTGCCGCCCCGGCGGCGCCGCTGCCCCGCCGCCGCATCCTCGCCCAGAAGGGCCTCGCATTCCAGCCCATCGCCCTCGACGACGTCGCGTATTTCTTTTCCGAGCACAAGCTGACCTTCCTGGTGACGCCCCGCGCCGAGCGCTTCCTCGTCAACGACTCGCTCGCCACCCTCGAGGCCGAGCTGCCCGCAGCCGAGTTCTTCCGGCTCAACCGCACCGTCCTCGCCCGCATCTCCGCCGTCCGCAGCTTCCGCCCGATCGGCAAGGGCCGGCTCGCCGTGCAACTTCACCCCCCGACCGCCGGGGAGATGCAGGTCACCCAGGAACGCGCCGCCGACTTCCGCACCTGGGCCGGCCGTTAGTTGGCCGGGCCCGAGCTCGAAGGTTCGGGGAACCACAGAGACACAGAGGCACGGAGAAAACCGCCCGGCAGAAGAAATCAGCGTTCATCAGCGCCCATCAGCGGTTTCATCTCCTTCGCGTTACCTGCTTTTCTGCCCGGCGCTCTCCATGCCTCTGTGTCGCTGTGGTTCACTTGCGTCTTTCAGGTTCAAGCCACTGCACGTCGAATCCTCCGCTCAAAAACGACGGAATTGACTGCGCGACCACGCGGTTAGCCTCGCTCGCGCCGCCCGCCCATCAAATACGTCGCATGACGCCGCGCCCCGGCGCATGGTCCGCCCACTTTGCGGTCGCGTCGTCTTCGACGCGGCCGACTTGCACGGCACTCCTGCCGCGGAACGACCGCCGGTCGCGGCACTTCGCGCGCCCGGCAAAACGAAGACACCACGTGCCATCCGACACTAATCGGCCGGCACGAGAAAGACGCATAACATGCTCCGAGCCCTGCTCCGGGAGGACTCAGTCGCAGCGGCGTAACCACGCCGCACTTCTGTTGGTCCCCCTCGGCGGCGCGCGATCACTCGCGCGCCGCTGATAGCGGGTCGGTCCCGCGCCGATGTCGCACTGTCCGACACGCGCCTGGATTCCGCCGCGCATCGACCGCGACGAGGATGCGTCTGGCTCCTTACCCCGCCCGGTCCCGTTCCCCACCCCCATGCGGTCACTCCTCGTTCGCTCCGCCCTCCTGCCTCTCCTCCTCGTCTCGTCCGCCGTTGCCATGACGCCCGCCGAGCGCCAGGCCCACCTCCAGTGGATGCAGGCCCACCTCCCCGCCGTCCCGACCTGGAACGAGTGGCAGCAGAAAACCGGCGCGCTCCCGCCCGACTTCGACGCGCTGCCCAGCGCGAACTTCCTCCCCGATCCCTTCACGTTTCACGACGGCCGCACCGTCAAAATGCCCGCCGACTGGCCCGTGCGCCGCGCCGAGATCAGGCAGCTCTACCAAAAACACATCTCCGGCTCCCTGCCGCCGAAGCCGAAACTCGACCGCGTCGTGCCCGTCGAGGAAACGAAGTCCGCCGGTTACACCACCCGCGTCGTCCGGCTCGAATACGGCCCCGAAAGCAGGATCACCACGCAGGTCACCCTCACGCTGCCCGAGGGCTCGGGGCCGTTTCCCGTCCTGATCGGCGGCGGAAGCTGGAGCACCTCGCTCATCCGCCGGGGCTACGCCGCCTGCGAATATCCCTCGAGCGTGGATCAGCCGACCAATCTCCCGTCGGTGTATCCGGAATTCGATTTCGCCACGATGGGCCAGCGCGCGTGGACCGCCCAGCTCGTCGTCGACTATCTTCTCACGCTGCCCGAGATCGACCCGGCGCGCATCGCGATCACCGGCTATTCGCGCGGCGGCAAGATGGCCACGATCGCCGCCGCCTTCGACGACCGCATCGCCGCCGTCATCGCCGGCAGCACCGGCGTCGGCGGCGTCCTCCCCTGGCGGCTCTCCGGCGAGCGCGGCATGGGCGAGGGCGTCGAGTCCACCACGCGCATGTTTCCCCTCTGGTTCGCCCCGCAGCTCCGGTTCTTCGCCGGCCGCGAGGATCGCCTGCCGGTCGACGCCAACCTCCTCGTCGCCCTCGTCGCCCCGCGCGCGTTCCTCATGAACTACGGCCTCAACGACGAGGTCTCCAACGTCTGGGCCAACGAGCAGTGCTACGCGTCCGCGCTCAAGGTCTACACCGCGCTCGGCCGGCCCGACCGCCTCGGCGTGCTGCGGCTGCCCGGCTTCCACGGCGCCAACGACATCGAGGGCAACCTCGACTGGCTTGACGTCCAGTTCGGCCGCACGCAGCGCACCTGGCGCAACGACCTCCTCTTCCCGTGGGACTTCGCCGCGTGGCGCCAGACGATCGGCGCGAAGGTCGATCTCGCGAAACTCCCCGCGCGCCCGGCCGCCGGGCCGCTCCCGCCCGCCGCGACGCGCGCCGCCGTCACCTGGCTCGTCGGCGAGACTCCCCCCACCGTCGCCACCGGCGCCGGCCGCGGCGGACGCGGCGGCCCGCCCGGCCGCGGCCCCGCCGCCACCGCGACCAAGCCCGTCGCCAATCCCGGCCAGCTCGCCCCCGACGTCCCCGCCTGGGTCATCGCCCGCAACAGCGGGGAATTCGGCTGGAACGATCCCGCCCGCGCTGCCGCCGACTCGCGCCGCATCCGTTTCGGCAGCGGCATCACCGGCGATCTCTATTTTCCCGTCGGCACACCCGCCGAACAGAAACTCCCCGCCGTCATCTGGCTTCACGGCTACAGCTATCCGCTCGGCTACATGTGGGTTTACCGGCGCGACGTGCATCCCGTGCTCGCGCTCGTGCAGGCCGGCTACGCCGTCCTCGCCTTCGATCAATGCGGCTTCGGCGCACGCATGGCCGAGCTCGGGCCCTTCTACGACCGCACGCCGCACTGGTCGCAACTCGGCCGCATGATCGCCGACACCCGCGCCGCGATCGATGCGCTGGAAAACGACGCCAACGTCGACGCGCAACGCATCTCGCTCTTCGGCTACACCGTCGGCGGCGCGGTCGCCCTGCACGCCGCCGCCCTCGACCCGCGCGTGAAGAGCGTGGTCTCCATTGCCGGTTTCACGCCGATGCGGACCGACACCGCCGCCCGGCCCACCGGCGGCCTCGCGCGTTTCAGCGTCGAGCGTCCGCTCGTGCCCAAGCTCGGGCTCTTCATCGGCCGCGAGGCGCAGGTCCCCTACGACTACGACGACGTGATCGCCGCGATCGCCCCGCGCCCCGTGCTTGTCGTGCAACCCTCGATGGACCGCGACGCCACGCCCGCCGATGTCCGCGGCGCCGTCACGTCCGCACGCCAGGCCTACGCCGCGCAAAGCGCCGCCGACAAACTCACCCTCCACGAGCCGCACGACTACCAGCGCCTGCCCACTGCCACGCAAACTGCCGCGATCGCGTGGCTGAAACAGCAGCCCTGAGCACAAACCTTCTGGACAGGATTAACAGGATTCAAACCGGGACTACCCGATCGCTCTGATTCCCTCGTCCTCACCCGATGCACGCATCCGCCCGCGCGCTCCGACCGTGTCTCCATTCCTGTTAATCCTGTAAATCCTGTCCAAAACTCACACGCCCGCCCACCCCACTCCGCACCTCCGCACTTTCCCGTGCCACACCCGCTCCTCATCCTCTGCGCCATCTGCGCCGTCCTGCGGCTGACTCCTTCCGCCTTCCCTGCCGAATCCGCACCGGCGGTGACCGTCACCGAAGACGCCGCCACCTACACGCTCGCCAACGGCATCGTCACCGCGCGCGTCGCGAAAGCCTCCGGCGATCTCGTGTCGCTGCGCTACAAGAACCAGGAAATGCTCGCGACCTTCCTTACTCCGGCCGGCGAGCCCGATCTCGAAAAAGACCCGCCCGGCCACCATCCCAACGGCGTCAACCGCGGCTTCACCGATCACCAATACGGCTTCTGGTCGCACGACGCCATGGGCCCCAAGGCCTCCGGCGTGGCGGCCGTCGCGAAGATCACGATCGATCCGAAGTCCAACCACGGCGCGCGCGCCGAAGTCTCCGTCAAAGGCAGCTCAAAAGGCCGCAAGATGGGCACCGGCCCCGGCGTGCCGGGCGGTGCGAACGCCACCGGCCAGTTCGCCGCCGACATCGAGATCCGTTACGCGCTCGGGCGCGGCGAATCCGGCGTCTACACGTATTGCCAGTTCGAGCACCCCGCCGATTACCCGACGACCGCGATCGGCGAGGCCCGCTTCTGCGCCAAGCTCGCGGAGTTCTTCGACTGGATGAGCGTCGCGCAAAGCGCCCATCACCATAAGCACTATCCGAAGGAGCTGCGCGAGGGCGACAAATACGTCTACACCGTGCCGCTCACGGAGAACCCGGCCTTCGGCTGGTCGAGCACGACGAGGAAGGTCGGGTTCTACGTCCTGAACGCCTCGATGGAATACATGAGCGGCGGGCCGACCAAGGTGGAGTTCCAGGGCCACCGCGACACCAACGCCATCGCCGCGCCCTGCGTGCTGAACTACTGGCGCAGCAGCCACTACGGCGGCGCGGCCGTCGAAGTCGCGCAGGGCGAGCATTGGGCGAAGGTGATCGGGCCGTTCCTGCTGTATGTAAACTCTGGCGACAATCCGCAGGCGATGTTCGACGACGCCAAGGCGCAGCAGAAAAAGCAGGCCGCCGCGTGGCCCTACGACTGGGTCGCCGGCGTCGACTATCCGCGGCCCGCCGAGCGCGCGACCGTGCGCGGCCAGCTCGCGCTCACCGATCCTCTCGCGCCCGGCGGTGCGAAAATGACCGACGCCCGCGTCGGCCTCACCGCTCCGCCGTGGACGACGCTGCAACCGCCCGGATCGAACGCCCCGTCCCGCGTCGTCGACTGGCAGCAGGACGCCAAGCACTACCAGTTCTGGACGCGCGCCACCGACGACGGCCGCTTCGAGTTGCCGGCCGTGCGCCCCGGCACCTACACCTTGCGCGCCTTCGCCGACGGCGTGCTCGGCGAATTCCTCCAGGCCGGTGTCAGGATCGGCTCGGGCCCAATCGATCTCGGGACGATTGTCTGGACGCCGATCCGCCGCGGCCGGCAGCTCTGGGACATCGGCATTCCGAACCGCAACGGCGCGGAGCTGTTCAAGGGCGAGGCGTATTGGGAGCCGCGAATCCCGCTCGATTACGCGACGCTCTTTCCGAACGACGTGAACTACGTCGTCGGCCAGAGCGATTTCCGGAAGGACTGGTTCTTCCAACACGTGCCGCACAACGAAGATCCCGCCGCGCAGCCCAGGAGCTTCTTCGGCATCACCTCGCCCGGCCGCGCCACGCCCTTCGCCGTCACCTTTGATCTGGCATCCGCCCCGCGCGGCCGCGCCGTGCTCCGCCTCGCCCTCTGCGGCACCGCCACGCGTCAGCTCGACGTGACCGTGAACGATCAGCCCGCCGGCAAAATCACGCTCGGCCAAATCGACGGCGCCATCGCGCGCCACGGCCGCCAGGGCCTCTGGTATGAACGCGAACTCGCGATCGACGCCGCGCTGCTCAAATCAGGCACGAACGTCTTGAAAATCATCGTGCCCGCCGGCCCGATCAACAACGGCATCCTCTACGACTACGTGCGGCTCGAACTGGACGAGAGCCCCAGGTAGGGGCGGTTGTCCCCAACCGCCCTCTTTGAACTCACGCACGCTCAACCAGGGCGGTTGAGGACAACCGCCCCTACCACCATGTCCATCCGCCACCTGATCCTTCTTCCTGTCGCTCTCGTCGCCTCCGCCCTCGCCGGTCCCGTCGCCATCACCGAGTCCGCCACCGACTTCACCCTCACCAACGGCGTGCTCACCGCCCGCGTCCTCAAGCGCAACGGCGACCTCGCGTCCTTGAAATTCAAGGACGCCGAAATGCTCACCGACAAATCCGGCCACGCCGGCGCCTACTGGTCGCACGACACCACCGGCGCGAAGGAACTCATCACGCGCATCACGATCGACCCTGCGTCGAACGGCGGCGCGCGCGGTGAGGTCTCCGTGAAAGGCATTTCCGGCGGCATCCGCATGGGCCACGGTCCCGGCTCGGCGCCGGGCGGCGATTTTCCCGCCGACATCGAGATCCGTTACACGCTCGGGCGCGACGACTCCGGCATCTACACCTACTGCACGTTCACGAAGCTGCCCGGGTATCCCGCGGCCGCGATGACCGAGGCGCGCTTCGCCGCGAAGCTCGCGGACACCTTCGACTGGATGACCGTCGATGCGAAACGCGACCAGGCGTTCCCCGCCTCGCTCAAGGACGGCGACAAATACATCTACACCACCGTGCAGTTCGAGAACCCGGCCTTCGGCTGGTCAAGCACGCGGCAAGGCGTCGGCTTCTGGCTGGTGAATCCGTCCGTCGAGTTCCTCAGCGGCGGCCCGACCAAGGTCGAGTTCCTCGGCCACCGCGACACCACGCCGGTCGCCGCGCCGATCGTCTTCAATTACTGGCGCAGCAGCCACTATGGCGGCGCCGCCGTCGAGGTCGGTGAGAGTGAGCGCTGGGAGAAGACCATCGGGCCGTTTCTCCTCTATGCGAACACCGGCGCCAATCCGCAGGCGATGAAGCAGGACGCCATGGCGCGTCAGAAAAAGGAGGCCGCGCAATGGCCCTACGCCTGGGTCGCCGGCATCGACTATCCGCAGAAGGCGCAGCGCGCCACCGTCTCGGGCCGCCTCGTCGTCAGCGACCCGCACGCGCCCGGCGCGAAGACGCCGAACCTCCGCGTCGGCCTCACCGCCGCGGCCTACACGTCGCCCTATGTGCGGCCGCCCGCGCCCGCCGGCAAGGGTCCTCCCGGCCCCTCGGGCCCGCGCCAGATCGACTGGCAGACCGATGCGAAACACTACCAGTTCTGGGCGCGCGGCGAGGCCGACGGCCGTTTCAGCGTGCCGAATGTGCGGCCTGGTCGCTACACGCTGCGCGTGGGCGGCATGCAGGGCTGGTCGGTCAAATCATCGGTCGTCGCTGGCGTTGACTCGCTCGACTTTCCGTTCGACGTGGAAGCTGACGACATCGTCGGTG
>CAZENI010000103.1:16076-19728 GCA_964513055.1 uncultured Opitutus sp.
GTCGAATCCGGCAAGAACCTCGATCTCGGGCAACTCGTCTGGAAACCCATCCGCCGCGGCCGCCCGCTCTGGGAAGTCGGCCTCCCGAACCGCACCGCCTCCGAGTTCGCCGGCGCCGATCGTTTCTGGATCCCCGAGCAGCCGCTCGAATATGCGAAGCGCTTTCCGCACGACGTGACCTTCGTCGCCGGCAAAAGCGATCCCGCGAAGGATTGGTGGTTCCAGCATGTCCCGCACAACGAGGACCCCGCCGCGAAGTCGCTGCCCTTCCGCGGCATCACGACCCCCGGCCGCGCCACGCCGTATTCGATCGCCTTCGACATCGCCGGCACCACCGCCCCGCGCGGCCGTGCCACGCTGCGCGTCGCCCTCTGCGGCGGCGGCGCCCGCGAAATCGACGTCACGGTGAATGGCCAGCCCGCCGGCAAAATCGACCGCCTCCTCATCGACGGCGCCATCACCCGCCACTCCATCCAGGGCTTGTGGTATGAGCGCGAAGTCGTCTTCGAGGCCGCCTTGCTCAAGCCCGGCAAGAACACACTCACCCTCACCATCCCGGCCGGCCCCGTGAACAACGGCGTCATCTACGACTACCTCCGCCTCGAACTGGACGAAGGCTCGATTCAATAAGCCCGCTGAATTTGGACAGGACTAGCAGGATTCACTGAACGGCCAGTTCCATCCGTCGCCTCGGGTGCGCCTGCTCCCTTCCATCCTGTTCATCCTGTAAATCCTGTCCAAAACAGAGACCCTCTCGTCCGACCCCGCGCTTCCGCACCGCACTCCGTCCTCCGCCCTCACCATGTTTCGTCTCTCCACTCTCTTTCTCACAGCCTGCTTCGTCGCCGTCGCCGCCCTCGCCCAGACGCCCGCGCCCGCGCCCGATCTCAAGCAGAACCCCGCGCCGGCCGCTGTCCGCCTCAATCCCGCGCTGCCGTCCCTCTTCATCGCTGGCGACTCCACCGCCGCGCGCGGCCGCGGCGCCACCCAGCAGGGCTGGGCCGTGCCGTTCGCCGACTACTTCGATCCCGCCAAGGTCAACATCGTCAATCGCGCCCGCGGCGGACGCAGCAGCCGCACCTTCATCGCCGAGGGCTCGTGGGATCAGTTGCTCGCCGACCTGAAGCCCGGCGACACGGTCCTCCTCCAGTTCGGCCACAACGACGGCAGCCCCGTCGCCGAGGCTCCGACCACGCCGCGCCAGCAGTGGCGTTTCCGCGGCTCGCTGCCCGGGCTCGGCGAGGAGACGCGCGAGATCGACAATCTGCTCTCGAACAAGCGCGAGGTCGTCCACACCTTCGGCTGGTATCTCCGCAAGATGATCGCCGTCGTGAAGGCCCACGAGGCCATTCCCATCGTGCTCTCGCTCACGCTGCGCAACCGCTGGGAGGATGGCAAAATCGAGCGCGGCTCCGGCCGCTACAGCCAGTGGTCCTACGAGATCGCCAAGGCCGCCGCCGTGCCGTTCATCGATCTCATGAACACCCAGGCCGACGCCTTCGACGCGCTCGGCGAGGACAAGGTGAAGGCGCTGTATCCGCAGGACCATACACACTTCAACGCCGAGGGCGCCGACCTCCACGCGCAGACCGTCGTCGCGTTGTTGAAGGGCCTGCGCCCGAGCCCGGTCACCAAGGTCCTCTCCCCCAAGGGCCAGGCCGTCGTCGCCGACCGGTTCTCCTGGCTGCGCCTGCCGCGCCCCGTCAACCCGAAGCTCCCGTCCGTCGTGCTCGTCGGCGACTCCACCGTGCGCAACGGCCGCGGCGACGGCGTCGGCGGCCAGTGGGGCTGGGGCGACTTCCTCGGCGCGCACCTCGATCTGGCGAAGGTCAACGTCGTCAACCGCGCCGTCGGCGGCACCGGCGCGCGCAGCTTCCTCCCGAGCGGCCACTGGGACGCCGCCCTCGCCCTCCTGAAGCCCGGCGATGTCGTGATGATTCAGTTCGGCCACAACGACAACGGCGCCCGCGGCCCCGTCCGCGGCACCGGCCCCGAGACCGAGGAGCGCGAGAACCCGGCGACGAAGCAGAAGGAAACGGTGCTCACCTTCGGCGCCTACCTCCGCCGCTACGTCGCCGACGTCCGCGCGAAGGGCGCCACGCCCGTCCTCTGCTCCCTCGTCCCGCGGAAAATCTGGAAGGGCGGGAAGATCGCCCGCACCGCCGGCAGCCACGCCGACTGGACGCGCGAGGTCGCCACGGCCGAGAACGTCGCCTTCCTCGATCTGCACGAACTCATCGCGCAGCGCTACGACGCCCTCGGCGAGGCCGCCGTGAATCCACTTTTCGCGGACGAACGCGTGCACACGAGCCAGGCCGGCGCCGAGTTCAACGCCGGGGTCGTCATCGCCGGTTTGAAGTCGCTCCCGCAAAATCCCATCGCGGCGTATTTGAAGGAGTCCAAGTAGAGCGCGACCGCTGCGAGCAGAAACGCGAAACCGAGGTTGGAACAGAAAGACGCGAAGATCGCGAAGCAGCACGTCCTCCTCAGGCCGCCGGGCCTTTCCTTCGCGCCCTTCGCGATCTTCGGTTCGATTTCCTTTAGATCGACGCCATGGCGCATTCCGCCCGCACCGTCGCGTTCGCTTAGCCAACGTGTCCATGCAGTCGAGAGTAGCAGCCGAGGTAACGAGGCTGAACGAAGGTGACCGGGCCAAACCAGCCTCGTTACCTCGGCTGCTACCTCATTGCGCAAAGTTCGACTACATGGTTACGGCTTAGCCCATGGCATAACGCCTTTTCTCTTCCCCGTTTGTTCTCTGCGCCGCGTCGTTCACGCCATCAGCCGGAGAGTCCTGACCATCCCGGCCTTCAATCCCGTAAATCCTGTCAATCCTGTCCAAAAAAGAAACCGACCGCTCATCCCCCATCCTTCCGCCGCCCTCCTCGCGCGCCGCCGCTGCGCCTCGCTTCCGATTTGAAGTCCGACTGATCCCGTCAAGAAACGAACCCGCGCGACTCGCCCCGCCCCGCACCCGTTCCGGCCATGCCCGACACCCTCCGCCTCTCGCTGGCCGCCGCGCTGATCCTCCTCGGCGCGCTGGTGTGCGGCCTCAACGCCTGGAGCGTCATCACGTCGCGCCGCACCGGTCGCTTCCACTCCGCCGTGCCGCTCGTCGGCGCGCTCTTCCTCGGCGCGGGGCTCTTCGTGCTGCCCGCGACGCGCCCGTTCTGCTGGGCCGCCGTGCTCGTCGACTACGGCACGCTCGAGTTGCTCCGCGCCGTGCCGCGCCTCGTGCGCGAACTCCGCGCGACCAGCGCGCGCAACCTCCAGCACGAATTCCGCGCCGCCGACGGCCCCGTCACCGTGAGTGTGCGGCTCTACCGCGGCCGCGTGTTCGTGCTGCGCCTCGAAATCCCGCGCCCGCCCGGCGAGCCCGGCCTCACCGGCCGCGGCGCCACCGGCACCTGGCACCGCGATGGCGACCGCCTCATCCTCGTCGATTCCCGCGAATCCACCCCGCTCCAACTCGCGCCCGATCCCGCGTCCGCGTCCACCGCCTTCCGCGTCACCGCCAGCTTCCCTACCTGGGAAACCGACCCAGCCTCGTCGCTCACGCGCTTCCACTTCACCCCTCACTCGCCGCCCGAATAACCAAGGCACCCTCAACCTAGAAACGGCAGCTGAGGAAACCGCTAATCCACGCTAATCG
>CAZENI010000104.1:0-19679 GCA_964513055.1 uncultured Opitutus sp.
CTCGAGAACCGGCGGTCTCCGTCGCCGTCGAGCCAGATGGGATTCGTCGAGCCAAACACGCGGGACTCCCAATCGGCCCGCAACGGCTTGTTCGGTCGGGGCGTGGGCCAATAGTGTCCGCGCACGCCCGGCCCCGACGCGATCACGACCAGCCAGGCGTCATGCGCGAGCGGAGGAAGCTCAAGGCGCGCGTCGAATTTCACGGGCGAATCCTTGGGCGGGAGGATCGGGTGGGTCGCGGCCAGTTCGCCATTGAGGTAGATTTCGATGCGGTCGGCGTCGATCCAGCGTGGTGCCTGCACGCGCACACGCAGCCCGATGGGCCCGCCGGGCAGCGAGACGGTGTCGCCGACGCCGCGCTCGCCGACCCAGGCTTCCACGAGCAATCCGAGGCTCACGAGGGCGCGACCGTTGCGGATGTTTTCGCAGGCTTCCGTGACGTCGATCCGTTCGACCGAGGTGGCCTGGCTCGCGACGTAGGTGCGTCCCTGCCCGAGGATGAAACGATTCACGTCATGCGTGTCGCTCGAGCCCATGCTGGTCATTCGATGCCCGCGATTGAGCAGGAGAAACCAGTCGCGATACGGCTTCATCCAATCCGTTTGCATGGCAGACGAGGTCGCCGTCTCGATCGCGTCGAAGTCCCAGTGGCGCCCGTCGCGGCTCTCGCCGGTCACCGGATGAAAGCGGCTCGGGTCGGTCGGAATGAAATTGCTGTGATCGTTGCTCGGATGGTTGAGCATCACCACCCTCACCCCCGGGGTCTTGCGCACACTGGCGAGAACCACTGACCAGTCGGTCGAGCGAAACTCCGGGACCGGGCTCGCGGCGTCCACCGGGAAGGCGTTGAAGTGACCGGCGGGGGTGGTGACCTCGTTTCCCACCACCGAGGTGAACTGCCGGTTGGTCCGCGTGCTGGCCTGATACGGCGCGTAGTCGGCATGATGATTGTGCTCGCTCGAGATGGCCAGTTCGATGCCTTCGCCGGCGATCGTGACCATTCGTTCCTCAGCCGTGCTGTCGCCGTGACCGCTGAAGGTCAGCGTATGGATGTGCGGATCGCAGGCGACGTAACCGGTGGTGTCCACCTCGCGTTCGAGCGTGAGCTGGAGCTGCACGGGCTCGACGGACACCACGATCGCGCGCTGCACCAGGCTGTATTCCAGGCCGCGGTTCGCATAGAGCGTGTAGTTGCCGGGAGGCAGCGAAAACTGCGCCTCGCCCGTCGCGGTGTAGACGACGCCCGGCCGGGTCGCGAGCCATGGCGCTTTGTCGGCGGCGATGGGCGCGAGACGTCCGTTGCGATCGACGACGGTGATGCGGCTCGCGAGCGGCTCGCCGGAGGTGCGATCGGTGACCTTCACCGAGACTTCTCCCCGGCGTGGTGCAGAGGAGGCCACTTGGTCGGCCGCGGCCAACGGCCGGTCCGCGATCGCGGCCATTGTCGCGACCGCGAGGGCGAGGGCCGTGCGTCCGAGGCGCCCCGCGACCGCCAACCGCAGCGACGCGGCCGGAGGGAAAAGAGGAAGATCGTTGCCGATCGATCGCGCGGTCATCGGGCGGCAGGGACGGCCCGAACGCCCGGGACGCGAAGCAGGTCGTGCTTCTCCAGTCGAATGGCGGCGACATCCGGGATCTGCCAGTAGGAGCGGAGCGATTCCGGCGTGCCGGGCACGCGCACGTAGGAGATCTCATCAATCATGAGCTCCATCTGGAAACGGATCGGGCCGGTGAACATGATGCCCGCGATTTGCGCCGGCTGGAGGGGCAACTGGCGGCGGAAGGCTTCCGCGAGCTCGCCCTGACCGTAGCCGCAGGCGAAGTCCGCGAACGGAATGATCAGCGTGGTCCACTCGCCCTCTCGGAGCAGTCGACGGGCATGATAGTAGCCGTAGGAGATTCCCTGCGCCCGCTTCAGCGAGATCTCGTAATCGTAGCCCGGCCCGGGGCCACGCCGCAATTCATCCGAGGCGCCCAGGGCCTCCCACGGCAGCGGGCTGCGCTCGGGGGAAACCAGGGCGAGGAAATCGACCGCCATGCCCCAATAGTTGAGGGATTCCGGGTTGAGGTCGCTGTTGCGGCCCTGCGCGCGCACCACGATCTTGAGCGCGTTGGCGCCGGGTTCGCCGGTCGCCTTGATCAGGCCAAACGAATGCTCTTCCTCGAAGTGAGCGCGCGCCACCAGGGATCGTTTTCCCGTGAGGCCGCCCTCGACCAGCGCGAGGCTCACCGGCTCGTGCACGAGCTTCCTGGGTTCCTTTTTGGACCAGCGCGCGACATTGGGGGTATCCGGATTTCGGAGCCACGACTGCCTGAACGTGTCCTCCTGTCCCTGGCCGCCGTCGTAGCCGTGCAACACGGTGGCGACCTTGGCCCGGTCCTCGTCACGTTCGAAGTCCGCGATCATCCGCACCGGACGGATGACTTCCGGCGCGAACTGGGGGAACGGCTTTCCTTCGCCCTTCGCGACGAGTTCGATCTGATCGAGGAGGATGATGCCGGCGCTGCGATCCACTCCGACGAGGGAGAAATCCTCCTGGCCCCAGCGGGCCTGGTAGATCGTGGGCGAGTCCTTGCTGTAGCGCGCGCGGCGGAAATTTCGCAGCAACCCGTGATGGAGCGAGAACTCGAGCGTCCGCCACTCGGCGCAATTGGCTGCCGTCACCTCGATCGGATCGGTGAACACATCGCTGGTGCCCGATTGGATCACCGGACCGCCCACCGAAAGCAGAAAGCGTCCCTCGATCACCTTGCAGCGCAGTCGCACCACGTCCGCCTCGGGCGGGAAGTGCGGGATTTTCAGCAGCCCCACCAGGTAGATCTTATCGATCTTGTCCCAGCCGGCCTTTTTCCAGCCGCTGAACGGCACCGGATCCGTCGCATTCAGTTTCAAACAGCGCGTCCCATACGGAGTGTCGCTGCTGTAGCCGCGAATTCCGTCGACCGGGTTGAAGTCGGCGTGACTGCCGGAAGTGACGACACCCGATCCGCGGGGATCTTCTCCGGGTTCGAAGCTGCGCAGGACGCTGATGACTTTGCCGGAGGGCGGCGGGGGCGTCGCGGCATGGCCATTCAGGGCGAGCGCGATCGCACCCGCGAGGGCCGCGACGGGCAGCCGGGCAGGGAAACTACGCGAGCGTCGGACTTGCGCTGATTCTTTGGAAACGGGTGGGAGCATGGGGTGGCGTCAGAATCGGAACGTATTCGTGAGGAGAATCTCGCGCGGCGGATCGAAGCGCGCGCGGCCGGGGGAACCGTCGGGCTGGACGCGGACGACCGACACCGAATCGCTGGACCAATTGTCCACGTTTCGGAGGTTCACCTGGGCGCTCCAGTTCACGTTGCGCATGATCTTCCGCCGGTAGCCGAAAGTGAGGTCCAGGCTGAGATCGGACGGTGCGATGTAGGGCCGGGCGATATCCGGGAGGATGACGCCGGTGGCGTTCGTGAAGATCGGATACCCGTAGGCGAACCGGTCCTGCCAGCGCACGGCTCCGCCGACGGAGAAGCCCCGCAGACGGCCTTCGCGAAACTCGTAGCGGTTGACGACGTTGATCCGCCATTTCCGCTGCTCCGGCTGCGGCCGGCCGGCCTGGCCCTTGGCGGTGTAATACTCGACCAGTTGTCCGTTGGTCTCCGTCAGCAACGAGGTGCCCGACCGCACCTGCGAGGGCGTGTTGGTGTTCAGATCCCCGAAGCGCTGATTGTGCGGCATCCAGAATTCCTCCAGCAAGGCATCGAAGCGGGGCGCGATGTTGGTGAGAATGGTCTCCTGCTTCGCGGCATTGAAGGCGATGCGCCATGCCGGCGTGGGATTCAGCGTGATCTCGGCCTCGAAGCCGCGGCCCTCGATGTCCTGGGTGTCGCGGACGTTGCCGCCGGATTGGATGATGGAGAATCCGTCCGTATCCGTGCGGTAATTATACGCGGCGCGGAGCTCCGGCGTCAGGAATGCATCCAGGGCCGCCCAGGCGGACTTGGCCCGCTCGAAGTTGGGGTAGAACGACGCCGCGGTCTCGCCCGGGCTCAGCCGCGCGATGGCCTCCGGATCGATTACGCCGTCCCGGTTCGTATCGATCTGCGAGAACTCGCGGTTGTGCCGGCCATACTGGGTGAAGATATTGCTGTAGATCCGGTTCGGATTGGCGCTCGAGGTGGCGTTCAGCAGGTGGGACTGATACCAGTTCAGGCGCGCGACGATTTTGTTTTCCAGGAAGCTGAAGCTGACGCCGTAGTCTTTACTGAACCCCTTGGGCGAAGCCAGCGGCCGGTTATAGGCATCGACGCGCTCGGCCTCGGGGACGAAGTTGTCCGAGGTATTGTAGTGGAACGTCACATCGTTGACCCACCGCGGCAGCGGGACGAGCTTGCGCGGCCAGTGCAGCACGCCGCCGTAGGCGAAAATACTGGAGGAGGTCCTCGTGAACATGCCGTCTTCCAGGCGAAGTCCGTTCGTGATGTCAGGGATCTCGTCGAGCCCGATCCGCCTGGCCTCGGTGTTGACCCAGTTTCTCACCCGGTCCTTACGGTAGCCGGTGTTCACGACGAGGTGATCGTCGAGGAACTGGGACTGTGCGTTGACGGCGAATGACGCGACTTTCGTCCGGAGGCGGCGGTGATTGTTGCCCGGCACTTCGCGGGGCGTGAAGGTGCCGGTGAGCCAGCGCTCGTTGCCATTGATCCGGGAATTGTTGCCGATGTTCTCGTTGGTGGCGTCGGGCCCGAGATACCAACTCGTCTTCGCAATCGAGAAGTTGTCCGGGATGTCCATGTTGTATTTCGCCGGATACAGGACGAAGTCGTGCATCGAGAAATTCGGGTCGGTGAAGGCGTTGAGCTGCGGCGGCCCGATGTAGACCATCTTGGGCACGCTGCGCTCGGTCGTGCCGATGCGGCGCGCCGTCGCCGGCCCGAGATGTAGGGCGGGTTCGGGATCGCCAAACGAGTTGTCGGAGTATTGCACGAACAACTCGTTGTAGACGGACTGATCGACGAGGCCGGCGAACGTGTGCCGGCCGAGGAGGCGGCCGAGCCAGCGGCTTTTCGTTTTTTCGGCGAGGTCGAGCTTGATGAAGCCGGTGAAGCGGCCCGCGGCCTGTTGCGAGTCGGTGACTTCGCGCCCGGTGCGCCCGGATACGATGAACGGCCGGCCGTAGTTCGGATTGGGGAGAGGCGCGGCGTTGCCGGTGGTGAGATAGTTCGGGTCGGCGGGCAGCAGCAGCGTTTCGTTGATGTCGAAGAGGATCTTGGAATTAATCGTATTGAACTGGGTGTTACTTTCGCGGACGAGATCCTGGTAGTCGTAGGCCAGCTCGAAGCCCGCCTTGCCCTTCCAGAAAAGTTGCTGCACCGAGCCGTTGTAATTCACGAAATCACGGCCGTAGGAGTCGTTGTTCCAGCCCAGATTGGCCCGGCTGAAATCGAAGGTCTTCAGGTCGGTGAAACCCTGGCGGAGCCAGCCGGTGCCATTCGTCTCGAACTTGTCGCCATGGAAAATATCCTGCGGGTTGCCGGTGCCGCCCCGGCCCGGATCCCAGAACGGATCGCCCGTGAGATAGTCGGTGCCGCGCAAGGAGGAGGTGTAGGCGAAAGTCGGGTTGGCGCCGTTGCGGCCGTCGTAGACCAGTCCATACGCGGGGCCGAATGTCGAGGCGCGCAGCGTGTTTCCGGTGGGAACGTCGCGGACCCGGTAGCGCTGCCGCTCCGCCGCCGAAAGGGCATTGTATTGGGCCTGAGACGGACCCTCGGGATGGTTCCAGCGGACGAGATTGTCGTAGACGTTGATCGAAAGACGTCCGACCACCGGATGATCCAGGAAGGTGTCGAGCGCGTGCCAGGGAAGCAGGACATCGGGGGCGTTGCCCCGAATCCGGCCGTGTTCGACGTGCGCGGTGATGATCGTGTTGGTGTGCTTGAACGGCCGGAGGGTCACCGCGCCGTATTGGCGGTCTTCGTCCTTCCGCGTCGGCTCCTGCCGGTATCTGGTGCGATCGGTCAGGCCGGCGACATAGAGGGCGGCGACGTCTTTCACCAGAACGCGGTTCAGGTTGAAGGAGCCGCGGTAAGAAGGCGTCTTTCCGCCTGAACCCAGGCGGGTGCTGACTTCGTTGGAGTTGTTGAAGGTGGCGCGCGCGACCTCCGAATTCACCAGGCCCGCCGGCGAACCGAGGCCGAAGAGGAACGAATTGGCGCCGCGGTTGATCTCGACGCGTCCGGTGTTGTAGGAGTCGAACGGAATGCTGGTCTTGAAGAAATTCCGGGTCCGGTCGGGCGTTCCCAGCCCGCGGACGCGCGAGGTGCCGTCAGGATCGCGGCGGGCGGAATCGGTGAATGTCTCCGGAGTGCCTTCGCCGGTTGCGCCGGTGAAGTTGCCCAGGATGCCGCCGACCTCGGTGCCGGTTGTGTATTGAAACAACTCCTCGATGCCGGTGGCACCGATGTCGTTCATGAAATCTTTCGTGATCACCTGAATCGCCGAACCGGTGTTTTTCAGGTCCTGCTTCAGTCGTCCGCCAGCCAGCGTCTGTGAGGCGTAGTAGCCGGAGTCTTGATCTTCCTTCACGACGAACGGTGAGAGCTCAATCGCCGACTCGGTCGGTCTGAGCTCGGAAGCTGCCGGCGCGACTTGCGCGGGAGAACTGGCGGTCACAGCCGCGAGGAGGCTGGCGGTCCAAGACAGGCGGGTGGTCGGATTCATGGAGGTGGTGAGAGGAGGGGGAGCACGTTCGGGCGCGGTAATCGCGGTCGCGGATTTTGGGGGCGTCGCGACGGGTGTGGTAACGGGCGGGCGTGTCACCGTGAGCGCGCCCGTATCGGGATCGTGGACGACAGCGAGCACGGTGCCCGAAAGCAGGCGCTCGAGCGCCTCCTGCGGGCGATAGTCGCCGCGCACCGGTGCCGTCTGCACGCCGTGCACGACGTCGCTGGGAAAAATGACCGTGATGCCGGCCTGGGTGGCGAACTGCCGCAGCGAGCGCTCGGCGGTGCTCGCTGGCAGATCGAAACGCCGGCGAACGGGCTCGGCGCCCAGGCTGCCGCTCGCCAGCAGGACGATCCCGGCGGAGAGTGCCGACACGGTGCCCAGAAAGTGGGAACGAAATGAGAACGACAACAAGGCCATGTTTGGCGGTGGGTGGGTGGCCTATCGGTCAGGCATGTTTCTCGCCGCCTTGGTGTCAGCGGCGTCCGCACGCGTGATGGTAAAGGCGCGAGTCTTCTCGTCCCGCACGACGCGCAACGGAGTGCTGGCAACCAGGCGGTCGAGGGCCTCGCGGTCCGTGAATCTTCCCTTGATGGCCTTCGTTTGGATATCGCGGACGACCGCGGACGGATAGATGAGCTGGACCCCCGATTGCGCTGAAAACAGGCGCAGGGACTGCTCCGCCGTGGTGGCCGGAATATCAAAGCTGCGACGCAATCCCTCCGCGGCGAAGAGGGCGGCTGAAAGGCAGGCCGTGAGCCAGAGGATGGCGCGACGGCATCGCCGAAACCGTCGAGCCGGACCGTATGACCGCAAGACACTCATGATCGGGGGTTGGGGGTGCGTGGAAAGCGGACGGCCGAGGAGTTCCTCTCCGTGCAAAAGGCGCCTTTCTTACCGGGACGAAGCAGTCCGGTGGATCAATTACAGAAATCGAACTTCGCCGCGGAACCCGTCTCGGCGGCGGCGGCGGGTGCGCCGAGTGGGGCCGGCGGAACGGGCCCGCGACGCCGGTGCCCGGTGGTCACGGCGGCGCGATCGGGAGGTCGCGATCACTTTGCTTTCCGCAAGACGATCTCGTGCTCACCGCGCTCGGCAGAGACGCCGAACCCTCGCTCGAGCATGCGGAGGAAAGCCTCGGTGTCGTTCAGTCGTAACACTCCGCTCAAAGCCGTGGCGCCCAAAGTCCGATCTGCGATCACGAAGCGGATCGGTGTATGCCGGTTGAGGAGCGCGACGACTTCGGACAGCGGAGCCCTGGAGAATTCCACCCGCGGATTCCGCCACGCCAGCCGCTCGGTGATCTCCGCGTCCGTGACAGCCAGAATCTCCGGGGCGCCGGCCGTGGCGGATTCGAGCGTCACGCGATGACCGGCCGACACGAGCGCAGGTGCCGGGTTTTCGGGATGTGGGTGGTGGCGCGCCGGAACGACGGCGACCCGGCCTTCGGTCACAATGAGATCCACGGTCGATTCGGTGAGGCCGACGGCAAAGGCCGTGCCCACCGCCCGCACTTCCATCCGACCCGCGACGACTCGGAACGGCCGGGAGGCATCCGTCGCGACCTCAAAATGAGCCTCGCCGCGCTTGAGCAGGACGCGGCGTTCCTGGGCGGAAAACTCCAGCGCGATCTCGGCCCCCTGGGGCAGCTCGGCGATCGAGCCGTCGGGCAGCGTGCGCCGCTCGGGCGTCCAGAGAATCGCGGTCGGCTCCGCGGGCGTCCGGAGCGAGTGAAGCGTCCATGCTCCGGCAATACAGAACAGGACCGCGGCGGTGGCCCGGAGCGTGCGCAGGCGGCGCTGACGCTGGACGATGGCGAGTTCCTGCCGCAGGGCCGTCGCGGCGCCGGAAGCCAGGGGACGCGCGAGCGCGGACCAGGTCGACTCGAGAGCGAGGAGGGCGGCGCGATGGCGTTCGTCCGCTTCGCGCCACCGGTCGAAGTCCCGTTGCTCGGCGGGCGTGAGTCCCGCGTCGCGCCGGCCAATCCACTCGGCGGCGGCTGCCTCGATCTTCGTGTGCGCATGGCGCTGCAGGCGTGCGCTCATGGCGGGGGGCGCGCCACCCCGTGGCGGCGCAGATAGAGATCGACCTTTCGCAGGCCGCGCACGACTTGCACCTGGACCGTCAAGACCGAGATGCCCAGCCGCGCGGCGATCTCCTTCTGTGAAACGCCTTCGATCTGGCGAAGGATGATGACCTCGCGACAGCGGCCGGGGAGCGCGTCGATGGCGCGGGCCAGCACGCGCAGGTCATCGCGGGCGCCCGCTTGTTCCACGACCGGCGGCGCGGGATCGCAGACTGCTTGTGTGACCGATTCGGATACGATTGCAATCGGCGATGCCCGGTCGCGGCGCACGAGATCCAGCGAGAGATGGCGTGCGATCTGGAAGAGATAGGACTTGGTGAAACGGATGGGCTGGGCGAGGCGGGCTTTCCAGATCCGCAGATAGGATTCCTGCACGACGTCGTTGATATCCCGCAGGCGGGGATAGGTTGCGCGCAGGTATGCTTTCAACGCCGCGTCGTGCGCATGGACTTCCTCCGCAAACCACCGTTCGGAATGTGGGTCTTCGTTCGTGAGACTGATTTCGTCACGCGTCGGCATGCGCTCGGGGAAGGGGCGGGTTGAGCCGTCGATGAACCCTCACATGGTGTCGAGACGATTTTTGCGCCGTCGCGGGAAATTCACGCGGGATACCGCCGGCGACATCATACACGGACGCCCTGAACCGGACGCGCATTCCCCGGGCCGGGAGACGGTCGCGCAAGAGTCCGCCCGCGTGGCGACGCATGGAACTTCTCACCGCCGCGGACGGCCCTCTGCCGCCGGGGACACTCATAACCCCGACATTCAGCATGTGAGATTTCGGATCATCGAAATGGTGGGCCCACTGGGATTCGAACCCAGAACCAAAGGATTCAAGTTAGCGCGCCTTTCGGCGCTCCTTGGACTATGTCTTCACCCACGGCTTGCCCGTTGCGGGTGTCGGGGGTTGTCGCGGTGATTAAGGGGACTGAACCCCTCCGCTAGTCTCTACACCTTCCAGCAGTGCACTGCTGGCTCGGCTCGGCGTTGCCACGCCCACTCGGGCAGGAGGTTTCACCGAATTTCCCCAAATCCCGGCGGGGGTTTCCCGTCCGCCGGCACCATTGATGAGTCCTCTGCTCTAACCGTTGAGCTATAGGCCCGTTTAAAAAGAACGGGCCGAGATTGAGAGGGCTGCGCGACGGCGCAAGCGTGCAGCCGCACCGGCGGCCGAAGAGGCAGGAGCCGATCCGCGCGTCGAGCGGGGCGCGGCGAACCCGCTGATCTGGGTCATCGTGACCAGCGAAGACGCCCACGACTCCAGCAGCGCAAGAACGGCCAACGCACTTGCTGCCGAACGGACTCCGATTGAAACACCGAGCTTGGTCCTGCTGGCATTACCGGGCCGCCAGGACGCAACGCGACCTGCCCTTGAAGACGCCCGTCGATTGGCCTTGGGGCACGAGGGGAGCCGTTACGTTGAGTTGGTCCTGTGCGATCTTCCTGCGGAAGCGAGGGTGCGATTCGGGGCTAACGACGTCGAGCGGCCTGGCTGGCGGCCGCTGGCTTCGGCTTGGCGGGCTGGAAGAGCGCGGCGACCGCGCCGGCGGGGTCGCGCACGACTGCCACCCGGGCGCCGCCCATCGCTTTCGCGGGGCGCAGGATCGTGCCGCCGTGCGCGACGCAGGCCTTCAGGCTCGCGGCCACGTTCGGCACCGTGATGTAGATCAGCCATTGCGGCGGCAGGTCCGCGTTCACGCCGCAGGCGTGGCAGATGCCGGCGGCGGGCGCCTTCGACCCGGGCGGCAGCATGCAGTAGTCATGGTAGCCGCCCATCTCGATCGGCATCGGACTCCAGCCGGCGACGGCGCCATAGAAATCCCGCACCGCATCCGCGTTGGGGACCGTAAGATCGAACCAGGAAACCGTGCCGGGCTTGGGAGTCTTCATGTTTGTCGGGGCGAGAATTCGCGGAGTGGGCGGAAGGGAAATGGCGCGACGGCGCGAGCGGGGCAAACGGGAAGACGGGTCCTCGCGCGGTCGCGCAGCGCGGCGCGGGCCGCGTTCACCGCGCCGCCTGCTTCAACTCGGCGAAGCGCGCGCGCAGCGCGGTGAGCGTCGCGGCGTGGGCGGGGCTGGCGGCGAGGTTGCGCTCCTCGAGGGGATCGGCGCGCAGGTCGAAGAGCTCCTCGTGTTTGAAGTCGGGCCACCAGATGTATTTCACGTCCTTGCGCACCAGCGCCTCGGACGAGGGGATGAAGTCGATGCTGCGCACGGTGGCGTGCTCGTAGAAAAATTCGTCGCGCCACGCGGGCGGCCGGGCGGCGAGATAAAGCGGCGCGATGTCGCGGCCCTGCATGGTGGCGGGCGCGGGTGCGCCGGTGGCGGCGAGGATCGTGGGCGCGAGATCGACGTTGAGCGTGAGGGCGTCGTGGGTCGTGCCGCGGCGGGCGGCGGGCATCCGTGGATCGCGGATGATGAGCGGCACGCGAATGCTCTCCTGGTAGGGATACCATTTGTCGGCGAGGCCGTGCTCGGCGTGGAAGTAGCCGTTGTCGGTCGTGAAGATGACCAGCGTGTCGTCGAGCACGCCCTGCGCGCGCAACTCGGCGAGCATGCGGCCGCACACGGCGTCCGCCTCGGTGGCGAGGCGGTAGTAATTCTTCATGTATTCCTGGTAGCGCTCGGGCGTGTCGAAGCGCCAGGTCCAGCGGTTGCGGCCCTCGTTTTTGGCGTTGGCGAGGAAGGGCGGCAGCCGGCGGAAATGCTCCTCGGTCGCGGTCTTCGGCACGGGCACGGGCACGTCGCGATACAGCCCCATGCTCTCGGGCTGCGGCAGATACTGCTTCGGGTTTTGGTCCTCGGCGTGGGTCGCGACGAACGCGAGCGTGAGGACGAAGGGTTTCTCCTTTGGGCGCGTGCGGAGGAACTCCAGCGCGTCGTTTTCGTTTTTCCGGGTGACGTGAATCTCCGTGCCGTCGGGCTGCTTGATCCAGTGCCGCATCGGCGTGATCCGGCCCGCCCCGAAGTCGAACTGCTCGGCGGGAAACGGGCCGTTGTGCCACTTGCCGACGTGGCCGGTGTGGTAGCCGCGCGCGCGGAGCACGCCGGGGTAGGTTTCGGCCCACGGCGTCTTGAAGGGACCGCCCTGCGCGCCGCCGTGGCGCGACATCCACTGGCCGGTGAAGAGATTGGCGCGGCTCACCCAGCAGATGGAGGTGGTCACGCAGTTGTGCGTGAAGCGCACGCCCTCGCGGGCGAGCTGATCGAGGTTCGGCGTCTTGACGACGGGGTTGCCCGCGACGCCGAGGGTGTCGTGACGCCAGTCGTCGGCATAGAGGATGAGGACGTTGAGCGGCTTGGGCCCGGCGGCCGCGGCAAACGAGGCGGACGGGAACGAGGCGAGGACGGTGAAGGCGGAAAAAAGCGGGATGAGGCGTCGCATGGGGTGAGTCTGATCCTGAGGCGTGGCGGGGCGGGTTCTCTTTTGGACAGGATTTACAGGATTGAAGGCAAGGAGGGGCAGGAATCAGACGAAGACCTCGAGGATTAAGCGGGCTCTCCGTGCTGTCTTTGCCTCTGTGGTTTCTTCCGGATCGGAATCAGCGGGTCGACGCTTTCTTGCCGGTGGCGGCTTTTTTCAAACTGTGCGGGGAGTTGGCGGGGACGCCGCGGCTGGCGGCGGGATCCTTCGGCAGGGCGAGCGCGAGGCGCGCCTTGACGTCGGCGAGCGCGGGATCGGCGGCGCGGTTGGTGAACTCGTGCGGGTCGGTCTCGAGGTCGTAGAGCTCCTCGAAGCCGTTGCCGTAACGGATCAGCCGATACCGGGCGTCGGCCACGCCGTGCGAGGGCGCGGTCTCGCCCTTGAAGACGTAGGAAGTGAGCGCGGGCGTGCGGCGGGTCGCCGCGGGATCGCGGAGCTGCGGCACGAGCGAGGCGCCATCGCACTGCGCGGGCACGGGCAGGCCGGCGAGCTCGCAGAGCGTGGGGTAGAGGTCGGTGAGGGTGGCGGGCTGGCGGGTCTTCGCGCCGTCGCGGCTGAGGCCGGGCGCGTGGATGAAGAGCGGCACGCGGGTGGTCTGCTGCCAGAGCGCGAACTTCTCCCAGTTTTCCTTCTCGCCGAGGTGGAAGCCGTGATCGCTCCAGAGGACAACGATGGTGTTGTCCTTCAGCGGCGAGGCGTCGAGGGCGTCGAGGAGGCGGCCGAGCTGGAAATCCAGGAAGCTGATACTCGCGAGATAGCCCTGCATCAGTTTTTCCCACTGCCGGTTCGCCACGACCCACTGGTGCCAGCTCCGGCGCTGGTGGTCGTGCGCGTCGGCGAGATCGTCGGCGCGCGTCTCGGGCAGCTTCACCTCCGCCAGCGGATGGAGGTCGAAATACTTCTGCGGCACCTCGAACGGAATGTGCGGGCGGAACAGGCCAACGGCGAGAAACAGCGGCTGGGTCTGCGGCCGCCGCAGTTCGGCGGCGGCCCAATCCACAATCTTGTGATCGCCGGTCGTCTCATCGGAGCCCGGCAGCACGGCGGCGCCGAAGAGCTGGCGCTCCCCGAGCGGGCGGCCGGCGGTAAGGCCGGTCTCGGCGTCGGGCCGGAGCGGCGGGCGCGACCAGTCCTTGGAAATGGGATCGAGCGGATCGCCGCGGTAGGCGTCCCAGGCGGCGGGATCGTTCTGCGAATCGCCGGGCGTCCATTGCAGGGCGTGGAAAATTTTCCCGCCGCCGACGGCGCGGTAGCCGTGCGCGCGGAAATGCTGCGAGAGCACGACGGCATCCTTGAGCACCGGCGACTCCTCGCGCCAGCGCGGGCCGTGGGCGCCGAAGAGGTTCACGTAGAGGCCGGACTTCACCGGGTGGACGCCGGTCATCACGGCGACACGTGACGGGTGGCAGGCGGGCGCGGCGCAGTGGGCGTTGGCGAAGGTGACGGAGCGGCGCGCGAGCCGCTCGAGGTTTGGCGTCTTCACGCCCGGGTGGTGGGCGAGCGGCGAGATGTAGTCGTTGAGATCGTCGACGGCGATGAAGAGGACGTTGGGTTTGGCGAGCGCGGTCGCGACGACGGCCAGGAAAAGCGGGATGAAGCGGGTGGCAGGCATGCGGTGCGGACCGGTTAGAAATCAAAACTGTTCGTGAGCAGGAACACCCGCGGCTCGGGATACTGAAAGACGACAGGCACGCCGGCAGAGGAAAGGCCGCTCTGGGCGATGAGCTTGTCGTCGTCGAGGATGTTGCGGACGTTGAGCGACACGTTCCAGCGGATGCGCCGCTGGAAGAGTGTGGCCGAATAGCCGAGCACGGCGTCCGTGTTGATCGAGGCGCCGCCGAGGATCGGCCGCGTGACGTCGGCGATGGTGAAGCTCGCGCCCGCCGGGAAAAGCCCCGGGGCGCCGAGGATCGGATCGTTCGCGAGGTCGGCGGTGTTCACGGTCTTGTCGCGGTAACCCAGGATGCGGTCGCCGCGGTAGCGCACGCTGCCGCCGAAACGCAGGCCTTTGAGCGGCCCGGTCTGGATGCGATAGGAACTCGTGACATTGCCGCGCCACTCTACCTCCTGGTTGTTGGCCTGACCCTCGCTCTCGCGCAGAAAGGCCCAGCCGAGCGCGGCGCTGCGCATGTAGGCGAGGAGCGTCTCGTTGGCGTTGGTGGCGGCGTTGAAGTGCAACTGCGCCGGACCCGTGCCGCCGGCGCGTTGGGGCGCGGCGGTGTCGTTGGCCGCGGCGAGCCAGTCCTTCAGCCGGTAGCCGATGACGCCGAACCAGTCGGCGGCGACGCGGACGCCGCGCGTCTTGTTCTGGGCGAGGCTCGCGCTCACGCTCCAGCCACGCGTGGGATTCGCGATCAGCCGGTATTCGACGCCCTTCGCGATGCGGTCCGACGAGTTGTTGTATTTGAGCGAGAAGGCCGTGCCGGCGGCGCCTTCGCTCGGCCAGCTCAGGACGTCGTCCTGCAGGTAACGGATCGGGCTGGCCGCATCGATGCCGTTGTTCGTCCCGCCGAGCACCGGCGCGCCCGTCGCGGCGGATTCGTAGCGCCCGCCGGATTTCACGAGGTGGTAGTTCTGCACGGATTTCTCGATGTGGATCGCGGTCCAGCGGATGTCGGCGCGGTCCATGCCGGAGTTGCCGCCGACCGCCGCGGGATTCGGCACCGCGATGGCGCCGCCCGAGACGCCGAGGTAGATCGACTCGTAGGCGTTCACGCGCAGGACGAACTTGTTCTCGAGGAAACGCAGCGAGACGCCGTATTCGCGCGTCGTGCCGTCGTCGAGCTGGGCCTCGGCGCCGTTCGGGGATTTGCGCGTGAAGTCTGCGACGAAGGCCGACGACGATTCCGTGTAGTGCAGGCTCGGGATCGCGTTGCGACCCAGCGGATGCAGCACGACGCCCTTCATCCGCGAGGTGACGCTGTATTTGGTCGCAGCCTCGAGGGAGTCGAACTCGCCGCCGCGGCTGAGCATCGCGTCCCACGGCTCGAAGCCGGCGTTGCCGACCGCCTGGCCGTTGCTGGGAAACACGATCGCAGCGCCGTTGCGGACGGGCTCCTCATACTGGCCGGTCGCGGCGTTGTAGCGGCGCGGCAGGCGGCTGTTCGCGCCGCCCTGCCCGACCCACGGCGCAAACGAGGCGTTGGAGAAGCGCTCGCCGATCGTGAGATTGAGACGGCCCTGGAGGAAACTGCTCTGCAGGCCCCACTGCATCGCGTCCTCCTTCTTCTTGCCGTTGGAGGTCATGACCTGGGCGCCGTAAGGGCTGCTCATGCCGGAGTTGATCACGACGTCGCGGCCGGCCGAATCCTTGCCGATGACGCGGGTCTCGGCGTCCCAGAGATTAAAGGGTGCCTGCACCTCGAACTGGCCGCGGCCGCTGTTGTTCTGCGGCGTGTCGAGGTAGAAACGCGCGCGGAGCCGGCGCGTGTTGCGCGTGGTGTCGTTGGCGGCGTTCGTCCCGGCGGGATAGGTGATGCCGTCGAACGTATTGTCGGAGATGATGCGCGCGTTGTTGTTGTTCTGCTGCACGCGCATGTTGACGCCGCCGGTATACATCACGGCGCCCTGGTGGGAGCCGAGCCAGCGCCAGCGGCCGCCACGCTTCTCGAGATCCTGGGCAAAGGCGACCTGCAGCCGGCGCTCCGTGCGGTGATTCCGCCACATGCTGCCGGTGATGTCGTCCTCGACGTAGTAGCGGCCGAGATTGGGATTCGGCGTGACGCCGTCCGGGAGGAAACGGTTCAGCTCGACGCGCAGATCGGTGTTGTTGCCGGAAAGGAAACTCAGCGAGCGGGTGTCGAAAACTTCGCGGTTGTAGCCGCCCTCGATGTAGACATCGCGCCACGGATTCGCCTCGAAGACGAAGCCGTGGATGCTGGCGCGCCAGCGGCGCTGCATCGCGTTGCCGATCACGCTTTGATCGAGCGGGTAGATCGAGGGATCGACGATGCTGGGGTCCTGCGTGCCGTCGAGGGGCCGGCGGGACGTGACCGTGTTGGTCCAATTGCGGATGGCCGTCGGCTGCGTGCCGTCGAGGTTGAAGACGACGGTGCCCGCGGAGGCCACGTTGTTGAAGCGCTCGGCGGAGCCCGTGAGGGCGGCGCCCTGCGCGTTGAATGCGGTGTTGAACTGCGCGGCGGTGCTCGCGGGCGTGAGGCCGGCGTTGTTGAAATACGGCCGCGTGGCGGTCGCCAGCCACGGGCTCACGCGATCGGCGACGAGCGTGTTGGCGGCGTTGTGCTGCCGCGACTCGTATTTCTCCAGCCAGCCGCGCACCGCGAGGCGCTTCATCGCTTGGAACAGGAGCGAAGCGTAGACGCGGTCGGTCTTCGAGCCGACGCCCTCGCGGTAGTCGCGCTCGTCGGCGCGCAGGCCGGCGACGCGCAGGCCGAGACGATCGCGGAGCAGGGGCTGGCTCAGATTCAACGAGGCGCGCAGACTGCCGTTGGAATCGGCGCGCAGGGTGGTGTTGCCGGTGAATTTCCGCAGGTCGGGCCGGTCGAACGCGACGTCGTTGGTGCCGCCGGCGAAACCGGCGCCGAAGAGAATGGCGTTGGAGCCGGAGACGAGGGTGAAGCGCTTGCCGGTGTTGTAGGTGTCGAGCGGGACGTTGGTCTCGAAGAAATCGTGCGTGTTGTTCGAGCGGCTGAGGCCGCGGGTGCGGCTGCCGTAGGCGGAGGAGAAGACGCTGTTGGTGTTCGCGTCCGTGCCGGGCGAGAAGTTCTCGTCGCTCGACTCGATGTTCATCGAGTAGCGCAGCGCCTCGTCGAGCGTGAGCGCGCCGATGTCGTCGAGAAACTCGGACGTCATCACATCGATCTGCGACGCCACGTCGCGCAGCTCGCTCTTCAGCCGCGTGCCGCCGAGCGTGCTGGTGGCGGCGTAACCGGTGTCGGAGCTGGCGTTGACGGAAAACGGACTGAGGACGACGGCCTCGTCCGCCGGGGTGGCGGGGCGGGCCGCGGACGCCGGGGTTGGAGCCGGCGCGGGCGCGGCGACCTGGGCGTGGAGGCTGGCACTGGCCGTGGCCAAGAAGAGAAATAGCGCAGCCGACGCAGGAGCGGGCGCGCGAAGGCGACAGCAGGAGCCGATGGGGTGGGGCATGGGGAGACTCCGGAGATGGAGCAGAACGCGGTCGAGCGCGGTCTTTTTCTGCGCGGGGCGCGGGACAATCTCCGCGACCGGTTCGCCGGAGGAGGCGCGACGCCACGCGGCGGGATGACGAGCGGGGCGATCGCCGCCCACGTTGCTACGAGGACCGCTTCTCAGGGCGTCAGCGCGAGCGCGCGGAGCAGCGCGGGCGTGACGATGCGGCTCCAGCCTTCGGCGTTGGGATGGACGCCGTCGGGGACGAAGCGCTTGAAACCGGCCTCGCCCTCGGTGGCGAGGAGGCGGTTCCACGCGATGGAGTGGTCGACCAGGAGCAGGCCGCGGCGCTGGGCGGCGTCGCGGTAGATTTGCTGATACGCGTCCTGATCGCGGCGGTGGCTTGGGTCGCCGGGCGGTTTGCCGACGGCGGGATTCATGATCTGCAGGATGATCTCGCAGCGCGGCGACGCGGCGGCGACGCGATCGAGGATCGTGTCGACGTTGCGACGGATGGTGTCGAGCGAGAGATCGAAGCGGGTGACGGCGTCGTTGATCGCGAATTCGATGAAAACGACGTCGGGTTTGAGCGCGACGACGGCGGAGTCGACGTGGGCGGCGCCCCAGCCGGAGTGCTGGCCGCCGCGCGCGCTGTTGGTGAGTTTCACGAGGCCGGGGAAGCGGGCGTCGAGGGTCTGCTGGAGCTGCGGCACCCATGCGCCGCCCTTGCTCAGGCTCGTGCCGTAGATGACGACGTGCTGCGGCTTGCCGGCGCGGAGCGCGGCGATGAAGCGCGGGATCGCGGGCGGCGACGCGGCAGTTTTCGGCGCGGGCTCGGCGGCGAACGCGAGGCCCGCGAGGGCGAGCAGGAGCAGCAGGGCGCGGCGTTTCACGGTCGGCTCAGTAACTCAACGTGTAGGTCGCGCGGAGCTCGCGGCCGCGGGCGAGGCGGAAGGTGTCCTGCAGGTAATATTTGTCGGAGAGGTTCTGCGCGTTGAGGGCGACGCTGTGCGTCCACTTCGCGGGCGCGCGCCAGGCGTAGCCGACGAAGGCGTTGATGAGCGTCACGGCGGGATGCACCTGGCGGAAGCGCGTGGCGGAGCCGCGATTGAAGAGGTAGTCACCGGTGTAACTGAGGCTGGCGCCGACGCGGAGGCCCTTCAGGGCGCCCTGGCGGAACACGTAGCGCGTCGCGGCGTAGCCGCCATAGCGCGGGGCCTTGGCGATGCGATCGCGCGCGGCGGCGGGCTCGGTGACGACGGCGTCGATGAACGCGCCGCCGGCCTGCACGTAGAGGCTGGCGTTCACGTTCCAGCGGGCGTCGACCTCGTAGCCCTTCGCATCCTCGTGGCCGCCGAGGATGAACTGCGGCGTGCCGGGAAGGGCGGCGGTGTTGAAGTCGGGATTCCCGATCGCGACGTCCTCCTTCTTGATGCGGAAGATCGACGCGCTCCAGCTCAGGGCGTCATCGAAGAGCGAGCCCTTGAAGCCGGCCTCGAGGCCGGTGGAGGTCTCGTTGGGGACGACGGCCTGCGTGCCGGTGTCGATGCTGACGGTGGGATCGAAGCCGGTGCTGTGATTGGCGAAGGCGACGAGGCCGTCGCCGCGGAGCTTGTAGTTCACGCCGAGGGTGTAGCTGAGCGCGTCCTCGTTCGAGCCGCTGCCGTCGGAGATGGTCGTAACCGGAATCTGGTTATTCGCGCCGACGACGGCGGTGGCCGCGAGGGCGGAGAGTTTGTGGTTGTCGATGCGGTCGTAGCGGAGGCCGGCCATCGTCACGAGGCGGCCCTCGAGCAGGAACATCCGGTGGCTGGCGAACGCGCCGTAAGAGTCGATCTCGCGATCGGTGTCCTGGAAAACCTGCGAGATGTCGGCATCGGGGATCTTCGGCCACACGGGGGCGAACGGATTGATCACGTAGGTGGGCCGGCGGTTGATGGTGGGCGAGGTGCGCACGGGCGGCGCGACGAAGGTCATGTTGCGCAGCGCGTAGACGCTGGCGTCGGCGGCGAGGAGGAAGGTGTGCTTCACCTTGCCCGACTGCACGGTCCAGAGGATGTCAGCCTGCGCGAGGTGGGCGGACTCGTCCTGATTCTGGCGGAAGGCCTCGGCGGTCATGGTGCCGCCGGCGAGCAGGGCGTTGCCGCTGCCGTAGCGATACTGGTTTTCCAGGAAATCCTTGTCGTAGGTCTGGAGGTTGAGGCGCGCGATCAGGTTGGGGGCGAAGCGATGCTCGATGAGCAGGTTGCCGCTCTCGAAGTCGCGGGTGAGGACGTTGTGCGGCCCCATGATGTTGTAGGTGGCGAGTTCCCAGTAGATGCCGACGGAGCGCGTGGGGGCGGGCACCTGCAGGATCGGAATCGTGTCGCCCTGGTTCGATG
>CAZENI010000105.1:0-19428 GCA_964513055.1 uncultured Opitutus sp.
CCCGCTTCGAATCCCCACCGCCTCCGCAACATCGTGCTCATGGGCATGGGCGAGCCGCTGCACAACTACGACGCGGTGATGCATGCGATCGACATCCTGCGCGACGACGCCGGCCTGGCCATCGCCGCGGAGCGGATCACGTTGAGCACCGTGGGTGTGGTGCCGGGCATCCTGCGGCTCGCGCAGGAAAAGCGCCCGCTGCACCTCGCGGTGTCGCTCCACGCGGCGACCCAGGCGGAGCGCGCCGCGCTCGTGCCCGCGGCGCGGAAATGGCCGCTCGATGAACTCATGGCCGCCTGCCGCACCTACAGCGAGACGACGGGACGCCGCATCTTCTACGAGTGGACGCTGATCGAGGGGAAGAACGACTCCGCCGAACACGCGCGTGCCGTCGGCGTGTTGCTCCGCGGACTGCCGGCGCAGGTGAACCTGATCCCGCTGAATCCGACTTCCGGTTACGGCGGCACGCCGACCCACTCCGCCGCGGCGCGGGAATTCCAGCACGTCCTCGCCGCGGAGTTTTCCATCCCGGCGACCGTCCGCCAGCGCCGCGGCATCGACATCGCCGCCGGCTGCGGCCAGCTCGCGGTGGCAGCCGGGTAGCGGCGGCCTCCCGCGCGCCCCGGTGCTACGGCGCGGCGCTCCGGCGCCGGCGCACACCCTCCGCCAGCACGTCGAGCATCGGCAGCGTCTGCTCCCATGCGAGGCAGGCGTCGGTGATGCTCCGGCCCGGCACGAGCGGCTTCGCCTGATAATCCTGCGCGCCACCGAGCAGATAGCTCTCGATCATCACCGCGGTGATCGCGCGCTCGCCGGCGGCCATTTGCGCGGCGAGATCGGCGGCGACGGCGGGCTGGCGACCGGGGTCCTTGCCGCTGTTGGCGTGGCTGCAGTCGACCATCAGGAAGGGCGGCAGCTCGTTCTTGCGCAGCAGCGCAACGGCGGCGCGCACGTGGTCGGACGTGAAGTTCGGCCCGCGCGAGCCGCCGCGCAGCACGAGGTGGGCGTGCTCGTTGCCCGCCGTGCCCATGAACGCCGGCGCACCTTCGCGCGTGAGCGAGGGAAACCAGTGCGGATGCCGCGCGGCGCGGATGGCGTCGACCGCCACCTGCACGTCGCCATCGGTGCGGTTCTTGAAGCCGACCGGCATCGACAGGCCCGACGCCAGCTCGCGGTGCACCTGGCTCTCGACCGTGCGCGCGCCGATCGCGCCCCACGAGACGAGGTCGGCGTAATACTGGCCGAGCGTCGTATCCAGAAACTCCGTCGCCACGGGCAGGCCGCCGTGGACGACGTCGAGCATGAGCTTCCGCGCGAGGCGCAGCCCGGTGTTGATGTGGTAGCTGGCGTTGAGAAACGGATCGTTGATCAGGCCCTTCCAGCCGACGACGGTGCGCGGCTTTTCGAAGTAGACCCGCATCACCAGCAGCAGCTCGCGCGGGTGCAGTGCCACCGCGGCCCGGAGGCGCTCCGCGTAGTCCAGCGCGCCGGAGGGATCGTGAATCGAGCAGGGGCCGATCACGACGAGCAGTCGGTCATCCGCGCCCGTGAGGATCGCGGCGACCTCGCGGCGGGTGCGCGCGATCAACGCGGCGCCGTCGTCCGAAAGCGGCAGCTCGTCCTCGAGCACGGCGGGCGCGATGAGCGGTTTCTGGGCGCGGATCCGGAGGTCGGAAGTCCTTTCGTGCATGGTGGCCGGTTCAGGCGAAGAGTTTGCGGGCCTGCGCCACGAGCGGCGAGCGGGCCAGGGAGGCGTCCGGCGGCGGGGCGAAACCGAGCCGCGTGGCGCGATCGAGCAGCGTGAGCAGCGCCAGCGAGGCGGCCTCACCCGCCGGGGCGCGCTGCGCGGCGTCGCGGAGGTCCGCCTCGACCGGCGCGAGCTGGTCGCGCGCGAGGATGCCCTTGTCGACGAGGAAGAGGCCGAGCGAGGCGTCGAGCGTCTCGAGCCAGGCGCGCGGCTGCGGCGGGAGGATGTAGGCGAACGCCGCGCTCGCCGGAGACCACTCCATGTAGGCACGGAGCTGGCCGTGGAGTTGCGTGAGCGCGGCGTCGGCGGTCGAGGGCGTCCAGCGCACGGTGAACGTCTTCCGCTCGCGAAACGTCTTCACCTCCCAGATCCGCAGCAGCGCCTCGTAGTCACCGGCCACGGCGCGCACGACGCCCGACACGATGTAGTCGAGCCCCTCGCCGCTCGTCTCGACGAGCTGGCGGAGATTCTCGGTCGTCCACTCGGTGCCAAACGCGACGTGCCGGCCGCCGCCGGCCTCGCCCGCCGGCGGGGAGCGCACGCCGATCGCGGCGACGGGGGTGTAGGACGGTGAGAAATAAAACGTCTCCGCGAGCCAGAGCGGCAGCGCGCGCGACAGACGGACGAGTTCATCCCCGGGCGGCGGCGCCTGATCGGTCGTCGCGCGGCCGGGCACGGCGAGCTGGGCAAACGCGATCCGCCGGAGCCGGCCCTCCTTGGGCGGCAGGATCTCCGCGGCGAGCGGGTCGAGGCCGTAGAACCAGATCGGTTTGCTCACGGTGATGAGCCCGATCTTCGGCGCGTCGCCCGGCGCGCCCGGGCTGCCGCCGGCGCCGGCCACCGGCTCCGGGGCGACGAGGAGTTCGGCGATCGCGTTGGAGAAACCGTGCAGGCGGTCCTCAAGCTCCGGGCGGTTGAGCGAGAACAGAATGTCGAGCACGTGCTGCGCGGCGTCCGCGTTGCGCACGGCGAGGTAGGCTTGCAGCAGATTGAGGCCGGTCGCGGGTCCGTGGCGATCGGCGTCGTAGCGCGGCGCGATCAGCTCGATGATCTCGGCGACGTGGCCGTTGGAGCCGAGATCGCCCGAAATCGCCACCAGCACGTCGGCCCGATCGCCCGCGCCACCGGTGAGGACTTCTTCGTAAATCGCGAGCGCGCCGGGCAGATCCCGGGTATCGAGTTTCTCCCGCGCGGCGGCGAGCCGGGCCTTCACACCGCCGGCGGCAGCGGCGACCGGCGCCGGTGCGGCCGCTGGCGCTGGCGCGGGAACGGGAGCGGCAGGCGCATCCACGGGCGGCGTGGCGGGGGCGGACGGAGTGCGCTTCGAGTTGAACCGGTCAAAAAAGCCCATGGCCGGGCGAGCAAACCCGTCGGCGGCGGCGAGGGCGAACTGAAAGTGCGCCGCCGCGTGGCCGCGTAGCGGTCAGCGCCGCGGCGCGGCGATCTGGTGCGGGGCGACTCCGGCCCGCGTCTCGATCAGCGCGCAGACTTTCGGGACATACATGCGCGTCTCCGCCGGCAGCGCGTCGGCGATGGCGGTGAAGGATTTCGCGCCGTGCTTCGCAAGCGTGCGACTGACGCGGCCCTCGCCGGCGTTGTAGGCGGCGAGCGCGAGGGCCCAGTTGCCGAAGCGGCCGTGCAACGCGCGCAGGTAGCGGGCGGCGGCGCGCGCGGATTTTTCCGGATCGGTGCGCTCGTCCGGGAGCAGCGTGCTCAGGCCCATGGCCTTCGCGGTCTCGGGCATGAACTGGAACAGGCCCTTGGCGCCGACGGGGCTGCGCGCTGTGGGATTGAGCGAACTCTCGGCCTCCGCGAGCCAGGCGAGCTCCGGCGGCACGCCCTCGGCCGCGAACGCCGCGCGCAGCTTCGGCATCAGCACCGCGGCCCGCGCCGGCACGGGCCGGTCGCGCACGCGCGCCAGCCACAGGCCGTAGTGCGGAACCGGAGGCACCACTGCCGTCGGACGCGGCGCGCCGGGTCGCGTCGGCACCTGCGGTCCGGGCGCGGGACGCGACTTCACGACCTGTTGCGCGCCCTCGATCGCGTCGAGCCGCTGCTCGAGCCAGTCGGCCAGATCCTCGTAGCCGGGCACGAGGCGCACGGCGCCGAGCCCGGCGCGGGCGTCGGCGGCGAGCGCCGCCAAATCCTCGAGCGAATCGCCGGCGAGCGCGCGCTGCATCCGGGCGAGCGACTCGTCCCACTGCGCGCGCGTGGGAAACTCGAACTGGTCCCGCAGCGCGGACGGCAACTGCTCAAACAGCTCGCGCCCCACCCGGAAAAGTTCGTCCGCCTCCGCCCCGGCCGCCCCGGCCGGCGCGGCCGCCGCCGGAGCGGCCATCGCACCCCCTGCCGGTGTCCGCGCCGCCGCCTCCGCTCCACCTCCCCCCGCCTGCGCCCGCGCCTCCACGGCGCCCAGGGACAGTGTAACGTAATACGTTACACTTAGCAGGAATTTGGATACGCGGGGGCGGGGCGCGGTTCGGGGGCGGGAGACGGTGGGAAAGGTCATGGGCGGAGGGCGGCGAGGACAGCGGCCTTCAGCTTCAGACCCGGCAATTCGGTCAAGGTGGGAGCGGAGTCGCCGAAATACGTCTTCGCATTCTTCGCGGCCCAGTCGGTGGTGACGAAACGGTAGCGGCGGCCGGGCACGGGCGCGGTGGGCGCGGCCACGACCAGGTTCTCGCCAGCGCGCGCGGCAAACGGCGTGTCCGGGCCCTGGTTGGCCCGGGCAAGCAGCGCCTGCAGCCAGGCGCCGTCCACCTCGGCGGCGAAGAGCGGGCCGTCGAAACGCACGCAGGCATCGAACGCGAAACGCGTCACTTCGCCCGCCGGCAGGCCTGCGCCGAACGTCGTCGCGCCGACCATCGCCGCATCGGCTCCGGCAGCGGTGCGCGCGGCCTCGACCGCAAAGAGCGCCGCCTCGCCCGGCCCGAGCGCGCGGGGCGCGCGGCCGACGACGACCGTCTCGTCCGCGGTGAGCTGCGCCGCGAGCGTGGTGCGGATGAGCGCGGCGAGCGGCGCGTCGACCGGATCACCGGCGGCGAGGCGGACCTGCTCAACCTCCCACTCCGGCGCGCCATCGGCCGTGCGCCGCAGACGCGCGATCGAAGCGAACTCCATCCAACTGCCGGAATGAAAATAGACCGTGCGGCCCGCGCGATGCACGAAGCGCAGGTGATCGTGCGCGCCGGCGAGGAGCGTGCCGTCGGGCACGAGCGGAAGCAGCTCGCGATCGGCGCGGAGTCCGGCGTGGCTCAGCACGATCGGCAGCGGCGCGCCCGCCAGCAGCGCGGGAAAGTTCGCCTTCGCCCACACGACCGGGTCCGCGAGGTCGAGCTGCGGACGGATGGCCACGCGATAGGTCGAGAGGCGATCGGTCGTGACGCCGACCACCACGGCCTCGAGCGCACCGAGTTTCAGCATCGTCGAGGCGGGGGCGTAGGGCCGGCCCGTCTCGCGATCGCGGAGGTTGCCGCTGATGACGACGAGGCCGGCGGTGCGCAGGCGCGCGACGGTTTCCGCGACGTCGTAGAATTCCGGCTCGTGGTTGCCGAGGTTGAGGATGGTCGGGCCGCGGCGCGCGAGCGCGGCGAAGAGGGCGAAATCGATCGCGCCGGAGGTGCGGCGGGCGACGGCATTGCCATACTCGAGCGAGTCGCCGTCGATCAGGATGGCGAGGGGCACGCCGGGATTCCCGGCCTTGAGCTGGTCGATCCGCGCGACGAGCTGGGCGGCGCGTTCGTAGGCCGAGTGTTGATCGCCGACCACGACGAGGATCGCCTCGGGCGCGGCGGCGCGGACCGCACTCGCGGCGGCGAGAAACAGAACGAGAACGGCAAGGCGAAGGAAGGGCGGCACGATCGCGCAGTGTGCGCGGGCGCGGGCGGGCGTCGAGCGCGGCGCAGCGGGAGGCAACGGCTCTGGCGGGAATGGCGCGAGGACAGCGCAGGGCAGATAACCCGAGCCTCGTTCTCGTGCTCTCGTGCTCTCGTGACCGACGAGACGCCCTCGAGAGAACGATTACGAGAACGAGGAACGAGAACGAACGACCGGTTCGCTTAACTTGGCGCCATTCGGCCCGGGCGGGACGCGCCGGTCCCTGCGCTCATGCGCAGGGCGACGGGGCGACGCTCTCGCCTCAAGCGACTACGGCGCCTCGTAGATTTCCACGAGCGCGACGCCCGTCGTGCCGCCGACGCCCGAGACGTGCACGGTGTAAGTGCCGGGCTGGAGCTCGACGAGCAGCGCGGCGTCGCGCGAGTCGTTGGCCAGCGCAAACGCCGCGAGCTGGGAAAACGCCTCCCGGAGCGCGGCGGTGCCGCCCCAGTTGTTGTTTTCCCCGATCTGCGTGGGGCCGGAATAGAGCGCGAGCTGCGGGTCGGCGACGGCGCCGGCCACGTTGAACGGCGCGAGACCGAGCGTGGGGCCGATCGCGCGCACGAGGACGCGGCGGGGGGTCGAGCCGCCGATGGCGAAGCCGGCCGTGAGGCCCGCCCCGGCGCCGGTGCCGAGGTGCTTGAGGACGGAGACGTTGACGAGCCGCGGCGTGGTGGCGGTGAACGCGTCGGACGGCGTGGCGTCGTAGAGCTCGGCGAGCACTCCGCCGGTGGCGCCGCCGACGCTGGTGACACGGACCGAGTTGTTGCCGGGCGCGACGGCGGGGTTGAAGATGGCGGCGTCGAGCGAGGCGCCGTCGGCAAACGCGAACGCGCCGACCGAGGCGAAGGCCGTGCGCAAGGCCTGGGTGCCGCCCCAGTTGTCGTTTTCGCCGATGCGGGTCGTGCCGGTGAAAAACTCAAGCGCCGGATCGCGGAGCGGGCTGCCGACGCCGAACACGGCGAGGGCCGGGCCGACGGCGCGCACGAGCAGGGGCTTCGGGCCGCTGGTGCCGGAGCCGCCGATGACCGCGCCCATGGTGAACGTGCCGTTGTCGGCCGCGGTGAGCGCGGTGAGGATCGAGAGATTGACGAGGCGGCCGGCCTGGTTGGCGGTGGCCAGCGCGAGCGAGGCGTCGGAGCTGGTGACGGTGCCCGTCGGCGTCGTGACGCTGACTGCGTAGCGGCCGAGGCTGGCGTCGGTGACGCCGGAGACCGTCAGCACGGGGCCGTTGGCGCCGGGGATGGGCTGGCCGTTCTTGAGCCACTGATACACCGCGCCCGCGGCGTTCTGCACGTCGACGGTGAAGGTGGCGGCGCCGCCGGCGAGGGCGACCTGCGGCGACGGGGCGGCTGCGATGACGGGCGCCGGCGTGGCATCCGCGAAATCGAACGCGACCATCGTGCCGCTGGCGCCGACGGCGATGATGGTGGAGGCGTTGGCGACCATGCCGTTCATCTGCTTGTCGACCGGACAGGTGGCGTTGGACCAGCTGTTGCCGTCGAGCGAGAGGAGCATGATGCCGTTGGTGCCCGCGCCGGCGAGGATGCCGATCGGAGTCTGCGCCAGCGTGCTGATGAAGGCGGTGATGCCGGTCTCGACCTGCTGCCAGGTGAGGCCGTCGGTCGAGCTGAGCATCGTGCCGCTGTTGCCGGCGGCGAGGAAACCGACGTTCTCGAACCAGCGCACGACGATCAGCGAGGCCGTGACGCCGCTGCTGGCGACGGTCCACGTGGCGCCATCGGTGGAGGACACGATCGCGCCGTTGTTGCCGACGGCGACGAAGCGGCCGGCGCCGTGGGTGAGGCTGTTCAACGAGTTGGTGGTGCCGCTGGCGCGCGTCTCCCAGGTGATGCCATCGGCGGAGGAAACGATCGCGCCGTTCGACCCCGCGGCGGCGAAGCCGGCCGGGCCGCCCGCGACGGCGAAGAGGGACGTGGTGAGGCCGCTGGTCCGGCTGGTCCAGTCGGCGCCATTGGCGGAGGTGAAGATCCGTCCGAGATCGCCGACCGCGACGAAGGTGTTCTGCGCGTAGGCGACGTTGAAGAGATTCGCGGCGTTGAGCGCCGTGCTCGTCGTCGCGCGGGTCCAGCGCCGGCCGTCCGCGGAATAGGAGATCGGCGTGTTGACCGTGTTGGTGATCGGATCCGTGCGCGAACCCACGCTGACGAACCGCCCGCCGCCGAAGACCACGGCCGCGCGCGTCTCGCCCGTGCCGGTGGTGACGCGCTGCCACGCACCGGGGTGGTTGGAGGTGTAGATTTCGCCGGCGCGGCCGACCATGACCGCCCGGTCCGCCGCCGTCGCAAGCGCGGTGGAGTTGCTGAACTTGTTCTCCATCGACGAGCGGGTCCACGCGGTGCCCTCCGGCGAGAAGAGCGTGACGCCGCCGTCGCCCGCGACGACGAAGGAGCCGCCGACCACGCCGACGCCGTTGAGGGCGTTGGTGGTGCCGGACGTCTGGCGCGTCCAGGTCGCGCCATCGGTCGAGCGCAGGATGACGCCGCCGGCGCCGGAGACGACGAAGACGCCGTCGTTATACGCGACTCCGGTCAGTTCGCCGGTCACGCCGCTGGAGCGTTCGGTCCAGCGCACGGCGTCAGGCGAGGAGATGATCTTGCCGCTGGAGCCGACGGCGACCCAGGTGTTGCCACCGTAGACGGCTGCGCGGATGGCCGTGGCGAGTCCGCTGATCTGGCGCGTCCAGTTCACGCCGTCGGGTGACGTCAGGATGACGGCGCCGACACTGCCGATGACCCACTTGTCCTGGCCGTAGGTGACGAAGTTGATATTGAGGCCGCTGAGGGTGGCGGCGGTGGACAGGGACCAGGTGTAGCCATCCTTCGAGGTCCAGATGGGGCCGATGTCCTCGTTGGCGGCATTGTCGAAATAGCCGGCGGAGACGACGAACTGGCCGGCGGCGTAGGAGATGCCGGTGAGGTGCTGCGTGGTGGGAAAGTCCACGCGCTCGAACGTGCCGTCGTCGGCGAGCGTGACGAACGCCCCGGTGCGGCCGACGATCCACCACTTGCCGCCGACGCGCACGGCGCCGCTGAGATCGGTGCCGACGGGCGACGGGTTGCGCCAGTTCCAGCGCGCGACGCCGGCGCGGGCAAGGTAGGACTCGGAGACGATGCTCTCGCCGCTGGCCGCGATGCCGCGGACCACGAGCGAGTAGTTGCCGATGGCGGCGGGCGTCCAGGCGAAGGCGCCGCCGGAGCCGTTGATTTCGCTGACCTTGGTGCCGTTGGCGTAGAGTTCGAGCCGGGTGAAGCCGGCGCCGCTGGCGGAAAGGATGTTGTTCTTGCCGACGGAGACCTTGAGCGAGTCGGCCTCGAGGCGGAGGGAGGGCGCGGCGATGGGCGGCGAGATCGAGGTCGCCGCGGCGGCGGTGTAGATCAACCCGCGGCTGCCCACGAGCACGAGCGTGCCGCGGCCCTCGGTGGCGCCCTGGAAACTGGTGGCGGCGGCGGTGGTGATCTGGTGGGTGACCCAGGTCCGCGGCTGCTCGGTGAGGGCGATGCTGCCGTTCGTCGTCGCGGCGAACAGCACGCCGGAGGTGGACATGAGGCGGAGCACGTTGTTGGGCCGGCCGGCGGTGGAGATGCGCGTCCAGGTGACGGCATCCGTCGAGGTGAAGCACTCCAGCGTGGCGGTGGAGGCATACCAGGCGTCCTGGTGAAACGCGACAGTGCCGAGGGTGTTGCCGGTGGGGACGGAACGGTTCTCCCACGTGCGGCCATCGGCCGAGGTGAGGAGGCGCCCGCTGTCGCCGACGATCACGAAACGGTTGTTGGCGTAGAGGACGGAGCGGAGAGTGTTGGTGACGGGGGCGGCGACGTCGGTCCACGCCGTGCCGTCGGTGGAGGAGTAGATCCGGCCGGTCTCGCCGGCGGCCACGAAGACGCCGGCGCCCCACGCGACGCCGTTCAGCGTGCCGACATTGGCGGGGAGCGTGGCGGCGGTCCAGGTGAGTCCATCATCCGAATACGCGGCCGCGCCGCGGTCGGTGGCGCTCGGCCCGGGGCCGACGACGACGAACCGCGTGCCGTTGTGGGCGAGGGCGCGGTAGAAATTGGCCGTGCCGGGCGTCGTCGCAGCCGACCAAGCGACGCCGTCGACCGAGGTCAGGACGGTGCTGGCATCGCCGGCGGCGACGAACTTCCCGCCGGCGTAGATCGCGCCGTAGAGGGCGTTGGCGGTCACGCCCGCGCCGCGCTGCGTCCACTCGAGCAGCGGGTCGGCCACGGTGAGCGGGAGCGTGCGGCTGGCGATGCCGCCCTTGCCGTCGTGCGCGGAGACGCGGAGCGAATAGGCGCCGCCCTTGGTGAAGCGGCGGGTGATGTTGTTGAGATTGGGCTGGACGGTGGCGTCGCCGAAATCCCAGCGGTAGTAGACCGCATCGCCATCGGGGTCGCTGCCGGTGGCGTTGAAGATGATGTTGGTGCGGGCGCGCAGCACGCCGGCGGGCGCGGCGGCCTGGAGGGTCGGGTTGCGGTTGCCATCGGTCGCGCCGAACGAGACCTGGACGTCGATGTATTCGCCCGGCGCCGTGCCGCCGGCGGCGAGGGTCTTGATCGTGACGCCGGCGTCGGGATCGACGAAGGTCTCGCCGGTGCGCAGGGCGGAGTCGGTCGCGCCGCCGGCGGAGGAGGGCGTCGCGTCCACGAGGTAGCTGCCGGCGCCGGAGGTGAATTTCGGGGCCCGGCCGACGCCCCAGTGCAGGAGCGCGCCGTTGCGCAGGCGATCGAACTGGGCGGCGGTGAACGAATCCGGCCCGAAGCGCCGGTGCTCGACCCAGTATTCGTAATCGAGATCGGCCGGGGCGATCTTCAAGCCGCGCACGCCGGCGGAATCGGCGTGGTCGTGCCGGGCCACGCGGTAGGTGCCGGAGGCGGTGACGGTCGTCACCGCCGGGCCGTCGAGGTAGCCGAGCTTCGCCTTCTGGGGCGCGCTGAAGTGATTGTTGGTGCTGCTCCCGGAGCTGCCCATGGCGTCGAAGATGTCGCCGTATTCCACGTGCGCGCCGGCACCGACGGCCGTGGCGCCCGAGGGCAGCCAGTAGTGGGAGTGATCGAGGCTCTGGGTGTGGCCGAGCTCGTGCGCCACGGTGCCGGGCACGATGGTGCCGTGCATCTTCACGCGCGGTCCGCCGAGCTGGGCGCGGCCGGCAAAGGTGTGGACCGCAATCTTGCTGAACAGGACGATCCAGCGGTCGTAGCGGTCGGGGTCGTAAGTGCCCGCGCCGCCGTTGGCCGCGTCGTATTGCTTGGCGAGGGTCCGGGCGGACTCCGCGATCTCGTCGTCGCTGGTCGCGGACTGGTTGTAGACCGCCTTCTCCCGCGGCAGGCGGAGCACGGCGGGGAGGGTCGTGAAGGTGACGGTGGTGCGGCCGGCGGAATTGGCGCGGTAGAACTCGCTGACGGTGGCGTTGGTGGCGGCGATCTCGGCATCGGTGGCGACGGCGCCGGGCGAATCGGAGAAATCGACCTTCACCCAGAGCACGCGTTTGTCGCCGAGGATCCAGCTCGGCGGCGAGGTGACCGCCGCGGTGTCGGGCGTGCCGGGCGCGGCCGGCGCGCCGGACTCCGACTCGCGGGTGACGTGCGGGCCGGGCCGGGCCTCGGCGGCGTGGAGGCGCGCGACGAGGGCGTCGAGCCCGGCCGTGTCGGCCAGGGTCTGCACCTCGCCGCCGACGGCGACCGCGATGGCGTCGAAGGCGAGGCCGCGCGCGGTCTTCTCGCTGTCATCGAGAAGCCGATACGGCGTGTCGGCCAGGGCCAGCACGCCGTCGATCGCGATGCCGTGCAACGGCACGCCCAGCTTGGTGGTCTGCCGGTCGCGCCGGCCGAAGGAGAAAACGGCCAGGCGTTCGCCGCCGATCACCGCGGTGCGATCGATGCGCGTGCCCTGATCGCCGCAGGCAATCTGCACATCGAAGTCGCCGCGGCCGTCGATGCGCCGCTCGAGGAGCCCGCGCACGGCCGCAGGCAGCTCGGCGTGCAGGCCCGCGGGGACGGCGAGTTCCAGGGCGAGCCGCGGATCCACGGCGATGAGGTCCCTGAGCGCGGCGCGGCGGGCGAGCGCGAGGTCGCGGCCCGCGGCGGCGAGCGCCGGTTGCGCGGTGTCATCGGCCCGACGCCACGTGGTGAGCCAGCCGTCGAACGCGGCGGCCCGGGCCTGCGCCTCGGCGCGCACCGCCGCGACGCGCGCGGCCGGGAGGGGGCGGACGAGCGCGCCGTGCCGATGCTCGGCCGCATCGGCGTCGGCCGGATGCAACGGAACGTCGGCGGGCGCGTGCGCATGAGTGTGCGCGTGCAGCGGAGTCGAGGAGATCGACTCACCCGACCGGGCGGAACCGGCGGTGGTAATCCGCGGGCGGAGGGCGAGGAAAACACCGATGGCAAGGCCAAGGGCGCAGACGGACAAGGCGACGCGAACGCGCGGAGTCTTCATGGCTGGGGCAGGACTGGGGCGAGGCTGGTGGAGGCGCAGAACGAGACCGGAGGCAACGGCACAAGGGGATCACCCTCCGTGCGAGTATTTTCTGCCAAAGGGATCGGTGTTTCTAAAAAAACGGCTGCGACCGGCACCGCGGTGGCGATACGCCCCAGTGCCGTTGATACCAACGGCTGGTGAGAATTTGACTACAGGTAGCGGCGGTCGTCCCTGACCGCCACCTCAAGCGATGGCCGTCGGGACGACGGCCGCTACCACCGGAAAAGTCCAAATTTCAACAGACACGGGTATGAGGTGCTCATTTACTCGAGAGACAACCGACCGAAGGTGGAGCCCGATGTCGCGCCGCTGCCTGGTTCGGGAGCGAGCGGAACTAAGCCCGATGAGGACATCGGGCTCCACCTTTCAATGAGGAGCGCTCCGAGGAGAGAATCCGCAACGGCACGACTGGATCGGAGAGCCGTGCCGGCCTCGGAGCGCGGTCACCCGCTCAGAACTCGAACGTATTCGTGATCGTCCACTTGTTCGGCTGCGGGATGCGCGCGCTCGCCACGTGGCCGCTCGGCTGCGCGGTGACGGCGATCAGCTCGTCGCTGCCGAGGAGGTCGCGGACGTTGAGCTGGATGCGCCAGCCGATCTTGTCGCTGAGCTTCCGGCTGTAGCGGAGCCAGCCGTCGAAATCCAACTCGGTGCTGCCGTAGTAGGGATTGGTCACGTCGTAGACCCAGGCGCCGATCGCGTTGCGCTTCGCCGGGAAACCGATCGCGACCTTGTCCTGCCAGCGGGCGGCGCCGCCGAGGCTGAAGCCCTTCAATTTGCCGGTGCGGAATTCGTAGTTCGTGACGAGGTTGAAGCGCCAGCGGCGCAGCTCCTGCACGGGCGAGCCCTCGGCGGCGATCGCGTTCAGGTAGGGGACATACATGTTGTTGATCGCGAGCGTGCCGAGCTGGCTGCCGAAGCCGCCGAAGTGCGGGATGTCCTCGAAGCCGTTCATCTGACGCGTATTCACGGCCAGGATGCCGTCGCCATCGGTCCAGAGCGGGAGGTTCTTCTTCACGAACTCGGCGAAGTCGGCGCCGACGTTGGATTTCTTCGCCTCCTGCATCGCGGCGTTGAAGGTGATGCGCCAGTTCCGGGTCGGGTTGTAGGTGCCCTCGAACTCCCAGCCCTCGGAGACGGTGTCGGCGATATTGCCGACGTTCGGCGGGCGGGTGGCGCTCCACGTGCCGCCGTTGGCGGCCTGGGTGAAGGCCCACGTCTCGGCGAGCAGCGGGTCGACGGGCCGGAGCCATTCGGCGCGCGTGCGCTGCGTGAACCAGAGGTTGCGCGCGGTGGTCTCGGCGGGGGTGAGCGTGGGGTTCACGTTGCCGGCCTGCGCGGGGTCGGTGAGGCTGGCGCGCAGGGGCAGGTAGCGCGGGTCGTTCGGCGTGAAGCCGAACCAGCGGTTGATCACGCCTTCGTGCACCTGCGTGCCGCGGAGGCCGTTCATGGTGCGGACGATGTCGTTGCCGGGCCAGAACGTGTTGTAGAACGTGGCGCTGTCGTTGGCCTGCGTCGTGCGATAGCGGTTCACGCGAAGCGTGAATTTCTGGTCGAGCGCGGAGATCGTGACGCCGAGGTCCTTCGTCTTGCCGGAGGGCGGCGCGAACGGGCGGCCGTAGACGTCGGCGATGGCGGAGCTGGGCCGGAAGTTTTTCGACTCGTTGTAGGAGAAGCTGAGGTCGGTGCCGCGCGGATACCAGCGCTTCAGCCACTGTGGCGAGTGCAGCACGCCGCTCCAACTCACGGTGGAGTCCTTCGCGTAGATCGTGGGCTTGGTGGGCAGCGTCCAGAGCGGGCTGTAGGGATCGGTTTCGCCGGTGCCGGACGCGAGCCGCGCGGGGCCGGCGTCGCGGAGATCGAACTCGTCCTCGCGCCAGCCGACGAGACCGACGAGTTTCTCGCTGAAGAGATAGCCCTGCCAGACGGCGGACTTGCTCTTGGTCTGCGCGGAGTTTTTCGAGGCGCCGGAGTAGAGCTTGCTGATGTCGCGCTCGCTGGCGCTGAGGACGGTCACGGGGGCGCGGACCATCTGGTTGGTGCGGGCATCGAAGATGAGTGCGGTGCCGCTGGCCTGCGGGGTGTGGATGCCGGTGATGCCGGAGATGTTGGCGCCGGCGGGCGAGCTGGCGGAGGCGAGCGACGGCCCGAGGTAGTGGATGGCGGCGTAGCCGGGATATTGGGTGGTGGCGGGGTTGTTGGCGTAGGCGTTGAGCTCGAGGCCGTAGGAGTAGCCGTTGATGCTGCGGTTGAAGGTGTCGCTCTGCTGATCCGTGTAGGTGCCGGTGAAGACGTGCTTGCCTAGGTGGCGCGCGAGGCCGGACTTCTGGCGGAAGTCGAGCGTGGCGTAGCCGGTGCCGCGATAGGCCTCGCGGGTGACGTCGGAGAAGTTGTTGCCGATGGAGTCGGAGGCGACGTAGGGGCGGCCGAAGTTCGGGTTGGTCGTGCCGTCGACCAGGCGGGTCTGCATGTCCACGAAGATCGAATACGCGTCGAAGCCGAACATGCCGAAATTGTTCCGGTTGTAGCGCTGCTTGTCGTAGACGAGCTCGAAGCCGACGAGGTCGCGAAGGAAGGTCTGGCGGAAGGTGGCGTTGAGCGCGCGGAAATCGGCGAGCTCGCGCTTGTTCGGGCCGTCGAGGAGGACGTCGTAGAAGTTGAAGATCGAGGGATCGCGCAGCTCCTGGTAGCGCCAGAGGCCGCGGAAGGCCTGGCCGGCGGGCGCGAACTGCTGGTTGAGGAAGAAGAGCGGGTTGTTGCCCTGGGCGGTGTAGGCACCGATGCCATACCACTGCGTATATGGCACGCCGCCGCGGCTGATCATGAACGGCGGCACGCCGTTGCCGCCCTGCACGCTCGACGCGGGATCCGTGAACACCGCGCCGACCTGGCCGAACCAGCGGCCGGCGGAGCCGAGCTGGGCGTTGACGAACGGATTGCCGGTGACGGCGGTGGTGTTGGTCGGATCGACCTGCAGCTTGTTCAGCACGCTGAACCAGGCGGAGAGATTGTCGTGCGGCGGCGTGGGCCGCGGGCGGTTGGACTTCGCCTGGCCGGCTTCATAGCTCACCTGGAACTGCGTGAGGCCGGTGCGGATCAGCTTCGGTTCGAATTTCAGCGCGACGAAGATACGCTGGTCCTGTTCGAACGCGGGCTCCTGCCGGTATTTTTCCTTCTTGTTCAACCCGATGAACCGCACGCCGAGCAGGCCCGGGGCGATGGCCTGGTTGACGTCGAGCACTTCGCGATGCGAGCCGAAGCGGCCGACGGTCTGCTGATACGAGAGCGCGGTCTTGCGGAGATTCGGGGCCTTGAGCTGGTTGTTGATGATGCCGGCGGGGCTGCCGAGGCCGAAGAGGATGGCGATGGCGCCGCGCGAGATGTCGACGCGCTCCCTGTTGTAGGAGTCCATCGGAATGCTCGTAAGGAAGAAATCGCGCGTGAGATCCGCGCCGGCGAGGCCGCGCACGCGCGTGGATTGCGCGGGGCTCTGCAGCGTGCCCTCGGCGCTGGAGAAGCCGTTGCCGGTGGCGACGCCGGAGAAGTTGCCCTCGAAGCCGCCGATTTCGGTGCCGGTGGTGTAGATGAGCAGATCGCGGGCGTTGGTCGACGCGGTGTCGGCAAGGAACTGCGCCGTGACGACGGAGATTGCGGCGCCAACATCGCGCAGGTCGGTGCGCAGGCGGGTGCCGGCGAGGGTGGAGGTCGCGGCATAGCCGCGATCCTCGGATTCCTCGACGACGAAGGGCGTGAGCGTGATGGTCTCTTCGGCGGCCGGCGCAGCCGGCTTGGCGGGAGCCGTCGGGGCGGCGGATTGGGCATTCAGGGCGAGCGGGAGCAGGCCGAATGCAATGAGCTTGGGCAGTCGCAGGGAGGGGTTTCGCATGGACGCGGGCGAGTGTGGGGCTCGCGCGGCGCAAGGCGATGCCGCGTTTTATGAACCGCTGTTTACCGTAGAGCGGCGCGGGTGGCGCCGCGGGCGTGGCGGAGCCGGCGCTACAGGACGCGTTCGGGCACGAACACGAGGTCGCCGGGCTCGAGGGTCACGTTGGGCGTGCTATCGTCGCGGCGCCGCAACAGGGCGTCCACGTTGATGGTGGTCGCGGTGGTCGCCTGTGTCTTCGGGTCGGTGCGAGTGAGGCGCACCTGCCTGATGTCCGCAAGGCGCGAGTGCCCGCCGGCGAGCGCGAGCGCGTCGACGATGGTCAGGTTCCGCTCGGACGGGAAGGCCACGAGGCCGGGGGAGTTGACGGCGCCAGTGATGGTCACGGTGCGCGGGGCCGGCGGCGTCCGTTCGGGCACCACGAGCACGTCGCGCGGCTGCAGGAAGCCTTGGCCGTTCATCAGGGCTTCCTCGGCCAGCACGGTGGTGGTGCGCGTGCCCTGGGCGTCGGCGCGTAGCAGGCGGACGGCGGTGCGATCGGCGTGCGCGGCGAAGCCGCCGGCGCGGGCGATGGCGTCGAGGGCGATCGGCTGGTCGGCACGCCGCAGGGCGACCACACCCTGCGCGTTGACGGCGCCGAGGACACTGACGTTGAACTCGTCGGACTCGGCGCGCGCGGCCGCGGCGGCGGTCTCTTCGCGGGCGCGGGCGACGATGTTCTGCAGGACCTGATTCTGACTCAGGAATTCACGCTCCAGTTGGCGGTATTGCACGGTCTGCCGGTCGAGTTCGAGGGCCTCAGTCCTTTGCCGTTCCAGATCCGAGTGGCGCTCCTGATAGGCGATCGCCGCCGCCTGCAAATCGGACTCCACCTGGTCGCACGCCGCCTTCACCGTCCGGTCCAGTTCGCGCTGCGTGAGGGCCAGGGCGTTGGTTGCGCTGATCATTTGGGGGTGAGCGTCCCGGTAGCGCTCGTTCAGGGTGGCGACGGTGATGCGCTGTTTGGAGATTTGTTGCATCAGCTCGGCCACCGCGGGCTGACTCGCGACAAACGAGAGCGTGGTGAGGTCGGCGCCCCGCGCGCGAAAGTCCTGGATTTGCGCGACGCGCATCCGGGCGGTATCGGCGACGACGCTCGCGCGCTGAGCCTCGAGGCTGGCGGACTTGAGCGACGCGTTGACGAGGTCCGTGCGCTGGTCCAGCGAGCCCAGTCGGTGCTTGTCCTTAAAGGCCTGGAGCTGGTGCGCGAGGGCATCGACCTTCTGCCGTTGTTCCTCGACCGTGGTCTGGAGCTGCTCGACGGCGCGGGTCTGGCGCTGGATGCGGGCCTTGCGTTCTGCATCCGGATCCTCCGCGGTGGGCGGCGGAGCGGGCAGCGACGTCGGCGACGTAGAAGCCGGGACCGTCGGTGTGGCGGCGGGCGCCTCCTGCGCGTGCGACTCGCGCGTCACACTCGCCGCGGCGAGCACGGCCAGGAGCAGCGCGCCGCCGAGGAGGCGGCCGGCGGTCGAGGCGCGGTAGCCGGCGATCATGCGCACGCGATGCGCGAGCTGTTGTTTGCCCTCGAGGATCGCGACGACACTGGTCGGGCGACGCTGCACGCGGACCACGGAGAGAACTTTGAGAAGCGCATGGCCGTAGGCGAAGCCGCCGTCGGCGGCTTCGCGCCGGAGGACGAACTCGTCGCAGGCCAGTTCGCAATCGGTGCGGGCGAGACGTGCGGCGAGCCAGGCGAGCGGGTTGAACCAGTGGAGGGCAACGGCAGCCTGGAGGAGGCACTGCGCGAGCAGGTCGCGCCGCCGCCAGTGTGCGAGCTCGTGGCGCACGACGAGGCGGAGCTCATCGTCGGTGAGATGCGCGGCGAAGCCGGGCGGGAAAAGCAGTTGCGGGCGCCAGAGGCCGAACAACGCGGGGGCGTCGACCGCCGTGGTTTCGCGACACGCCACGGAGCGCCGGATGCCCCAGCAGGCGGCCTCGCGTTGCGCGATGGCCGCGATCCGCGGGTCCGCCTCGGTGGCGTAGCGCAACTCGCGGCGCAGGCGCCAAAGCGCGATCGCGCGCGCGCCCAGCACCACCAGCGCGCCGCCGAGCCAGACGAGGGCGACGCGGGCGGTCCAGTCAGGCGCGGGATTCTCGCGGCGGAGCGGCGGAGGCGATTCGAGCGGGGGTGCGACAACGAACGCGGGTTCGATGGAGCTGGGCGGTGTCAGAGGGAGTTCGAGCGCGGCGGGAGCCAGCGCCGCCGGGGCGCGGACCGCGGTCAAGTTGTAAGGGCTCCAGCTTGCAGGCACGCTGAACGGCACCAGCAGCCGCACGGCGACAATGATCCACGCCACGAACCACACGCCGGCCGGAATCCGTCCGCGCACGACCACGCGGAGGCTGGCGAGCACGACGATCAGCCACGCGGCGCGCCACGACGAGGCGGCAAAGTCGGCGAACAGTCCCGTCAGCAACGTGGAGTTCATTTTTTCGCCTTCTTCTTTTTCAGCAGTTTTTCGAGTTCGGTGATCTCCGCTTCGGTGAGGTCGGCCTTCTCGCAGAAGTGCAGCAGCATCGGGCCGGCGGCGCCGCGGAAGACGCGGTCGAGGAAGCCGCGGCCTTCGCGCGTCACGCACTCTTCGCGGCGCAGCCGGGCCGAGTAGAGGTTGGCGTTGCCGTCCTTGGCGATGCGGACGACGCCCTTGCCGGCCAGGCGGGCAAGGAAGGTGTTCACGGTCTTCTGGTGCCAGCCGTGGCCGGCAGGCAGGGCCGCGAAGATGTCGGCGGCGGTGGCGGCGGTGGCGCGGGCCCACAGCACGTCCATGACTTCCCATTCGGAGGCGGAGATTTTCGGGGGCATCGGGGTGGTCCTACAAGTGTAGGATGATGCGAGTGACTACGTTTGTAGGAACGGCGTCAAGCTTTCGTCGGAAGTAATCAGTGGTCAGCAATCGGTAATCAGTCGCCCGAGCCGTGGCTCTGACTCCCGACTGATCACTGATTACTGACTACTGATTACTTCCCCCTACTTCCGCGCCGCCGCCGCGATCGTCACGATGACGAACTTGCTCGTCGGCGTGTTGCTCTTCGCCGCGGTGCTGCCGATGGGCACGAGGACGTTGGCCTCGGGGAAATAGGTCGCGACGCAGCCGCGCGGGATGCGATACGGCGCGACCATGAAGGCGTGGGCCACGCGCTCGACGCCGCCGTGGCGGTTCGTGAGATCGACGAGCTGGCCCTGCATCAGGCCCGCCGCGGCGATGTCCGCCTCGTGCATGAACACCACGCGGCGCCCGCCGAACACGCCGCGGTAGCGGTCGTCGAGACTGTAGATCGTCGTGTTGAACTGGTCGTGCGTGCGGATGGTCATCATCACGAACTCGCCGTGCGCGAGCGCCGGGCGCGGGATGGCGGCGACGACGAAGTTCGCGCGCTGCGTGCG
>CAZENI010000106.1:0-19212 GCA_964513055.1 uncultured Opitutus sp.
GTAGAGCAGCCAGTAAACGCCGAGGGCCGCGAACGGCACCGCGATGATGACCGCCAGCGGCAACACGAATGACTCGAACAGAATTCCCATGAGCAGGAACACGAAGATGATCGCGAGCACCAGCGCGAAGCCCATCTGCTTGTCGTCCTCCGGATTGTTGTAGCTGCCTTTGTCCCACCGGTAGCCGCGCGGCATGTCGAAACCCTCCATCGCCTTGTCCACCGCCGCGAAGAGGCTGCGCGAGTCGACGCGCGGGGCGCGGGCCTGGATGCGCATGATCGTCTGCCGCGCCTCGCGCCGGATCTGGCTGAGGGTCTTGGCCACGTTGAGATTCGCAATCGACTCGAGCGGCACCTCGACGTTGCCGTCGGTGCGGAAGGTCATGCTCCGCAGGTCGTCGAGCCCGGCGCGGTCGACGTCACCTAATTGTGCATACACGCGCATCTCGCGCCCGTCGGGGGCGTTGAAGCGGCCGACTTCGGAGCCGCGCATGGTGTTGCTGATGTTGGTCTGGATGGACTGCGGGTTGATGCCGAGGCGGCGCGCGCGATCGCGGTCGACCTTGATCTGCAGCTCGCTGCCGCCGCGCTCCTGATCCGTCTCGACCGACACGAGGCCCGGAATCAGCCGCAGCCGGCGCACCGCTTCGTCGGCGAGATCGATCAGCGTCGCGGTGTCCTCGCCATAGAGGGAAATGGACATGTTCGCATCCTGCGGCGTGGTGCTGCCGCGCTGGAACGAGTTGGCGCTGATCCCCGCGGGGAATTTGTAGTTTTCCTTGATGTCCAGCTCGATCGCGGCCTGGTCCATCGGCAGTTTCTTCCAGCCGGCCCACACGGCGAAGTTGCTCCACGCGCTGTGATACCACTCCTTGTTCGGGTCCTCCCTGAACTTCATCTGCACCTGCCCGTTGTTGTAACGGAACCGGGTCTCGATTCGGGCGACATTGTAGCGCTCCCGGTGCTTCTGCAGGAACGTCTCGAAATTGGTGAAGAACGCATCGGCCTGCTCCAGCGTGCCCCCGCTCGGCAGCTCGAAATACATATACATCGAAGTATTCCCGCCGCCCCAGCCGCCGAGACCCTGGTAGTAATTCGGACGTGCCAGCGGGTTTTTCGAGAAGAAGTTGTAGGTGAAGCCACCCGCGATCAGCACGAGCAGCGCGCCGTTGATCGGATGCCGCAGCATCCAGCCGAGGGTGCTCATGTAGCGCGCCCGCAGCCACTGCAGCACGCGCAACTCATCGTGGTGCTTGCCGCGCGAGAGGCGCTGCGCCGCGAGCGGCACGAAGACCAGCGCGATGAAGAGCGAGGCGACCAGCGACACGATCACCGGCACGCCGATGCGCAGCATCCAGAACGTCATCTCGCCCACGCCGCCCATCAGCATCAGTGGCAGAAACACGATGATGTTGGTGCAGGTCGACATCACGACCGCGAGGCCGACTTCGCCGGCGCCATGGATCGACGCAGGGATCGCCGCGACGCCATCCTGGCGCTGCCGGTAGATGTTCTCGACGATCACAATCGCGTTATCCACGACCATGCCGACCGCGAGCAGCAGGCCCATCATCGTGGCCATGTTCAGCGTCCAGCCCATGAAGAACAGGACGACGATCGTGCAGAGCAGCGAAAGCGGGATGGAGAGCGTGAGGATGCCGGTCATCCGCGCGGTGCGGAGGAAGATGAAGATGATGAAGGCCGCGAACCCGCCGCCCCACAGCCCCGCCTCCTCGAGATTCCAGATCGCGTCGCGGACCTCCTTGCCCTGGTCGAAGAAGATTTCGAAGCGCATGCCCTCGAGCTGCGGGGTCTTCTGCAGCTCCGTGATCGTGCGGCGCACCTCGCGGCTGATCCGCTCGATGTTGCCGGTGGATTCACGCGTGATCTGCAGGCCGATCGCCGGCTTGCCATCCACGCGGAAGATCCACTCGCGATTCGGCATTTTGAAGCTGACGTGGGCGACGTCGCTCAGGCGCAGGCGCCGCACCGGATCGATGATGAGCGAGGCGATCTGCTCGGCGGACTCGAAGCGGCCCAGCGAGCGGACGTAGACCTTCTTGCCCGCCTCGAGCACATAGCCGCCGGACTGCGTGAGATTCTGGCCGCGCAGGGTGGCGATCATCTGCGCCGGCTCGATGCGATGGCTGCGCAGCCGGTCGTCGATGAGTTCGACCTGCACCTGGCGCGTCTGGATGCCCCAGATGTCGACGTTGCCCACGCCCTCGATTCGCTGGAGCGCCGGCTTGACGAAATTCTCGATGCGGTAGGCCGCGTCGTCCATGTTCGGCGGCACGGCGGCAAACAGGGCCATCATCGGGCGGTCGTTCTGATCGTAACGGTAGACGTTGATGCGGTCGACGTCGTCGGGGAGCGTCGGCTTCACCCGGTCGATGCGGTCGCTGAGCTGCGCGTAGGCGTCGCGGAGATTCGTGCCGGTCTGGAACTCGACGCGCACGCTGCTGCGGCCGTTGCTGGAGTAGCTGGTGACGCGCTTCACCCCGGGCACCGTGCCGACGATGTCCTCGATCTTGCGCGAGACCTTTTCCTCCACGTCGCGCGGCGAGGCGTTCGGGTAGCTGGCCTGGATGTGGAGCTGGTTGCCCTCGAGCCCGTCCGGATAGAGCGCGATCGGAATCCGGCTGTAGGCGATGAAGCCCACCACCAGCATCGTGAGCAAAATCATCACGACCGTCACCGGCCGGGAGACCGAGAAGCGCGGGATCGAGTAGGTGATGGGTTCGCGGGACATCGAGCTGGGGCGAAGGGAAGACGAAGGGAAACCGCTAATGGGCGCTGAGGATCGCTGTTTCGGACGAAACCACTAATTCACACTAATCGATGGGAATTGTAGGAATGAAGAACCGGTTGGAGTCTGAATTCCAAAAAATTCCCTTCCGATTGTGGCTTGGATTGGTGGTGACTCCGAGGATTGGAAATGAGCGGCCACTAGCGTTCATCCGCGGTTTCAGGTTCGGAATCATTTCCCCTGCGGCTCAGCGGCCGGTTGCGCTTCGGGCTCGGGTTCGTCGGCGCCCGGCATCACCAGCGGCCGGTTCGAGGTGAACTGATAATACAGCGTCGGGATCACCACGAGCGTGAGGATCGTCGCCGTCGAGAGGCCGACGATCACCGTGATGGCCATCGGCGTGCGGATCTCGGCACCTTCGCCGATGCCCAGCGCCATCGGCACGAGACCCACGACCGTCGTGAGCGCGGTCATGATGATCGGGCGCAGCCGCGCGCGCCCCGCCTCGATGATCGCCTCCTTCTTCTCCATGCCGCGGCCGCGGAGGGTGTTGATGTAGTCGATGAGCACGATCGCGTTGTTCACCACAATGCCGACGAGAATGATCAGGCCGAGGAAGACCATGATCGTGACGGGAATATTCGCCAGCCAGAGCACGAGCGCCACGCCAATCATGGCGAGCGGCACCGTCATCATGATCAGGAACGGCTGCACCAGCGACTCGAACTGGCTCGCCATGACGATGTAGACCAGGAACACCGCGAGCGTGAAGGCGAGCAACAGGCTGTTGATCGAGGTGCGCATCTCCTGGTTCTGGCCGGCCAGTCCGTAGGAAAAGCCGGCGGGATAGGTGATCGTCTCCATCGCGCTCACAATGTCGCGCGAGACCGTCTGGAGATCGGCGCCGCGGATGTTGGCGGTGATGAGCGCCGTGCGCTGCTGGTCGACGCGGCGAATCTCGCTCGGACCCTCGTTGACCGTGAGGTCCGCGACGGCCGACAGGGTGATCGGCAGCGCGCCGCCGGGATTCACGACGAGCCGGCGCAATTCATCGAGCCCGAGCCGATCCTCCTCGCGGAGCCGCACGACAATGTCGATGAGCTGGTCCTCGTGGCGAAACTGCGTGGCGGCGCGGCCCTGGACCTTGTTGCGCACGAGGTCGGCGACGTTGCGCAGGCTCAGGCCGAACTCCGCCAGCCGGTCGCGGTTGTAGATCACCTGGATCTCCGGGTGACCGGTCTGCAGGCTGGAGCGGATGTCCACGAGGCCGGGCACGTTGAGCGCCAGCACCTCCTCGGCCTCGCGGCTGAGGCGCTTGAGCGTCGCGAGATCGTGGCCCCGGATCTCCACCTCGATCGGACTCTTGAAGCTGAAGAGCGCGGGATACGAGATCTCGATCTTCACCTCGGGCAGATTGCGGAATTCATCGCGGATGCGATCGATCAGCTCGGTCTCCCGTTCCGTCGGCAGACCGGATTTCATCTTCACCGTGAGACGCGCGGTATGCTCGCCCGCCTCGATCGAGGTGCTGGCGCTTTCCTCGGCGCCGACCGTCATCGCGGTGCGTTCCACCTCGGGCTGATCGCGGACCACGCGGTCGATCCGCTCCGCGAGCTCGCCGGTGCGCTCGAGCGGCGTGCCGATCGGAAGCGTGATGTTGAGGTTGAACTCACCCTGGTGAACCTGCGGGATGAGATTGCTGCCCAGGCGCGGCACGACGAGGAACGCCGTCAGCAGCAGCGCGACCAGCGAGGCCCCCAGCACCGCAAAGCGGTGGCGCAGCGTGATCACGAGCCAGCGCGGATAACTGGTCTGCAGCCAGTTGTTGCCGACTTCGAACCAGGCGAGGCCGGCGCCGGAAACCGGCGCGAGCACGAGCGCGAGCGCGCGCAGGACGCCGATCAGGAGCTGCACGGTGGCAAGCGTGGCGGTCTGCAGCCCGGTGCCGATGAGGCGCAGCGCCACCTCGGTCAGCGCGCGCAACACCAGGAACACGAACGGCAGCGTGCCCGGCGCGCACACCAGCGTCAGCACCCACCACTCCTTCGGATGGGCCCAACGCCAGAGTCCCATATACCACGGCGCCGAGGCGGCCGCGGGATTCGGCATCCCCGGCATCTGGAACGGCACCGGCGGCGGCGCCGGGATCGAGCCGTTGTAACGAGCAATCAAATACGCCACGACCGCGAGGCCGGGAATCACCAGCAGCACCAGCCAGCGCCACACCCGGCCGGTCAGCCAGCGCGTGACCGCCGGCGTGTCCGCGGCGAGGCGCGCGGCAAACTTGAACTCCAGCATCCCCGGCCACACCCGCGCGCTCGCGACCGGCCCGAGTTCGTCGCGCCCGAACCATGCATCGATCGCGCCGCCCCAGGCCCGCGTCCGCGGGAACAGTCCGCGCAAGAAGGCCAGGGGCGTCCACAGGATCGCCGCCAGGGCTTTCACCAGCGCCGCGACCAGGATCGCCACGCCCCAGCCGAGGCGAATCACCGCCAGGCCGAGCGTGCGCCCGGCATGCGCGATCCGGCCTCCGCCCGCCGCGCGCGCCGGAAACCGCAGGAACGCGCTCGCCTGCACGCGGCTCTTCGCGCCCGCCAGCGGGCCGTCGTGCTCGATCGGTGACGCCAGCTTGGCCGCGAGCATCGGGATCAGATACAGCGCCGCGATCAGCGACGCGATTTGGGAAAACACGACCGCCAGCGCCATGTCACCGAACACCTGGCCGGCCACGCCCTCGACGAACACGATCGGGAAGAACACCGCGACGGTCGTGAGCGTCGACGCCACCACCGGCATCGCCACCTCGCTCGTGCCGCGCACGATCGAGGTCACGGCATCGTCGCCTTCCTCGCGACAGCGGAAGATGCTCTCGAGGACCACGATCGCGTTGTCGACGAGATTGCCGACGCCGAGCGCGAGGCCGCCGAGCGAGATGATGTTGAGCGAGACGCCCGCCATGTGCATCGGCGCAAACGTCGCCAGGATCGAAATCGGAATGCAGAGACTCACGATGATCGTCTGCGTCACGTTGCGGAGGAAAAGGTAGAGGACGACGATCGCGATCAGGCCGCCGAAGATGGCGTTCTCCTTCACCTCCCGGATGGAGTTGTCGATGAAGACGGACTGGTCGGAGAGCAACTGGAGCGAGCCGCCGGTCGGCAGCTGGAACGCGAGGTAGTCCGTCATCTTGCGCCGCGTGATCAGGTCCTGCGCCACCTGACGGGTGCGTTCGAACTCCGCCATCGCGGCGGCCTGCGCGAGCTTGCGCTGCTCCGCGGGCGGTTTCTTCGCGTCCTCCGCCGCTTTCTTGGCCAGCGCGGCGGCATCGGGCACCACGGGCTTGACCGGCGGCGCGGCGGCCACGCGCCGCATCTCGGCGACATACGCCTGCTGCTCCGCGGTGCCGAAGATCGCGGCTTTCACGCCGGCGGCCACCTCGAGCACATTGGCGTCGGCCTCCTTGAAGATCTCGATCTCGACGCTCTCCAGCCCGTTCACGCGCGTGATGACCTGCCGGTCCTCGTGAAAGCGCGAGACCGTCGCGATGTCGCGGAGGCGGATGTCGACGTTGTTCTGCCGCGCGACGATCACCGTCCCGATCTCCTCGAGCGTGCGAAACTCGTTCAGCGTGCGGATGAGGTATTCGGTCTGGCCCTCGCGCAGGTTGCCGCCGGGCATGTTGACGTTGCCCTGCTGCAGGCGGGTCGAGATCTGGCCAATGTCCAGGCGGAGCTGGGCGAGCTTGCTCTCGTCGAGCGCGACGAGGAACTGCTCCTCGAGGCCGCCCTTGATCTGGATCGCGGCCACGCCGGGGATGGCCTCGAGCTTGCGCTTGATCTCGTGCTCGGCGAGGTGCCGCAGCTCGTAGAGCGACTGCGGACCGGCGAGGCCGACGCGCAGGATCGGATCGAGCGAGGGATCGTAGTGCAGCAGCAACGGTCGCTGGGCGCCCTCGGGAAATCGCAACCGGTCGATCTTCTCGCGCACTTCCTGCGAGACGAGGTCCATGTCGGTCTTCCACTGGAACTCCAGCATGACATCGGACTGGCCGGCTTTCGACACCGAGCTGATCGAGACGAGCTTCGGGATGATGCCGAGCTGCTGCTCGAGCGGACGGGAGATGACGTTTTCCATCTCCTCCGGCGCGGTGCCGGGATAAGCGGTGCGCACCGTGAGCGTCGGATAGCTCATGTCGGGCATGAGCGTCAGCGCGAGCCGCTGATACGACACCCAGCCAAAGACGCCGACGGCGAGCGTCACCATCAGGATCGCGACGGGCCGGCGGACGACGAGCGCGTAGTGCGAATCGTCGATGCGGAATTTCGGGCGAAGGCGGCTCATCGCGAGGTGGAGCGGGTTGTCCTCAGCACGCTGGCTCGTGAGCCGTGGGATGGTTTCACCCAAGCGCGTTGGGGACAACGCGCTCCACCTTCAAGGCAGAGCCAGGCGCGCATCGGCGTCACGACTTGGCGGGTTTGACGGGTGCAGCTGCCGCGGGCGCGGCCTCGGGTTTCGGGGCGGGCGCCGCGCCCGGCCCGGCATTCACCGAGCGGACCATCTGGCCGTCCTTGAGCCCGTTCTGGCCGAGCACAATGACCGCCGTGCCGACTTCAAAACCGCCCAGCGCCTCGACGTTGCTCGGATCCTCGTAGCCAACGGTGAGCTTCCGCTTCACTGCGCGGTCCTTCACGACCGTGAACACATAGCGCTCGCCGCCCTCGTAAACGACCGCGCGCTTCGGGATCAGCACCGTGTCGGGCCGCGTATCCGTGATCACCCGCACGCCGACGAAGAGACCGGGGGGCAGGTCCTTGGGCTTGTCGCTCTTCACGCCGACGGTCACCTTGAAGGTCCCGCTCTTCGGATCGATCACGGGGCTGATCCGTTTCACCCAGCCCTGAAACGTCTTGTCCGGGAGAAACTCGGAGGTCACCACCGCGGGCTGGTTGTCCGCCACGATCGGGAGATACCGGCCGGGCACGTAGACCCGCGCGACGATGTCGTCGAGTTTCACCATCGAGAAGAGCTTCGTGCCGGCGCCGACGCGCGCGCCGACCTGCGTCTCGCGGGCGGAGATCACGCCCGCAAACGGGGCGCGCACCGTCGCGTAGGCGAGGCGGATCTTGGCACGCTCGAGCCGCAGCCGCGCCTGCTCGAGCTGGTAGGCCTGGGTCTCGTAGTCCTGCTTGTTGATCAGATTGCGCTCCCAGAGATCCTGCGTGCGCGTGAAGTTCTTCCGCAGGTGCTCGAAGTTCGCCGTGGTTTCCTCGGCATCGACGCGCAGCTCGCGGTCCTCGATTTTCAACAGCGGATCACCCTCCTGCACGATCCGGCCTTCCTCCACGAGGAGCGCCTCCACCTGGCCGCTGGTCTGCGGATAGATGTCCACCACCGACTCCGTCTCGAGCGTGGAATTGAACGTGAGAAACGCGGAGATCGCGCCGCGCGTGACGAGGGCGGTCTCGACCGGCACCATCTCGGCCGCGACCTGTCGCGCCCGATCCCGCTCGGCGGTGTCGGGGCGCTTGCCGCCAGCCGGACCGCTGCCGGGGCCACCCGGGCCACCCGGGCCGCCAGGACCGCCGGGTCCGGGCGCCTTGGTGACGGCTGGTCCGGGTCCGCCGGCCTTGGTGACCGCGGCTGCCGCGGGATTCGCAGTCGCTCCAGCCGGCCCGGGAGTCGCGGTCGTGGTGGCCGGAGCGGTCTTGGAAGCATCAGCCGCGGCCGGAGGCGGGGGCGTGCGATTGCAGGCGGCCAAAAGGACCGCGGCCAGCAGCCCGGGGAACGGGCGGCCGACACGTGAAGGGAGGTCGTGAAATGACACAGGGAAAAGCGGAGGGCGAGTTACCAGGCCAGGCACAGAAAAAGGCCGATGCTTCTCTTGTAACCGCACGGATACGTCAAAGGTTTCGACGAGTTGCTAAGAAAATAGCCTCCGGTGCGTTTTAGCGCGCGCCGAGGGCGCGCCGAACCAGGGAATTTGCGGCCGGCGACTGGCGGCGGACTGGCGGAAGAAACATCACGCAGCCCAGCGAGACGGCGCAAACCGGGCGGCGTTACGCGCGCAACGCGGAGCGACTCGCCGCCGACCAGCGCCCGGCGCGGAGCGCACCGCCCGGAATCCGCCGTCCACCCCCCGGCACACCGTCCTCACCACGCCAGCCGGTAGCTCCCCGTGAACTCCCGCTCCGCCCCGATCCGGGCGAGTTTCTGCAGCAGATCGGAGTCGAACAGGTTGCGGATCGAGAGGCCGAAGCTGTGCGTGTATTTCCCGCGCCGCAGCGAGTAGCTCGCGCTCAGGCTGGTCTGCGCGTAGCCGGGATAATCGAGCCGGAAGCGCTGGCGGTCCTCGTAGTTGGCGACGAAGGCCGAGAGGTAGGCCCAGCTCGCGCTGAGCGCGAGACCCTTGAGGCGGCCCGCGCTGAAGCCGTAGCTCGCCGCCAGGCTGAGATTCAGCGGCGGAAACCGCGTGAGCTCCCGGCCCACCTCCTCCGGCAGGTCGGGCGACGCCGTCGTGATCGCGCGCACATAGCTGGCGCGAAACGTGAGCGTGAGGGGCACCGACGGCTTCCAGCGGCCCTCGATCTTGCCGCCCGTGTAGCGCTCCTCGCCGGCCGCGACGAGCTGCGGCTGCGTGTGGTTCGCGTCCTGCACCGGATCGCCGTAGAGCGGGTTGCGGCGGGAGATGTCGGAGTTGAAGAACGTGAACACCGACGTCGTGAACTCGAGCTGCTGCGCCGCGAAGCGCGCCTTGAAGCCGCCCTCGTGCCCGCGCGTCGTCTCATTTCCCTGGATGCGCCCCGTGCGCGCATCGACGCGCGTCGACGGGTTGAAGGCCGTGCTCGTGGTCGCGAACAGCAGCAGCCGGCTCGGTCGCGCCTGGTAGTTGACGCCGAAATGCGACGTGAATTCGCCGACCGTGTCGGTCACGTGCGCCTGCGCGGCCGGCAGCCCGGCGCGGCGGTCGTGGAGCTGCAGCCCCACCAGATCGTGGCGGGCGCCCGCCGTGAGGACCGTGCGGCCCTTGGCGAGGCCGAGGCGTTCGCTGAGCTCGACCGAGGTGTAGCGCGTGCGCTCGCTTCGATCGGTGAGGATGCGGCTGTAGGTTTCCGGCGAGTAGGGCGGGCGCGAGTAGTCGGGCGCGGCCGGGTTGAAGATCCGGATGCTGGCCGGCAGCGCGTTGCGGTCGGCGACCGACAGCGCGCGCTCCTCGCGCTGGTAGTCGCTGAGCGTGTGGCTCGCGGCCAGCATCAGCTTGTGCTCGCCGCCGAGCGCGGCGAAGCGCCCCGTCACCTCCACGCGCGCCACCCGCGCCTCCTGCGGCTGCTCGCTGTGCAACGGCTCGCGGGTGCCCTCGAACCGCGCTGTCGTGAGATTGAGCAGCCCCGTCGTGAACCGATCCTGCTCGATCCGCCGCCACCAGGCCTCGACGCCCGCGCGCACCGCGATCTTCGGGTGCGGTTGCGCGTCGACGATGATGCTCGCCACCACGCTGCGGCGGCGGACGCCCGCCTCGGGCCCGAGGGCGTTGAAGCCGGCGATCGGCAGGTAGGGGCCGACAATCCGGCGCCCGGTCGCCTCGCGGTATTCCGGGATGCCGGGCGCGGAGGTCAGGTGCATCTGCAGGTAGTCGACCGAGAACAGCGTGCTCGCGGCCGCGCTGTGCCGCCAGGTGAGCGCGCCGTTGACCGAGCGCGTCTCCGCCGCCGCAAACGTCTCCGGGCCCGTCTTGCGGTTCCAGTCCACCGCGAGGCGGTGCCACGCGCGCTTGGGCAGCGTGATGTCGTTCAGCTCCAGCGCCGCCGCCTGCCGCTCGAGCGACGAGATCGAGTAGTCGTAGCGCTGGCTCTTCGTCGTGCGCGGCCGGTTCGTCCAATAATCCTGGATGCCGCCCGGCGCCCCGCGGCCGAGCACGGGCACGAGCGCGCCTTGAATCACGACGGTGCGCGCGACGTTCAGCACATCGACGCCGCCCATCCGCACGAAGCCGTTGCTCAGGAGCGGAGTGGGGAAGCCGCGCAGGCCCACCCGGCTGTCGCCCGTCGCCAGGTCGATCGCCGCGGGCGTCGCCACCGCGGCCATTTCCTTCGCGACCGCCGCCGTGGCCTTGTGCTCCTCGATGCCCTCGACCGCGATCATGTCGTTCGAGAACGACGCGTCGCGGAGCTGGTTCTCGTAGGAGCCCATGCCCGTGCCGTCGAAATCCTCGTCATCCGGCCGCGCCTTCACGTCCACTTGCTCGAGCCGCACCGTCTCCTCGGTGATCACGAGGGCGGATTTGGTCGTCGTGGGCTCTTCCTTCGGCGGCGGCTTGGTTTGCGCCGACCCCAGCCCCACGCCCAAAGCGGCCACGCCGGCGCTGGCAAACAGCCAGCGCCGCCAGCGAGCGGCGGGGGGTCCGGGCATCATTGCCCGCGATCGTCCGAAAACTCCCCGCGCGGGCGCAACCGCGAATCGCGCCACCGACCAGCGGACGCCAAGAAACGCGCAGAAAAACGCAACAAGCGATGCGGCGCGCGGGCGTGATTCGGTGCGGGCGGGGCAGCGTCGCCCTGCGCGTGAGTGCGGAGGAGGTTTGGTTCGGAGGTGGAGCGCGTGGCCCCGCTCAGTTCTCCCTCGCAAACGTCGTGTTCGGCCGCGGCAAATCCATTTCCTTGATCCACGCGTTGCGGTAGCGCACGTCGTGGCCTTCGCACTGCAGCTTCAGACCGCCGGGCGTGTCGGTGATGCCCTTACCGCCGTCGTTGCCGCCATCGATCCCGGAATTCGCGCCGCCCCACACCTGGTTGATCTCCTGGTTCGCGTGGATCTTCACGCCGTTGAAGAACAGCGTCACCCGCGCCTTCTCCACCAGCTTGCCGTCCTTGAACCGCGCCGCGCGGAACACCAGGTCGTAGGAATTCCACTGGCGCAGCCCCTTGTAGAGAAAGTAGGGCGACTCCGTCTCGTTGATCACCGAGCCCATGCCGTGCTTCGTCGCGTCGCCGTCCTGGATCTGGATCTCGTAGCGATTCTGCAGATACACGCCGCTGTTGCCGCCCTCGTTCATCACCATGAACTCGATGTGCAGGCGGAAATCGCGGTAGGCCTTCTTCGTCACGATGTCGGCCACGCCGTATTTCCCCTTCGTCACCGCCGGATCGTCCGTCTGCAACGCCGTCGCGCCCTTCACGGCCGGATCCTCGACGATCTTCCACTTGATCGGCAGCGCCGAACCGAAGCGGGGGCCCGTCCAATACGTCCACTTCTCGTCCAGCGTGGCGCGCGTGCCGTCGATCAACACCTCGGCGCCGGGCAGCGGTTTCGCCCCGACGCCGACTTCGGCCCGCAGGGCGGGGGCGGCGGCGCAGAGCATGGCAAGGACCAGGAAACGCGGGAGGGAGGAGGTCATGGCGGGGAAGATCGGGAACCGGAAATGGGCGACGGAAAGCGCGCCACGATGCCGGGCCGCACTCCGGTCTTTCAACCTTCAACTTTCAGCCTTCAACTCCCCGCATGCCCCGCCTCACCCGCCGCCAGGCGCTCGCCACACTCGGCGCGCTCTCGCTGCCGCTCGATCGCCTCGTCGCGCAAACCTCCTCCCCCGTGGCCACCCCGAAATCACCCGCCCCCGTGAAGCCGCTCGCCGAGCTGGCGCCCGACCTCCCCAACTTCCAGCCGATGATGGAATGGCTCGCGCGCGAAAATGCGCCCAAGCTCTCCTTCCTCGATCCGCAGTGGAAATCACTCGAAGCCTGGAAGGCCGCCGCCCGCCCCGTGCTCCACGATCGCCTCGGCTACGCGCCCACGCCGCTGCCGCTGAAGGCCGACCTCGTGCGCCGCGAGGAGCGCGACGGCTTCACGCTCGAGGTCGTGAACATCTCCGCCACACCCGCGTATCACCTTCCCGCGCGCGTCCTCATCCCGAAGAATTCCAGCGGCAAGAAACTCCCCGCGGTCCTCGCGCTCCACTGCCACAGCGGCAAATACACGTGGGGCCACGAAAAAGTCCTCTCCTCACCCGGCGAGCTTCCGCTCCTCACCGAGTTCCGCAACGGCACCTACGGGCGCCCCTGGGCCGAGGCGCTGGTGCGCCGCGGCTTCCTCGTCATCGCGATCGACGCGTTCTATTTCGGCGAGCGCCACCTGCGCGTCGAGCAGCTCGAGGCCTCGCGCGTCTTCAGCGAAGTGAAAGATGGCTACGCCCGCGTCATGGCCCCCGCCGCGAAACCCGACACCCCCGAGTGGCACAACGCCCGCAACCGCGTCCTCGGCTACTACGAACACCACACCGCCAAGACCATCACAGCCACCGGCGCGACCTGGCCCGGCATCCACGTCTGGGACGAGAGGCGCACCATCGACTACCTGCAGAGCCGCGCCGACGTCGACCCGGCCCGCATCGGCTGCGTCGGCCTCTCTGGCGGCGGCTTCCGCACCGCGATGGCCATCGCGGCCGACGCGCGCATCAAGGCGGCGTGCGTCACCGGCTGGATGACGGAGTTCGCGCACCAGTTGAAACACCACGCGCGCCACACCTGGATGATCTACACGCCCGGGCTCTACCGCTCGCTCGATCTGCCCGACGCCGCCGCGCTGCATGCGCCGGGCGCGCTCCTTGTGCAGCAGTGCCGGCGCGACCATCTGTATCCGCTGTCCGGGATGCAGGGCGCGGTCGACAAGCTCACGAAGATCTACGCGAAGGCCGGCATCCCGGAGCGATTCCGCGGCACGTTCTACGACGAGCCGCACTCGTTCAAACCGCCGATGCAGGACGAGGCGTTCGCGTGGCTGGAGAAGTGGCTGTAGGTTTTGCCGGTGGCGAAAGGTCGACGAACGGTCTCCATTTTGGACAGGAGGAACAGGACGGCGGAGACAGGAAGGGCAGGAATCAGCGTTGGTGGGCTCAGGGTTTGTATCCTGTTCCATCCTGTCGTCCCTTCCTGTCCCTCCTGTCCAAAAACAAAAAACATCCGCCCACCGCTCGCTTCACGTCCCGCTCTTCACGCCCCGCGCCACGTCCCGCTCGATGCCGTCGTTCACCAATCTCTCCGCCTACAAGTTCACGCCCTTCGCCGATCTGCCGGCGCTGCGTGATCGCGTGCGCGCTGCCGCCACCGCCGGCGGCCTGAAAGGCACCGTGCTACTCAGCACCGAGGGCATCAATCTTTTCGTCGCCGGCATGCCCGACGCCGCCCGCACGTTTGTCGCGTTTCTCCACACGATCGCCGGCCTCGAGGATCTCGCGCCCAAGGAGAGCATGAGCGCGGCCCAGCCCTACGGCCGCATGTTCGTGAAGATCAAAAAGGAGATCATCGCCTTCGGCGTCGAAGGCATCGACCCCCCCCGCCCCCCCCCGCCCCAACTCTCCCCCCGCACCCGCAAGCAGTGGCTCGACGAAGGCCGGCCCGTGACACTCCTCGACACGCGCAACGACTACGAGATCGCGCACGGCACGTTTCGCGGCGCCGTGCGGGCCGGCACCCGCCGCTTCCGCGATTTTCCCGCCGCCGTAAAGGCGCTCCCGGCGGCGCTGAAGACGCAGCCCATCGTCACGTTCTGCACCGGCGGCATCCGCTGCGAAAAGGCCGCGCCGCTGCTGCTGCGCGAGGGATTCGAAAACGTGTTCCAGCTCGACGGCGGCATCCTCAAGTATTTCGAGCACTGCGGCGGCGCGCACTACGACGGCACGTGCTTCGTCTTCGACGAGCGCGTCGGGGTCGATGCCGCGCTGCGGGAAACCGGCCAGCCGCCGACAACCGTCTGACGCCGCGGGCCGCCGGCGCTCATTGCCAGTGGCCGCGCACGTAGACGTAGCCGCCGTTGGCGGCCTGCTGCCACGAAGGCGGCACATAGCTCCGCGCGCCCGCCGGCGGAAACTCCCACCGCCCCGGCTCCCACTGGTAGCCGATGCCCGTGTAGGCATAGTGACCGCGGAGCCAGACGGCCCCGGGGCCCGGCGGCGGCGGCGGATTCTCGTGCGGCTCCGAAACCGGCGCCGGCGGAATCGACCGCACGGCATAGGCCACGTCCGGTGAACCATAGGCCGCCGCTTCGCGCTGGTCCGCCCGCCGGCCCATGGCCGCGCCGGCGAGCCCGCCCGCGACGGCTCCGATGGCCGCGCCCTTCTCCGTGTTCCCGTGCGAGGAGTTGTTGCCGATGATGCCGCCGAGGACCGCCCCCGCCGCCGCCCCGGCGACCGCGCCGCGCGCTGTCTGGTTCGGATCATGGGGCGGAGGATTGGTGGGGTAACGGGCATCCGGATACTGCGAGACGACGGCGGGGGGCGGCGGACTGCTGCTCGCGCAACCCGTCCCCAGCGCGGCGGCGCCGGTCGCCAGCGCCAGTGAGATGATGTGAGCTTTCATGCGCGCCGATAGTGTGGCGTCCGCCCCGCGTGGTTCCCGCACGGAAAACTTCGCCGCCGTTCGCACGTGGGTCCTCACCCCACGGGCGCACCGGCGCCACGCGGCGCGGTCCAACGGCCACCGCTCCACCCATGACCTCCCCCACCGACGCGCCCCCGGGCAGCTCGATCGCGCAGGCGCTGCACGCCCTCGTGGCGCACGTGCCGCCCTCCCGCGAGGGCGCGCACGCGGATCCGATGCGACGCGCGCGCGCCCTCGGCCGGCGCGCCGCCCTCCGGGCCGCCGCGATGTCCGGCGCGATGTCGCTGCCGCCCGGCCCGCTCGGCCTGCTCACCGTCCTGCCCGATCTCCTCGCCCTCTGGCGGTTGCAGCAGCAGCTCGTCGCCGACATCGCCGCCGCGTTCGGCCAGACCTCGCGCCTCGGGCCCGCCACGATGGTCGCGTGCCTGTTCCCGCCGTCCCGCCGCGCGGGCTCCGCCGACGCCACCACGCCGCGCGGCCAGCGCGCGCTGATCGAGCGCGCCGCCGCGAGCACATTGCGACAACTGCTCGGCAAGATTGCGATCCGCACCACGCGGCGGCTCGGCACCCGGAGCCTGGCACGCTGGCTGCCGCTGCTCGGCGCCCTCGGCCTGGGCGCCTGCGCCTATCACGAGACCGACCGCATCGCGGCCGAGGCCGTCCGGCGGTTCTCGCGGGCCCGCGCCATCGCGCCGCCTCCCGCCGCCGCTTTCTGATCTTCCCTCCGGTCCGCGCGCCGCGTCCACTGGGCGCGCTCATGGATCTCACCCGCCTCCCGCTCACCGATCCGCTCGAAATCTACCGCCACCGCGATGGGCTCTACGCCGTCGACCTGCTCACCGCGGCACTCACGGAATTCGATTTCTTCACCTGGCTCGCCGCGCACCCGTCAGACCTGACGGCGATCTGCCGCGAACTCGGCCTGACCGCCCGTCCGACCGACGTCATGCTCACGCTCTTTGCGGCGAGCGGCTATGTGCAACGCGCGCCCGACGGCCGCTTTCACGTCACGCCGCTGGCACAGGAGCACCTCGTCAGCACGTCGCCGTGGTTCATCGGCCCGTATTACGGCTCGCTCAAGGAGCGGCCCGTCGTGCGCGACTTCGTGCAGATCCTGCGCACGGGCAAGCCGGCCAACTGGGGCAGCTACAAGCACGAGAAGGCCTGGACCGACGCGATGCTCACGGACCAGTTCGCCACGACGTTTACCGCCGCGATGGACTGTCGCGGCCTCTACCTCGGCGCGGCGCTCGCCCAGAAACTGGATACGCGCGGCCGCACGCGGCTGCTCGACATCGCCGGCGGCTCCGGGATCTACGCGTGCGCGATCACCGCGCGCCATCCGCACCTCGCCGCAACCGTCTTCGAGCGTCCGCCGGTCGACGGCATCGCACGAAAGATGATCGCGAAACGCGCCGCCACCGCGCGCGTGGCCGTCGTCGCCGGTGACATGTTCACCGATCCGCTGCCCGGCGGCCACGACCTGCACCTCTACTCGAACGTGATCCACGACTGGGACCTCGACAAGGTGCGGCCGCTGCTCGCGGCGTCGTTCGCCGCGCTGCCGCCCGGCGGCGCGTTGATCGTCCACGACTGCCACCTCGATGCCGACAAGACCGGACCGCTGCCCGTCGCGAAGTATTCCGCGCTGCTGATGAGCGTGACCGAGGGAAAATGCTACTCCGTCGCCGAGATGGCGGCGCTGCTGGGCGAGGCCGGCTTCCGCGATTTCCACCACGAGCCCACGGTGGCGGATCGCAGTTTCATCACGGCATCGAAGCCCGCGTGAACCGCGCCCAGCGCGTGACAACGCGTCCGGCCTCCGTAACATCGCCGGCATGAGTGAGCCCCACCCCGCTGCTCCATCTCCGGGCGATCCGTCGTCGCCCGCGCCGGCCTCCCCCGCTCGCGCGCCGGACCCTTCGCCCGCACCGCCCCCCGCGAATCAACTCACACCGGAGGAGCAGATGGCGCTCTACGAAAAGGAGCTGAAGGAAACCGACTGGGGCCACCAGCCGTGCTGAGCGTTCCGCAGCTCCGTTTCACCCCGCCGCCCGGACGAGGCTTGCGCGCGCGCGTGGCGTCACTCACGTTGCCCGCGCTCGCCGGCAGCATCCCGTCCGCGGAAATGGGCCCAGCCCACCGGTTGTCAGAATCACCCTCGACCTGACTTCCTGCCCGAAACCTGCGGACAAACGGGCGCCCATCACAGGAGGAAAGGTTATGCCCACGGTTTCCCGCCGGCTGCCCGCGCAGCCGCATCTCGATGTCCCGAAACGCCAGGCCCGCGCCCTGCTCGACGCCTGGCGCGCCGCGCACCCCGACGCCCTTGACCGTATCCAGCGCAGCCATCCGCGCTTCGCCGGCACCGCGCCCGCCGCGATCGCCGCGGCGGCCTTCCGCCTCGCCGATGCCCAACTCGTCATCGCCCGGGAATACAACTTCGCGCACTGGGCCGAGCTGAAGCAGCGCATCGCCCTGCAGGCGCCCGCGCGCGATCTCGAGTCCGCCATCTGCGCCGGCGACGGCGAGACGGTCGCGCGCCTCCTGCGCGCCAGCCCCGCGTTGCTCCACCTGCCCGTGCGCAGTGCCAACTGGGGGCCGCCGATGAGTTTCGCCGCCAACCTCGGCCGCCTCGAAATCGTCCAGCTCGTCGCCGCCCTCGGCGCCCGCGATCACCAGCACGCCTTCGATCGCGCGCTCCTCCAGGGACAGATCGCGTGCGCCCGCTGGCTGCACGCGCACGGCGCGCGCCTCGTGCCCGGCCTCGCGATGGGCTGCTGCGAAACCCTCAACCCCGCGGGCCTGCGCCTCCTCGCGGAACTCGGCGCGCCGTTCACCGACGACCGCGGCCGCCGCCTCGCTCCTCTCGCGCTGCTCCTCGAAACCTACGCGCGCCATCCCGCCGGCAAGCACGCGTGCCTGGAGATCCTCGCCCAACAGGGCTGCGCCCTGCCCGACACGCCGCTGATGGCGTTCCACCGCGGCGACGTCGACCGCCTCCGCGATCACCTGCAACGCGATCCCGGCCTCCTCACGCGCCGTTTCACCTATCGCGAAATCTACCCGCCGGAGCTCGGCTGCGCCGACGACGGCCGCTCCGGCCTGCACGGCACGCCCCTCGCCGGCACCACGCTGCTGCACCTCGCGATCGATTTCGACGAGCAGGATATCTTCGACCTGCTCCTCGCGGCCGGCGCCGACGTCAACGCCCGCGCCACCCTCGACGCCGACGGCTTCGGCGGCCACACCCCACTTTTCCATACCGTCGTGAGCGACGCGTTTCTCTGCGGGCGCCAGGGCGACGCCACCATGACGCGCGCGCTGCTCGCCCGCGGCGCATCGCCCACCCTGCGCGCAAGCCTCCGCAAATTCCTCGACTGGCGCGAGCAGCCCGGCTGGCACGAAGCCCGCGACGTCACCGCGGCGGAGTGGGCCCGCGGTTTCCCCGAGCCATCATGGGTGAACCCGGAGGCGCTGAGACTGCTCGACGAAAAATAACCCCCGCGCGTGCCGCCCGATTTGACCGCCCTCGCGCGATGCGCCCACCTTTCCGCATGCCCCCCACCCCTTCGCCGCTCCCCTCGCGCCGCCAGTTTCTCGGCACCGCCGCCGCCGCGCTCGCCGCGACCACCCTGCCCCACTCCGCCTCCGCGGCCGACGCTGCGCCGCCGCCAGCTCCGCCGAAGCCGCCGCGCAACGCCTTCGCCTACCGCTTCGCCATCGGCGAGCTCGAGGCGTGGTCGATCAGCGACGGCCACATGCTCTTCAAGGAAGGCCTCAACCTGATGTGGCCCGAAGCCGAGCGCCCCGCGATGCGCGCGGATCTCGTCGCGCACAGCGAGCGCACCGACGCGCTGCCGCTCTACGTGAACATCCTCGTCGTGAAGGCGGGCAACGAGATCGCGATCTTCGACGCCGGCTTCGGCCGCGGGCGCAATCCCGAGATCGGCTGGGTCGGCGACGCGCTCGCGCAGATCGGCGTCGCGCCCGAGAAAATCACCGCCGCCTTCCTCAGCCACGCGCACGCCGATCACATCGGCGGCTTCGTCGCCGGCAACGCCCCGGTCTTCCCCAACGCCGCGCTCTACACGTT
>CAZENI010000107.1:0-19212 GCA_964513055.1 uncultured Opitutus sp.
TCCTCGCGCACGGCGGCCGTTTCGCCGGCTACGCGCTCTACGTGCGCGAGGGACGGCCGGTGTTTCACTACAACTACGCCGGCGAGCAGCGCACGACGGTCGCCGCGCCGTCGCCCCTGCCTCCCGGCGCCAGCACCGTCATCGCGGAATTCAGCCTCACGGCCGACGGTGGCGCGGACATCGTGCTGCGCGTCGACGGACGCGAGGTGGCCCGCGGTCACGCACCCGAGGCGATGACGGGCAACATCAGCCACGAGACGCTCGATCTCGGCTGCGACCTCTACACGCCGGTGAGCGAGGACTATGCCGCGCCGTTTGCGTTTCGCGGCACGATTCGCGACGTGACAATCGAGACGACTCCGTCGCAGCGTTGACCCCGCGCTCCCGGCCCGGCCATCGACCCGCGAAGCGAACCTCGCCCGACTCCCATCCTCCCCATGCGACGGACGAACCCCCACGCGCTTCCCCCTCCGGCGCACCCGCCCTCCGCCCGCCTCCGTTCGCTGCTTGTGTTCGTTCTCGCACTGGCCGCCAGCGCGGCGATCGCGCGCGCCGTCGAACCGATCGACTTCGGCCGCGACATCCTGCCGATCCTCTCGAACAACTGTTTTCATTGTCACGGCCCGGACGACGCCGACCGGAAGGCGAAGCTCCGGCTCGACACGCACGCGGGCCTGCTCGGCGCCGGGAAGAGCGGCGCGCCGGCCGTCGTGCCGCGCCAGAGCGCGGCCAGCGAGTTGATCCTGCGCATCACGTCGCCGCACGACGACGAGGTGATGCCGCCGCGCGACGCGAAGGAGAAGCTCACGCCTCCGCAAATCGCCCTCCTGCGCCGCTGGATCGACGAAGGCGCCGCGTGGGGAAAGTTCTGGGCCTTCGAGGCGCCCGCCCGCCCCGCCGTCCCCAAAATCGAAAATCGTCAGTCGCCAACCTCAAATCCCATCGACGCCTTCGTCCTCGCGCGACTCGCGAAGGAAAAGCTCGCGCCGTCCCCCGCAGCCGACCGCCGCACGCTCATCCGCCGGCTCAGCCTCGATCTCACCGGCCTCCCGCCCGACCTCGCCTTGGTCGATGACTTTGTCCGCGACGCCCGCCCCGACGCCTATGAGCGCCTCGTCGACACGTTGCTCGCCTCGCCGCACTTCGGCGAACGCTGGGGCCGCCACTGGCTCGACCTTGCCCGCTTCGCCGACAGCGCCGGCTACCTCAACGACACCCTCCGCCCCAACGCCTACCTCTACCGCGACTGGGTGATCGACGCCGTCAACCGCGATATTCCCTTCGACCGCTTCACCATCGAGCAGCTCGCCGGCGACCTTCTCCCCGATGCCACCCTCGAGCAGAAGATCGCCACCGGTTTCCACCGCAACTCGCTCAAGAACGACGAGGCCGGCGCCGACCTCGAGCTCGACCGCACCAAGGCCGCCGTCGATCGCACCGCCACCACCGGCGCCGTCTGGCTCGGTCTCACCGTCGGCTGCGCCGAGTGCCACACGCACAAATACGATCCGATCTCCCACCGCGAATTCTACCAGCTCTACGCCTTCTTCAACTCCACCGCCGAGCGCGAAGTCCCCGCGCCGCGCCCGGAGGAACTCGCCGACTTCAACCGCAGGCAGGCCGCCTGGGAAATGGAACGCGACCGCCTCGAAGCCCCGCTCCGCGATCACGTTGCCACGCTCGTCGGCCAGCCGAGCGCCGTGTGGGAAACCGGCCTCTCCCGTCCCGCCGAGCGCTGGACCGTGCTCGCGCCCGACGAGATCACGACGATCACCGAGGACGAGGAGCGCATCGGCCAGCCCAACGCCGACCGCTCCTTCACCACCGGCGCCCGCGATCCCGTCCGCACCCGCTACGTGGTGAAAGCGCCGGCCGAAGGTCGCGGCGTCACCGGCCTGCGCCTCGAAGCCCTCGCCGATCTGGGCGGCAAAGTCGGCCGCGCGCGCAGCGGCGATTTCCACCTCGCCGAATTCTCCGCCATGCTCAAGACGCCCGACGGCGCGCAGCACAAACTCGAGTTCGCCACCGCCCGCGCCGACTTCGAGACCAAGGGCGCGCCCGCGAAGGATACGCTCGACGGCGACAATACCACCGGCTGGAGCGTCACGGGCAAGACCGACGCGTCGCACGTCATCGTCTTCGAGCTGAAAGCGCCGCGCGATTTCCCCGCCGGCTCGCAGCTCTACCTCGAGCTCGAGCACCGCATCACCGGCGTCCTGACGCGCTTCCGGCTCGCCACGACCACCGGCGCGCTGCCGCTCACGCCCGATCCGCTGCCCGACGAACTCGTCGCGATCCTCGATCTGCCCGCCGGCCGCCGCACACCCGAGCAGGCCCTCGCCGTCGCCCGCCACGTCGCGCGTTTCGCCGACGAGCCCGGCAAAAAACTCTTCGCCCCGCTCGCCGCCCACTACACCAAACAGCCCGAGTTTCCGAAGACCGCCGCGCCCATTCTCGTCATGCACGAGCGCAAGACCCGCATCCACCTCCGCGGCGAGTATCAGCAACTCGGCGACGACGTGGAACCGGGCACGCCCGCCGTCCTGCCGCCACTGCGCAGCCGCGGCCCGCGCGCCGACCGCCTCGACCTCGCGCGCTGGCTCGTCGATCCCGCCAACCCGCTCACGGCGCGCGTCACGGTCAACCACGTCTGGCAGCACCTCTTCGGCCGCGGCCTCGTCGCGACCGTCGACAACTTCGGCCTCCGCGGCGAACCGCCGTCGCACCCCGAGCTGCTCGACTACCTCGCCACCGAGTTCGTGCAGCTCGGCTGGAGCCGGAAAAAACTCATCCGCCTCCTCGTCACCTCCGCCACCTATCGCCAGTCCTCCGTCCTCCGCGAGGATCTGGCCGAGCGCGACCCGCAGAACATCCTGCTCGCGCGCCAGAGCCGCAGCCGCCTCGAGGCCGAGGTCGTCCGCGACGTCTTCCTCGCCAGCAGCGGTCTGCTCAATCGCCGCATCGGCGGCCCCAGCATTTACCCCGCGCTGCCGTCCTTCGTCCTCGCCTTCGGCCGCAACAAGGCCTGGCCCGAGACGAAGGGCCCCGAGAAATACCGCCGCGGCATGTATATCCACCTTCGCCGCAACGTCCCTTACCCGATGCTCGCGACCTTCGACGCCTCGGACGCCAGCGTCGCCTGCCTCCGCCGCGAGCGCTCCAACTCGCCGCTCCAGGCCCTAACGCTCCTCAACGACCCGGTCTTCGTCGAGTGCCACGAGCGCCTCGGCCAGCAGCTCGCCGCCATGTCGGACGACACCACCCTCGACGCGCGCCTCCGCCACGCCTTCGCACTCTGCCTCGGCCGTCCGCCGACCGCCCCTGAGCTCGCCGCGATGCAGCGCCACTTCGACGACCAGCTCCACCTCACCCAAGGCGACCGCAAACTCGCCTTCGTCGCCGCCGCCCGCTTGATCATGAACCTCGACGAGTTCATCACGCGCGAGTGACCGCCGCGCCCCGAACCCCGCCGCTTCCGATGCACGCTTCCGTTCCCTTCTCCTCCCGGCGCCAGTTTCTCATGCAGGCTTGCGGCGGTGTCGGCGGACTCGCGCTGTCGCATCTGCTCGGTCAGGACGGCCTGCTCGCCGCGCCGTCCGCCGCCGCCGGCAGCCTGCCGGGCCGCACACACCACGCGCCGCGCGCCAAGAACGTAATCTACATTTATCTCGAGGGCGGCCCGAGCCAGATGGATCTCTACGATCCCAAGCCCGTGCTGAACCAGCTCGACGGCCAGGCGCTGCCCGAGTCGATGTTGAAGAACATGCGCTTCGCCTTCCTCGCGAAGGAGTCCGCGCGCATCATGGGCACGCCGCGCACCTTCCAGAAACACGGCCAGTGCGGCATGGAGCTCTCCGATCTCCTGCCGCACATCGGCTCGATCGCCGACGACATCTGCCTCGTGCGCTCGATGCACACGGATCAGTTCAACCACGTGCCCGGCCAGCTCCTCATGAACACCGGCTCGGCCATCTCCGGCCGGCCCAGCATGGGTTCGTGGCTTTCCTACGGCCTCGGCAGCGGGTCGAAAAATCTCCCCGAGTTCGTCGTCCTCATCTGCGTCGGTCGCGGCGTGCCCGGCGGCTCCGCGAGCTGGGCCAGCGGCTTCCTCCCGTCGAAATACTCCGGCGTGATGTTCCGCAACGAGGGCGCGCCCGTGCTCAACCTCGACAACCCCGCCGGCTTCACCGCCGCCATGCAGGAGCGCAACATCCGCGGCGTCGCCGAGCTCAACGCCCTCCGCCACGCCGAGGTGCGCGACCCCGAGATCGACAGCCGCATCGCCGCCTACGAACTCGCCTTTCGCATGCAGAGCGCCGCGCCCGAGCTCATGGATCTCTCCGGCGAATCGCAGGCCACGCTGGACCTGTATGGCGTCAACCGCACCGAGCCGAAGATCGAGGGCGGCAACCAGCTCGGCGGCACCGGCCTCTTCGGCACCTTCGCCCGCAATTGCCTCATGGCCCGCCGCCTCGTCGAGCGCGGCACGCGCGTCGTGCAGGTCATCCACGCCTCGTGGGATCATCACAGCAGAATCAATACGGACCTGCCGCACAACTGCCTCATGGCCGACCAGCCGATTGCCGCGCTGGTGAAGGACCTCAAGCAACGCGGGATGCTCGACGACACGCTCGTGATCTGCGGCTCCGAGTTCGGCCGCACCGCGCTCGGCGAGAATCGTCCCGGCCAGCGCGCGATCACCGGCCGCGATCACCACCCCAACGCCTTCAGCCTCTGGCTCGCCGGCGGCGGCATCAAGGGCGGCCAGGTCGTCGGCGAGACCGACGACATCGCGTGGAACGTCACGAAGGATCCGGTCCACGTGCACGATCTCCACGCCACGATCCTGCACCTCTTCGGCTTCGATCACACGCGGCTGACGTATCGTTTCCAAGGCCGCGACTACCGCCTCACCGACGTCGCCGGCCACGTCGTGTCGAAGCTGCTGGCGTGAGCCGGGGGCCGATCGGCGGCGCCGCGACATGCAGATTGACCGTCTTTGTCCCAGCGACTTAGGTGACCATCGTGCAGCTCCAGCGGCCATTCCTGAAGTGGGCCGGGGCGAAGACGAAACTGCTCCCCGCCATCCGCTCCGTGACCCCGCCGGGAGCGGGACGCTTCATCGAACCGTTTGTCGGCAGCGGGGCGGTGGCATTGAATCTCGGCTTCGCCCGAAACGTGATCGCGGACGCGAACCGCGACCTCATGGCCGTTTACACCGCACTGCAACAGGACGGTGAGGCGTTCATCGAGCGCTGCGCGCCACTCTTCACGCCGGAGAACAACGCGTCGGCCGCGTTCTACGCGCTGCGCGAAGAGTTCAACACCACCTCCGATGCGCGGCGCAAGGCCGCGCTCTTCGTCTTTCTGAACCGGCATGGCTACAACGGCCTCTGCCGCTACAACCAGAAGGGCCGCTTCAACGCGCCCTTCGGCCGCTACGACGGCCCCCGTTTCCCGCGCGAACGCCTGCGCGCGTTCCAGGCGTTTCTCCAGCGCTGCGAGGTGTGGCACGCGGATTTTCGCGACGTGCTCCGCGAGGCGGGCGCGGGCGACTTCGTGTATTGCGATCCGCCCTACACACCGGCGAGCGCCACCGCAAACTTCACCTCCTACTCCCAGCACGGCTTCGGCCCGGGCGATCAAATCGATCTGGTCGCCTGCTGCCAGGCCGCCGCCGCCCGCGGTGCCGTCGTGGCCCTCTCCAATCACGACACGCCGGAGACACGTGAACTCTACCGTGACGCCGACACGTTGCAGGAACTGCTCGTCGCCCGGCGAATCAGCTGCCACGGCGCCAACCGGAAGCACGCGCGCGAGCTGCTCGTGGTCTATCGTCCGCCCGTCGCCGCCGCGGTCGTCGCGTCGGCCTGAGCGGTGGGTCACCGCCACGCTACTTCTTCATCACCCGATCCGCAAAGTCACAGTAGCGCGCCCAGTCGTAGGGCGTGATGTCGTGCTTGCCCGTGCGGACGTGGTAGGCGAGCGCGTCGCCGAGCACGGGCTGGTTTACGGCGGGCATCCCGGCGACGCCCAGGCCTTTCTTGCCGAACAGGGCGTAAACGGGTTCGGCGTGTTGGGCTCCGAGAAATTCGCCCCGCGGGTCCGCCCACGCGTCGTCCTCGGCGCTCGCGACATGCACCGGCCGCGGCGCCATCAACGCGATGAGTTCGTGCTGGTCGACGGGCAGCGCGGACTCGCGGGCGTTGTAGGCGCGGAAGTTCTTCGAAAACCAGAACGGGAACGAGGTGTTGATGCGCTCCACCGTCTCGCCGTAGATGCGTTTGCTCAGCGCGGCGCCGCCGCACCCCGAGTTGTTCGAGATCACGAGCGCGAACCGCTCGTCCTGCGCGCCGGCCCAGAGCGCCGCCTTGCCGAGCCGCGAGTGGCCGTGCACGGCGACGCGCCGGCCGTCGATTTCGGGATCGCTCGCCAGGTAGTCGAGCGCGCGGCTCAGCCCCCACGCCCAGATGCCGATCGCGCCCCACTCGTCGGGCCGCCGCTCGTTCACGGCGCCGGTGCCGAAGAGCGTCGCGACGCCCGTCGTGAGCCCCTCGCTCCGATCCTCGCAGAGGTCGCCGTAGTAGAGGGAGACCGTGGCGTAGCCGCGCGCGACGACGTTCTCCACGTCCCAGCGCGAGGCGTGCGCACCGCGCGTGCCCTCGGTCGCGCGGTTCTTCACGATCTTGAACTCCGCGTTGGTCCGCATCCACGCGGTCGACGGCGTGATGCCCGGGTCGGCGTTCACGCACGGGTTCCCGTAGTAGTTCAAACCGAGAAACGCCGGCCACGGCGCGTGCGCACCCGCGGCACCCGGCGGCTGATAGATGAGCAGGTGCATCTTCGGGCCGTCCTTCCGCGCGGTGAACCACACGGTCACCTCCTTGCGCACGGCCTTGCCGCCGAGGGCGGCGCGGTCGACCGAGGTCACGGCCCAGTGCATGCCGGCCGGTCGCCCGCCGGGCGTGCGGCCGTAGACTTCGCGCGCGAAAGTCTCCAGGAGCTCGGGCCGCCGCTGCGTCCGCCAGGTGGCGGCGTCGCGCACGCGCGTGCCGTCGTTGAGCATCAGCGGATCGGGCAGCGTGTAGGGCGGAACCTTGCTCTCGTCGTAGTTGAAACCGGCGGGGCCGTCGGCGGCGGACAAGGCCGCGGAAGAAAACACCAGCGCCGCCACGGCGCGGAAGGATCGAAGGGGCATGGCCCGAGTCTGGCCGGAGCGGAGGGCTGCGCAAGGCGGGCTTCTCCCGGCACAGGCGCGTGGTTTACCGCTGGGAAACCCCGCCCCGGCCGCTACCGTCCCTGCGCACATGAACGCTCCCTGGCGCCCGCTCCTGACCTGCCTCGCTCTCGCGCTCGGAGCCGCGGACAACCGCGCCGAGGTCACGCTCGCGCCGCTGTTCACCGATGGCGCCGTGCTGCAACGCGACAAGCCCCTGCCGATCTGGGGGCGCGCGGCGGTGGGCGAGAAGGTCACGGTGCGCTTTGCCGGCCAGGTGCGCGAGGCGACGCCCGCCGCCGACGGCCGCTGGATCGCGCTGCTCGATCCGTTGCCGGCCTCCGGGCAGGGCGCCGAGCTGGTCGTCGCGGGCCAGAACACGATCACGTTGCGCGATGTCGTGGTCGGCGAAGTGTGGCTGTGCTCGGGTCAGTCGAACATGGAGTGGCCGGTGAGCCGCGCCGCCGACGCGGGACGCGAGATCGCCGCGGCGAATTTCCCGCTGATTCGCCACGTGCGGATCGAACACGTCGTCGCGGAGAGCCCGGCCGGGACCGTTGCGACGAGCGGCTGGCTCCCGGCGACGCCCGCGCACGTCGGCGGCTTCACGGCCGTCGGCTATTTCTTCGCGCGCGATCTCGCGCCGAAACTCGGCGTGCCGATCGGCATCGTCCACAGCTCGTGGGGCGGCACGCCGGTGGAATCCTGGATGAGCCCGGCCGCGCTCGCCGGCAACCCGGCGTTCGCCGTCGTCGCCGAGCGCTGGCGTCGGACGCTCGCCGATTTTCCCACCGCGCGGGGCGCGCACGCGGCCCGGCTCGAGGAGTGGACAAAGGTCGAGGCGGCGGCCAGGGCAGCGGCGCCGCTCACGGCACCCGCGCCTTCGCCCACGCCCGCCGCCAAGGGCCGGAGCGCCGCGAAGGCGAAGGCGGATCCGGGCGCCGTCTATCGCGAATGGCTGCGGCAGAATCCGCGGCCGCGCGCGCCGCGCGGTCCCGGTGATTCGTGGACGCCCAGCGGGCTGTTCAACGGCATGATCAACCCGCTGCTGCCGTATGCGCTGCGCGGCGTGCTCTGGTATCAGGGCGAGAGCAACGCGGAGCGACCCGCGGAATACCATGCGCTCTTCGCCGCGCTGATCACGACGTGGCGCGCGCATTTCGGGCAGGACGATCTCCCGTTCTTCTGGGTCAATCTCGCGAACTACGAGGTGAACGGCGACCCGACGCAGCGCGCGTATGCATTCCTGCGCGAGGCGCAGACACAGACACTCGTGTTGCCGCACACCGGCCAAGCCCTCGCGATCGACATCGGCGATCCCAAGGACATCCATCCCGTCAACAAACAGGAAGTCGGCCGCCGCCTCGCGTTGCTGGCGAAGAATCGCGTCTACGATCTGACGGTCGACGACACGGGGCCGACCTTTGCCGGCGTGGCGCGCGAGGGTGCGGCGCTGCGCGTGCAGTTCACGCACGCGAGCGGCGGCCTCGTCGCGCGTGAGCGGCCGGTGCAGGCGCTCGAGCTCGCGGGGGCGGACCGGGTGTTCCACGCCGCCGAGGGGCGGATCGAACGCGACACGCTGGTGGTATCGTCGCCCAAGGTGCGCGACCCGGTCGCGGTGCGCTACGCGTGGACGAACGCGCCCGACGCCAACCTCGCGAACGGCGCCGGGCTCCCCGCGGTGCCGTTTCGGTCGGATGCGTGGTGAGTGGCTGACGGTGGCTTGAAGGTAGAGCGGCTTGACCTCAAGCCGCTTTCAGGACCCTCGAACGTGAAAGTGGCTTCGCGCGCTCCCAAACCAGCGTCTTGGGGACAAGCCGCTCCACCCTCACGCATCGAGCGCCAGAAGCGGATTCGGGAGTATTGCGCTCCACCATCACGGCCGGCGTCCTCGGTGGCGCAGAGATTCTTGGTGGCCGGCGGTAGAGTGAAGGTGGAGCGGGTTGTCCTCAACACGCTTTCAGGACCCTCGAACGTGAAAGTGGCTTCGCGCGCTCCCAAACCAGCGTCTTGGGGACAAGCCGCTCCACCCTCACGCATCGAGCGCCAGAAGCGGATTTGGGAGCATTGCGCTCCACCACCACGGCCAGGCGTCTTCGGTGGCGCAGAAGTTCTTCACCACCGGATTGCGGCGGATGTAGTGCCATTTCTCGTTGGACTCCGCGCCACTGCGCAAACGGTGATCGAAGAATCCTCCCTGCCAGCGGACGCGATGAAACCGCGCCGTCGCGCGCTTCCAGTTGCGAAGTGTCTCGGACATCCCGGGCACGGATGGAAACGCGAGAATCGCGTGCACGTGATCAGGCATCAGCAGGAACAGCTCGCACCACCAGTGGCCATCGTCGTGGTAGCGGCGCGCGCCGCGTAGCAAATCGATCCCAAGAGGCAGCTCGACCAACGATGGTTGCGAAGACTCCGCACGAATCCGAATGTGAAACGACGCGCCTTCGCGCACCCAAGCCGGTGTCTTGTGAAACAATCGGCCAGGATACTCGTTCACGGCGGATTGGAGGTGGAGCGTGTTGTCCTCAACGCGCTTTCAGGGCGCACGCACGATTTCAAACCAGCGGCTTGGGGACAAGCCGCTCCACCTCGATCCGCGCTCAGCGCACTTCGTAGATCTCGAGCAGCGCGGCGCCGGTGGTCGGGGCGCTGACCTGGATCGTGTAGGCGCCGGCGGGGAGCGTCGCGAGGACCGCGGCGTCCTTGCTGCCGGCGTCGAGCGCGAACGCGCCCGCGCTGGCGGCGGCCGAGGAGACCGTGGCGATGCTGGAAACCCAGTTGTCATTCGCGCCGAGCTCGCGGCCGTCCGCGTCGAAGAGCGCGATCGCGGGATCGGCCACGGCGCCGGCGGCGCCGAACTGCGCGAGGCCCGGGCCGACGCCGCGGAGGAGCACGCGCTGCGTCACGTCGCCCGCGATCACGAAGCCGCTGATCAGCGCGCTGGCGCCGGTGCCGGCGCTGGCGCGGCTGGAGACGTTCACGAGGCGCGAAGCGGTGCCGGTGCCGGCGTCGTAGATTTCGGCGAGCGCCACGCCGCCCGCGCCGCGCGCGTCGACGACCTGAATCGTATAGTTGCCAGGCTCGAGCGTGAGCACCGCGGCGCTGTCGGCGCTGCCCGCGGTGAGCGGGAACGCGCCGGTGGCGGCCGCCGTCTGCACGAGCTCGGCCGAGCCGCCCCAGCCCTCGTTGCTCGCGAGGAGCGCGCCGGACGCATTGAAAACCTGGAGACGCGTGGCGGCGAGCGCGCCGCTGACGCTGAAGGCGTTCAGCGTGGGGCCGACCGCGCGCACGAGCACGCGGCGCGACTCCGTGCCGCGGATGGCGAAGCCGAGGAGCAGCGGGCTGTCGGCGGCGACGCGGCCGCGGGTCGAGAGATTCGCGAGGCGCGCGGGGCGGGCGTTGGCCGGAGCCTGGGCCGCGCTCGTGACGAAGATTTCCACCGAGCCCTCGCCCGGCACCACGGAGACCGCGGCGCGCGGGACGATGCCGGAATAGGCGTCGAAGGCCGGCGCGGCGCCGGTCGGCGGCGCGCTCGCGATCGGCGCGTTGGTGCCGATGACGGGGCTCGAGAACGTGAACTCGCGCACGGCCTCGAACAGGCCGGAGGAGCCGCCGCCGGAACTCGGCACGATGCCGCGGGCGCGGACGTAGAAGAGGCCGGTGGCGGGCAGGTTCAGGCCGGTGAGCTGCCAGTTGGCGGTGCCGGCGACACGCGAGCCGTCGCCGAGGCGCGTCCACGTGATGCGGTCGGCCGACTGTTCGAAGGCGACGGAGGAGAGTTCGGCCGTGGTGCCGCTGCGATTCCACATCACCGCGCCGCGATTGGCGGCGACGCCGAGGACTTGAATCGCGGGCGTCGTCGCGGCAAGGCGGGCGATGCCGACGCGCGGCTGGCCGCCGGCGTGGGTGAAGCCGCCGGCCACCACGACACGACCGTCGGGCTGGAGGGCGACCGCGGTGACCGCTCCATTGGGCGCCGGATTGAAGGACGGATCGCGCGCACCATCACGCTCGAGGCGGATGAGCCGCGCCGGCGTGCCGGCGAAAAGGATACGACCATCGGCTTGCGTGGCCAAAGCGGCCGGATCACGACCGGAGGAGACGGCAGGAAAAGCCGTGTCGCGCGCGCCGTCGGCGTTGAAGCGCACCAGGTCGTGGCTGACATCGTTCGGAATGGTGCTGCGAATCACGGCAAGCACCCGTCCGTCCGGCTGCACCGCCAGGCCGACGGTGGCGCGCGTGATCCCCGGCCCGGGAGCGCCACCGGCAAAGGTCGTTTCCTGCGCACCACTGGCGCTGAGACGCACCACGGCGTTGGGCGTCCCGGAAGGTCCGTAGAGCAAACCGGCGAGGATCTTTCCGTCTCCCTGGAGGCTGAGCGAGTGGACCGTCCCGGTCACCGCGGGATTGAAGGTGGCATCGAGACTGCCATCCGCATTGAAACGGGCGAGGCCGCTGCGGGCGGCGCCGGCGATGCTCGTGAACGCTCCGCCGACAACCACCTTGCCGTCGGGCTGCACGAGCATCGCGTTGACCGCGCCGTTGGGCCGCGGCTGGAAGGTGGGATTGACCGAGCCGTTCTCGTTCAGGGCGGCGAGATTGCTCGCGTTAACGCCACCGATATTGGCGAACGCGCCGCCGACGTAGATCGAGCCGTTGAGCTGGAGGTCGGTGAAGTTGCCGCCGACGAACACGGTGCCGTCCGGCCGCGCGGCGACCGTGACGACGCTACCGTTGACGTCGGGATTGAAGTTCGCGTCGAGCGTGCCGTTGGCCGCGAGGCGGGCGAGGTGGTTGCGGTTGATCGCGGCGCCGGTGCTGCCCGGTTGGATCGTCGTGAACGCACCGCCCACGAGAATCTGGCCGTCGGCCTGAACGGCGATCGAGGTGACGGGGCCGTTGGCGTTGGGATTGAAGCCGAGGTCGACGGCGCCGTCGCTGTTGATCCGCGCGAGGTTGTTGCGCGTGTGGACGGTGCCGGTCGCGTTCGGCTGAACGGTGGTGAACGCGCCGCCGACGAGGATCTGGCCGTTGGCGAGGACGACGACGGCGTTGGCGGTCGAGTTCAGGTTCGGGTCGAAGTTCTGGTCGAGCGTGCCGTCGGTGTTGAGCCGGGCGAGGCCGTTGCGCGTGAAGGCGGTGGCGCCGCCGTTGGGCTGCACGGTGGTGAAGCCGCCGCCGGCGACGATCTTGTCGTCCGCCTGGAGGGCGAGCGCGTTGACCGTGAAGTTCGGCGCGGGGTCGTAGCCGGTGTCGATCGTGCCATCGACGTTGATGCGCGCGAGGTAGTTCCGGGTGACGGCGGTCGTGGTGAGGTTCGGCGTGAAGGAGTTGAACGCGCCGCCGGCGACGATCCGGCCGTCGGCCTGGAGGGCGAGCGCGTTGATCCGCGCGCTGGCGCTCGGGTCGTAGGTGGTGTCGAGCGTGCCGTCGGCGTTGATGCGGGCGATGCGGTTGCGGGCGACGCCGGCGACGGTGGTGAAGGAGCCGGCGATGACGATGCGGCCGTCGTTTTGGACGACGATGGCGGAGACGGCGCCGTTGGGTGCGGGGTTGAAGGAGAGGTCGAGGACGCCGGCGGCGCTGAAGCGGACGAGGTTGCCGGCGGTGGTGTTGCTGAGGTTGGCGAAGGCGCCGCCGAGGAGCAGCGCGCCGTTGGACTGGACGGCGACGGCCTGGACCTCACCGCTCAGGCGCGTGGTCGGGGCGAAGGCGCCGCGGAGCGTGCCGTTGGCGTTGAGCCAGGCGAAGCCGGCGACCTGCGACGGCACGGGCGCGCCGTTGGGGCGGACGACAACGGCGTTGACCGGGCCGTCGGTGGTGAGGGAGTTGCTGAACTCGGGGTCGGCGAGGCCCTCGGGGCTGAAGCGCGCGATGTTGGTGCTCTTCGCGCCGCCGAGGTCGGCGAAGCTGCCGACGGCGATCACCTTGCCGTCGGGCTGGACGGCGAGGCCGTTGACGATGGCGCCGGTGGAGCCGCCGGTGCCGGGGTCGAACGCGGCGTCGACCGTGCCGTTGGCGGCGAGGCGGACGAAATTGCGGCGCGCGATGCGGGCGGCGGAGCCGGCGGGCTGGAGCGAGAGGAAATTGCCGCCGATGAGCACGCGGCCGTCGGGCTGCACGCGGATGGAGTCGACGCGGTTGCCGGAGAGTTCGTTGATATCGAGGTTGAAGGTGGCGTCGACAGTGCCGTCGGTGTTGAGGCGCGCGGCGTATTTGCGGAGCGTGAAAACGGTGTCGGAGCCGGGCTGGAGCGTGGTGAACGAGCCGCCGATGAGGAGCTTGCCGTCGGACTGCAGGGCGGCGGCGAGGACGTTGCCGTTGGCGTTCGGGTTGTAGGTGGAGTCGACGCCGCCGTCGGCGTTGAGCCGGGCGATGCGGTTGCGGGTCGTGAGCTCGGTGGCGTTCACGTTGGCGACCGTGGGGGCGAGGCCGCTGAAGGCACCACCGACGATGATCTTGCCGTCGGTCTGCACGACGATGGTGCTGACCTGGGCGTTGGGATTGGGGAGGAACGCGGTGTCGAGCGTGCCGTCGGCGTTGACGCGGGCGATGAAGGGGCGGGGCGTCGAGGTGGCCGAGGTGTTGGCGGCGGCGCCGGGGGTGAGGGCGTTGAAGAGGCCGCCGAGGATCAGCTTGCCGTCGGACTGCAGCGCGAGCGCGGTGACGGAGGAGTTCGGCGAGGGATCGAACGCCGTGTCGAGCGTGCCGTTGGCATTGAGCCGGAGGAGATTGGCGCGCGCGGTCGCGGTGGTGGTGCCGGTGGGCGTGACGGAGTTGAACGTGCCGCCGACGATGATCTTGCCGTCCTGCTGGAGGACGATGGCGCCGACCTGGCCGTCGACGCTGAGATAAAACTCCGAGTCGAAGGTGCCGTTGGCGTTGAGGCGGGCGAGGCGGCTGCGCGACTCGCCGCCGATGGTGGTGAACGCGCCGCCGACGATGACCTTGTTGGAGGAGGCTTCGTAGGCCATCGCGTAGACGCGGCCGTTGAAATCGGGATTGTAGGTGGGGTCGACCGTGCCGTCGGCGTTGAGGCGCGCGACGTAGTTGTGCGTGGCGCCGCCGACGCTGGTGAAGGTGCCGCCGATCACGACCTTGCCGTCGGCCTGCGTGATCGAGACGAGCGGGCGGCCGCCGGCATCGAGCTCGAAGCTGGCGTCGAAGGAGCCGTCCGGGTTGAGCCGCGCGAGGTGATTGCGAACCAGCGCGGTGACGGCGCCCTTCGGCAGGGCGCGCGTGAAGTGGCCGCCGATGATGACCTTCCCGTCGGACTGGAAGGCGAACGCACCGACCGCGGCGTTGACGGCCGGGGCGAACTCGGTGTCGAGGGAGCCGTCGCCGTTGAACCGCGCGATGAAGCCGCGCGAAACCGAGGCGGCGCCGCGGCCCCAGACGGCGTTGAACGGGCCGCCGATCAGCAGCGCGCCATCGGCCTGCAGCGCGATGGCGGTGACGTCACCCTCCGCGCGCGGGTAGAACTCGGAGTCGAGGGTGCCGTTGACGTTGAGGCGGGCGAGGTGCGTGCGGCTCGCGGGCGACTCGTAGCCGGGCGGCTGGAGCGTGGTGAAATAACCGCCGAGGACGATCTTGCCGTCGCGCTGCACGGCGAGGGCGGTGACGCCGTTGTTGGCGTTGGGATTGAACTCGGAATCGAGGGTGCCGTTGGCGTTGAGCCGGGCGATGCGGTTGCGCGTGCTCGCGGTGGCGTCGCCGGTGGGCTGCAGCGTGGTGAAGCCGCCGGCGATCACGATCTTGTTGTCGACGTGCTGGGCGAGGGCGAGGACAAAGCCGTTGGCGTTAGGGTTGAACGCGGTGTCGAGCGAGCCGTCGGCGTTGAAGCGCGCGATGTAGTTGCGCGTGGCGGGAGCGGCGAGGCCGGTCGGCTGCGCGGTGGTGAACGTGCCGCCGGCGACGATCTGGCCGCCGGGCTGGAGCAACAAGGCGTGGACCTGCGGGAGGAGGAGGCCGCCGAGGTTCGGATTGAAGGCGGTGTCGAGGGTGCCGTCGGCGTTGAGGCGCGCGAGGCGATTGCGCGTGGTCGCGGTGCCGGTGGCGCCGGGCTGCAGCGTGGTGAAATCGCCGCCGAGCACGATGCGATTGTCGCCCTGGACGAGGAGCGCGCGGACGGGGCCGTTGGCGTTGGGGTTGAAACCGGTGTCGAGCGAGCCGTCGGCGTTGAGGCGGGCGAGGTTGTTGCGCGGCACGCCGCCGACCGCGGAGAACTGGCCGCCGACCAGCAGCTTGCCGTCAGGCTGAGTGACGAGCACGTAGACATTGCCGTCGACATCGGGGTTGAAGCCATCGGCCGCGGACGGCGATTGCGCAAGGAGGGCGGCGGCGGTGGCGGTGAGGGCTGCGGCAAGCGTGAGGGCGCGGCGCGCAAACAGCCGGGGAAGCGAGGCGAGTAGCATGGAAAGGGAGAACCGGACGGGCGGGATTGCAGGTAGGAACGATAGCAAGTGGGCGAGGTTGGGCTTCGCGGCGGCGCAAGGCAAGCGGTCGGTTGGCAGGTTGGCGAGGTGAGGCTGGACGCCAACCGGCCGGGACAAAGTCAGGGCGGGTCGAAGCGCATCGGCGGGGATGAGTGTCCGGGCCGGTGCGGGCGGTTCCGGAAAAGTTCGGCCGGGGCGCGAATGCACCCGGAGGCGGATCGGCGGCCGGCCGGCCGGGCAGCGTGGGGCGGAGATCGCCGCAGATCGTGACGGACCTGTTACCCAACGGCCGTTGCCCCGCCCTCTGCGGCCCCGCTCTCTCCTGCCCTCCTCCGCGATCCGCGGCGGCTCGAATCTGCCATGAAAGAAGCCTACGTCCGCTGGCACACGCCCCATCTCAACCGTGACTTCGAGATGCTGGTGTTTGGCCACGCGGGCCATCCCGTCATCCTGTTTCCCCCCGCTTCCGGCCGCTACTACCAGTGCAAGGACTTCGGCCTCGTCGAGTCCGTCGCGCCGCTCGTCGAGGCCGGCCGCCTGACGATCTACTGTCCCGACGGCATCGACGCGGAGAGCTGGCACAACCGCGCGGTGCATCCCGCCGATCGCGTGCGGACGCACCTCGCCTACGAGAACGCGATCCGGCACGACGTCGTGCCGCGCGCCCAGCGCGAGACCGGCTGCGCGCGGGTCGCGGTGGCCGGCGCCGGCTTCGGCGGGTTCCACGCGGCGAATTTGGCGTTTCGTCACCCCGCGCTGGTAAGCCACCTCTTCGGACTGAGCGGCGTGTTCGACATCAAGCCCTGCCTCGACGGCTACTACGACGAGAACTGCTACTTCAACAACCCGCCCGACTTCCTGCCCAACCTCGCCGACGCGGCCGCGCTCGGCGCGATGAGGCGGATGAGCATCGTGCTCGGCATCGGCGAACAGGACCCGAGCCGCTCGGAGAGTTTGCGTCTCGCCACGATCCTCAGCGCCAAAGATGTCCGCCACTGGCTCGACGACCGCAAAGGCGGCGGCGCCGACTGGCACGACTGGCGCGCCATGCTCGCGGACTATCTCGCCCGGATCGGCGCGTGACGCCGCTTCTCCTCTCCCCGCTTGCGAATGCCACTCCACCTCATAACGTCCGCACCGCCATGAAACTTCCCCGCACCCTCGTCCTTATGTCCCTCTTCTCGCTCCTCTTCGGCCTCGTCCGCGCGGAGCCCCTCAAGGAGGGCGACAAAGCTCCCGCCCTCTCCGCCAAGACCGACACCGGCACGACGCTCGACCTCGGCGACACCTACAAGAAAAACAACTACACCCTCGTGTGGTTCTACCCGCGCGCCCTCACCGGCGGCTGCACGAAGCAGGGCTGCTCGCTCCGCGATGCCGCGGCCGATCTCAAGAAGCACGGCGTGGCCGTCGTCGGCGTGAGCACCGACTCGGTGGAGAAGCAGGCCGAGTTCAAAAAGGTGAACAACTTCCCGTTCCCGCTGCTGGCCGACACCGACAAGAAAGTCATGACGGCCTTCGGCCAGGCCGCCGCCCGTCCCGCCGCCGCGCGCGAAGCCTACCTCATCGATAAGTCCGGCAAGGTCGTCTATCACGACACGGGCAAGACCGACAAACAGGCCGAGGCAGTCCTGGCGTTCCTCAACGCGAAGAAGAGCTGAACGCGCCCGTCGTTTTGGAATCTCACCGCCGTCCGCGCCTTCGGGGCCGGACGGCGGTTTTGTTTTTGGACAGGAAGGACGGGAGCGCGGAGACAGGACTAGACAGGACCCATCCTGTCATTCCTGTCTCAGTAGTCCTGTCCCTCCTGTCCAAAAAGCGAAACGCCCGAATCCTCACAGCTCCTCGTCGCGCGCCCCCGGCAGCGCGCCCGCCGCCGGATCGAGCCGCACCCGCTCGAGCCACGCGCGAATCGAGCCGTCGGCGGCGTCGAAGCCCGCGGGCCACGGCGCCGCGACCAGATCGATCACGCGCAGGCCGCCCTCGCGATCGCGCACGAAATTCCGCGCGTGCAGATCCGCCACCAGCCACGGCTCTCCGCCGCGGAAAAACAGCCGCGGGTGATCGCGATTCGCCCGGAGGAAGCGCGAGGGAATCTCGATCAGCGCCGCGGGCAGCGAGCCCGACATGTCGTCACCCTGCGGCAGCGGCTCGCCGAACGTCTGCTTCGCCACGAGGATGCCCTCGGGCGTGATCGCCACGACTTCCGTCGCCATCCCGCCGAGCGCGTGGACGAGCAGCAGTTTTTCCAGCAACCCGCGATAGTCGCCCACCACCGCCTCGGCGAGCAGCGTCGCCTCCTCGCCCGGGCGGAAACCGAAGACGCTGCCGATGAGCTTCTCCTCGCGCGGCAGGAAAAATTTATACACCGAGCCGCACGCCACCGAACGAAACGCCGACGCCTCAACGCCGCTGTGCAGGTAACGCAGCCGCGGGTTCGGCTCCTCGAGCGGATGTTCCACCGCCGCGGGAAACCCGAAGTCCTCGAGCGCGCGCAGCGGGAGCAGCGCGCGCAGGGCGCGGATGCCGTCGCCCAGCTCCGCCCACGGGCCGCCGCCAACCTCGAGCAGGCTTACTTCGTCTTCCGCGAGGAGGACGAGATCGCGGTCCGAATCTGCTCGGAGACCGCATTCTTCTGCCGCCGCGCCGACGCGAGCGAGCGCTGCCAGTCGTCGCTCGTGATCGTCTTGAAGACGGGCGCGCTCTTCCGCGCCGGGGAGGGCGCCGCCTTGGATGCTCGTGGGTTTTCCGGTGAAGGCATCTTGCATGGGTCCGCCATCCGCCGACGGTCGACGCCGCCCTCCGGAAAAGCAAAGCCGATCTTTGTGCGGGGAACCTAATTCAGAAGCCGGGAAACCAGGAAGCGATCGAGGCGCGCTGCGCGCGCTTCCGTGGCTTGCCGGCTCCGGGCTTCGCCTCCGCACTTGACGTCCGGCTTAATTAGAATCCATATTCTAATTCATGCCCCGCGCGCCCCGCACCCTTCGAAACCGGCCCCGGCAGGAGCGCAGTGCCGAAACCCTGCGCGCGCTGCTCGCGGCGACCGAACGTTTGCTGGCGCGGCACCACTTCGAGGACATCTCGATCCAGCAGATCCTCGCCGAGAGCGAGGTCAGCACTGGCTCCTTCTACGCGCGCTTTCGCAGCAAGGAGGACCTGCTCCCGCATCTCTACCAGGAATACTCCGACGACCTGCGCGCGCGGATGGCGGCGGACACCGACCCGGCCCGCTGGCAGGGCGTGCCGCTCGCCGGCCGCCTCCGCGCCCTCCTGCCCCAGGCCGTCGCCGCCTACCGCGAACGCCGCGGCCTGCTCCGCGCCGTCGCGCTCCTCGCCCGCTCGCGCCCGAGGGCCGTCGCCAAGACCGCCCTCCGCGAGCGCGACGAGCAATACCAGGCCGCCGCCGCGCTCCTCCTCGAATGCCGCGCCGAGATCCGCCACCCGGATCCCGCGCGCGCCGTGCAGGTCGGGCTCCTCTTCGTCCTCGCCGCCTGCCGCGACAAGATCCTCTTCGCCGAAGCGCCGCACCCGGCGTCCGTCGCCGTCACCGACGAGCAA
>CAZENI010000108.1:0-19179 GCA_964513055.1 uncultured Opitutus sp.
CCGTGTTCCTCGGCGTCGACGCCACCTTCTTCTTTGCGACCCTGCACAAGTTCCCCGACGGCGGCTGGCTGCCCGTCGCGATCGCCGCGCTCGTCGTGATCATCATGCACACGTGGAAGACCGGGAAGAACGAGATCTTCCGCCGGGTCTACGCCAACGAGGTGACCGAGCAGGAACTCTGCGACATCGCCGCGAGCCGGCATGTCGTGCGCGTGCGCGGTTGCGGCATCTTCATGGCGGGCAATCCCCGCGGCACGCCGCTCGTCCTCCTCCACCACGTGAAGGCCAACAAGGTGCTGCACGAGACCGTCGTCCTCCTGAGCATCATCACCGAGGAGGTGCCGCACGTGCCCGACGGCGAGCGCCTCGAGGTGCGCGACATCGGTGAGGGCGTATGGCGCGGAATCGCGCGCTACGGCTACATGGAGTCGCCGGACGTCTCCCTGCTCATCCAGCGCATCCGCGAGACGGGCGTGCCGCTGAAGCCCAACGAGGCCACCTACTACTTCAACCGCGAGATGGTCATTACCGGCGGCGAGGCGCGCATGCCCGAATGGCAGAAGCGCTTCTACGGCTTCCTCAGCCGCAACGCCCGCCAGGCGCGCGACTATTATCACCTCCCGCCGATGCAGATCATCGAGGTGGGCCTGCCGATTCAGTTGTGATCGGTGACGCGGCCTGACCCACGTCAGCCCGCTCAGCCCAGCGTCGCCGCAATCTCCGCGAACAACGCCTTCCGCCCCGCCGCGTCGCGCTTCCGATCCGTGCGCACCTCGAGCACGCGAATGCCGTCGGCGGGCAGCGTCGAAACGAGCCCGCGGAACTGCGGCCAGTCGCGCACGAGCACGTGCTCCACGCCGTAGGTCGCGCACAGTTTCGCGAAGTCCACGTCCTGCGGCGTCGCGAAAAACTCCTCGAACGGCGGCTCAAACTGCGCGACCGGCAGGTGCTCGAAGATCCCACCGCCGCGATTGTTGATCAGCACGATCGTCAGCGCGCCGCGGAACTTCGAACGCAGCAGGAAACCGTTCGTGTCATGCAGCAGCGCGAGATCGCCCGTCAGCAGCGCGGCCGGCTGGCCGGCGCCGTGCGCGATGCCGAGCGCCGTCGAGAGCGTGCCGTCGATACCGTTGGCCCCGCGGTTGCACAGCGGCCGGATCGAGCGATCCCCGCCGGGCCACACATACTCGACATCGCGCGCCGGCATCGAATTTGCCACGAACAGCGGCGTGCCGGACGGCAGGTGCCGGCCCAGCAGCCAGGCCACCTTGGGCTCGAACAGCGCTGGCTCGTGCCGGAACTTCTCGTCCAGCGCCGCGCGCGCCTTCTCCTCGTAGCGCGCCCACATCCGCTGGTAGCCGTTCACATCCGGCGCCGTCGCAATCGTCGTCGCCAGGAGCGGGAGCGTCATCGTGAGGTGGCGCGTCCGCAGGTGCAGCGAATCGCGATTGTCCGGCCGTTCGGAAACCATCCAGGTGACGGCCCCGCTCGCCTCGAGCCACTCGCGCAGGACCTTGCTCGTCGGCCACGCGCCGAGCCCGAGCACAACCTCGGGCTTCAGCCGCTCCGCCGCGCCCGCATTCCGCAGCACGAGATCGTAGGTCGTGACCAGGTTCGGGATCTGCGCGGCAAAATTCCGCAGCGGCGACAGGCCGTCCGCCAGCACCGGCCACCCCAGCCGCCGCGCGATCTCGCCGACCGCGGCGACAAACAGGTTCACGTCGCCCGGCTGCGCGGGCCCCACGACAATCACGCCGTGGACCTCCGGCGCGAGGTGCGGCGTCGCGGCCGCGGGCGGCGCGGACTCCGCCTGCGCCAGGTGCGAGAAAAACAGATCCCACTCCACCGTCGCCGCGAAACGTTCCGCGGCGCCGTCATCCGCCACCGGCGCCAGCGGATCGCGAAACGGCACATTGAGGTGCACGACGCCCGCCGCCGGCAGCAGCGTGCAGCTCACCGCGTGCGCGATCGTCTGCCGCAGGTAGCGGAAGCGCGCGAGGTCCAGTTCCGGCGTCGCCAGCTCGTGAAAGAAGTTCACCCGATCGCCGTAGAGTTTCTGCTGGTCGATCGTCTGACCCGACGCACACGCCCGCAGCTCCGGCGGCCGGTCCGCGGTGAGCACAATCAGCGGCACCCCGCTCTCGCGCGCCTCGATCACGGCGGGAAAGTAATTCGCCCCCGCCGTGCCGCTGGTGCACACGAGCGCGACGGGCTGCCCGCGCTGCTTCGCCAGGCCGAGCGCGAAGAACGCCGCCGACCGCTCGTCCAGCGCCGGGATCGCCTCGATCTGCCCGTGAGCCGCGATCGCCAGCGTCAGCGGCGTCGAGCGCGACCCGGGCGAGATCACGGCCTGCGTCACGCCGCTCCGCGCGAGCGTTTCCACGAGCACGCTGGCCCAGAGGGAATTGACGTTGCGGGAGTCGGGAGTGAGGCCAGGCGCGTGCATGCGATCGCCCGGAAAACTGCCAGACGCCGCCCGCCCGTGGCGAACGGAATGTGCGGTCGCGCCGCGCATTGCCCGCCGTCGAAGCGGCCGTCCTGCTCGCTTACCGGCGCTTCGCGAGAAGGGCGTCAGCCAGCGCAGTGAGCCGCGCCGCCTCCGTCGCGTTGCCCTGCTTCTCGCGCAGGACCGCAAAATTGCGCAGCATGACAGCGTGCTCTTCGCTTGCCTCCCCGGACGCCGGCTGCGCGTCCCATATTTGCTGGGCCTTGGTGAACTCGCTGTCTGCCGCGCCATAGGTGCCACTCGCGGTGTAGATCACGCCCAGGTTGTTGCGCGTGTAGGCGAGTTCCGGCGAATTGCCGGGACCGAGCTGGCGTTCCTGATACCAGGCAACGCTCTCCAGGAGTTTGTCCGCACTGTTTTCCCGCGGGTCTTTGGCCAGTCCGTAGCCGGCAAGATCGGTGAATGGGCTCACCACCTTCGCATAGTCCTTCGCCCGTTCCGCGGCGTGGCCAGCCTCACTTGCCGCCCGGGCTTGCGCTTCCGACCACGACGCCGACGACCACGGAACACCGTGCACGAACTGCCGGGGGCCGGTCCGCTTCGTTCCACCCGCCGGCTGGGACGGAAGCGAGGCCGGCGCCGATGCGCTGCCTGACGCGGTCGGCGGCAGCGCATGCACGGTCGGTTCCCCTCGCGCCGCCCGATGAATCTGGTCGAACACGTCACCGACATTGGCATTTGCCGTGGGCGGCGGAACGAAACCGGCCGACGTGGTCACCGCCACGGGCGCCGGTGTGCGTGGGCGAGTGAACTGCTCCATCTCCAACATAATCTCGATCGCCTGCGGCGATAAAGTCGCGGCACCAGGCGTCTGTTGCGAACGGCTCAGCTCGGCGCCCAGGCGCTGCTGCAACTCCCGCATGCGTTCGCTCGATTGCGTGGCGTGCGTGATCGCTTCCGTCGCACCCGGGCGCTGGCCCAGGAGTTTCTCCAGGAGCGCCCGGGTCGACGCGAGATCGACGGGCGCACCCGCCGGCGTATCCGGCGTATGCGCACGAGCGGCGCCAGCGGACGAGGTCCCCTCGGTGCCGGCACCGCCCGAGGCGACCGCGACTGGCGCCGATCCGCCCAGTATCGGCGCGATCGCTTCCGTCTTGCCGGGCGGTGTCACCGGGCGACCCGCAAGCCAGTCGTTGATTCGATTCCAAGCGTTGCCGTCGCTCGCTTTGGCGCTGGCTCCGCCGACGGCTGCCGTTGGCGCCGCAGGCGTCGCCGCACTGCGACTTGCGAGCGCGGGTTGAGCGGCTGTCGTGGGCGCAGGACTCACGGGTGCGACCGCCGGTGGTGCCGCGGAGACGTCGCGTGGAATCCCTGGTGGTCCGGACGGCGTGCTCCTGGAGCTTGCGGGCGGCATCGCGCTGTTTGCGACGGCGGGAAACAGCCCGGGCGGCGGAGCGGAGGCAGGCACGCCCGCGCTCGGATACAGCGCGCCCAGACCGGGGGCGATGCTGCGGTCAGCGCCTCCGCCACTTGCTGCGATCGACTTGATGGTCCCGTCCTTGAAGATGCCGAGAACCTCGCCCGGCGTGTGCGTGGGCGTCTTCTCCCGCGCCACGAGGCCGGAGGTGTCTCCGACGGGCGCAAGCAGGTAATCACCCCGCGCATCCGCTTCGCCCCGCGCCGGGGGTGTTCGCCCAAAACCAGGAATGACGAGCAGGCTCGCGTTGGCCAGCAGATGTCCCTCCACCAGCATCTCCAGATTGGACGGCGCCTTTTCGTGCAGTGCCTCGAAGGCCTTCACCGCCCGCGCGATGGCCTTCAGATTTGCGCGGCTGCCGTCAGCCGGGGAAGTCTGCGCCGTCAGCACGCTCAGCAGCGTCATGAAGGCGACGCCCAATCGGAAATACTTCATCGAGTTCATGGGGCTACGGGGAGAATCTCAGCGCGCGGCGGCGCGAAGCTGCCCGATCCGCTCGCGGGCGCGCGCCGCCCATTCGCTGGTGGCGTCGAGTTTCAGGTAATGCTCGAAATACTGCACCGCCCAGTCGCGTTTGCCGATGCGCGCGTAGGAATCTCCCGCCGCGTAGAACGCCCCCGCCAGGCTCGGATCCATCATCAACGCCGCGACGGCCTCGCGCGCGGCACGCTCCGGCTGGTTGTTCCCGCTGGTCCACGTCGCGTTTTGATAGCGGAAGGTCGCGACATTCCGGTCGAGCTGCATCGCGCGTTGAAACCACTGTTGCGCCGCAGGCATGTTGCCGGTCTCCAATTCGAGCGATCCCAGCCACGACGCCGCCCACGCGGAATTGGGCTGCGCCCGCAGTTCTCGTTCGAGCAACTGCCGCGCGACCGGCAGGTTGTTCTTGGCGAGCTGGAGCTCGGCCAGCCACGTCGCAAGATTCGGCGTCGACGGCGCCTGGCGCTGCACCGCTTCATACGAGGCCAGCGCCGCGTCGAGGTTGCCCTGCGCATTCTGCACGCGGCCCAGTCCGACCATCGCTTCCGTGTCGGCGGGGTTCATTCGCAGCGCCGCCTCATACAGGTCCTGCGCGAGCACGAGATTGCCCTGCGCCAGCGCCTGCGCCGCGACGCCGACCGGATTTGGCGGGGGCATCGGTTTCGGCAGCGCGCCGCCGCCACCAGGCTCCGCCGGAGGACGGTTGCCGCCGTCGACCGGCAGCCCTTGCGGGAGCGACGCCTCACGCGGCACGGGTGGCGGCGCTGATGCCGTGCCGGAACTTCTCGTCGGCGGGATGACGGTCGGCACAAAAACTCCCGGACCCGGCCGGCCCGTGTTTGCGGCCGGTTCATTCAGCGACTTCACATGCCGCACGTGCTGCGCGGTGAGTGCCGCGGTCACGCGCTCGTCTCCCTTCGCGAAAGGATTTTCTGCCGGGGACACCGTGGCTTCTCCCCTCGTCCACGCTCCGATCTTCAACGTGTCCGACAACACCTCATGCAAGGGCACCGGCGCGGCCCGCAACGTGCGGAACAACTGCCACTGGACATCGAGTTCCTTCGTCGCGAACGCCCGATAGTCCTGCCCCGGCCGGTCCGTGGGCCAGCGCACCGCCGCGGCAATGCCCGCTTCGATCTGCTTGAACATGATCTCCGCAGCCGCGATGTGCTCTCTCCGCCGTTCGCCCAGCGCGTCCGGCGTGAAGCTGTTGTGATAAATTTCCGCGGCGGTTCGCTTCAATTGCTGCGCCGCCTGCGCCGGCGTCAGACGACCAAGCACGATCTGAATCGCGGCGGTCTGATCGACGTAGGTCAGATACTGTCGCAGCGCCCGCATCTCATTCGCCAGTTCCTGATCGAGCGCGTTGACTCGTCCGTCCAACGCCGCGGCCTCGCTTCCGATCTGGGCGAATGCCGCTGGCGTCACAACGCCCAGGATGATGCCCAGCACCAGCCGGCCCCGACGGTCGAAGAGGGAATTCGGGCTCATCGCGGGGCAGGCTCCGATTTCGGAAAATACCGCTGCGTATCGCGCGCGATCTGGTTGTTCAGTTCTTCCTCGGCCTGCCGCAGCTTCGGGTCCTCGGCATAGAGACGCTCGATTTCCCGCGTCGCCTCGTTCTTCTGGCGCACGAGGTCGTCCTGCTGGTCCCGCACCTCGCTGATCATCGTCTCGTAGCGCGTGCGAATGGACCGGCGCTGGTCGTCGTCGCGCGCGGCGCCAACCTCCGCACTGCGCTGCTTCTCCAATTGCGCGATGCGATCGCCGAGCTTCGAGCGTTGCTGATCCAGTTGGTCCTTCCGCTCGACCAACTTGTCCACCTTTGGCTGCAGCTCCTTTTTCGCCGCGAAATAATCGTCGCGCTTCTGCACAAACTCCTGGGTGATGCCCGTCTCCGCCGAAACGACACCGAGCAGCGAGAGCGGTCCCGGCCCTGAGTTCAACGTGCCACGGCTCATCTCGCCCGGCGTCGACCGCGCTCCAGTCGGGCCTGAGGCCGGCCTGGTGGCGGCGGGCGCGGTTTGCGCCTTCAGCGCCTGCTGGGCTTTCTGCGCCTTCTCCTTTTCGGCGGCAATGGTCGCCGCGGATCGTGGCTCGGCGCCGACCACGGCGCCGCCGATCAAACAAAGCACGAGGGGAATGCGACGTGTCTTCATGGGAGTAGTTGCCGGGGTTCAGGCCGCCAGCGGCCGGCTCAGGCGAACCGGCGCCGCGAAGCGCAGCGTGATCCGTCTCCGCTCCGGCGTGAGGAACGGCGTCGTCCGGAAAGTCGAAACCGTCTTCTTCTCCTTGAACGCGCGCAGCGCCTCATCGAGGTGCTTCACGCGATCGGCCAGGGAGTCGGCGACCGCCTCAACGTCCGACTGGCGGAGGGATTTGGCTAGCATGTCCTTCAAGGTGTCCTTCTTGGCGCACAGCTCTCTGATCCGGTCCAGCGTCTCCTTCATCTCGCCGTAGGTGAGGATCTCGTCGGCTTCGCGCATCCAGTGATAGCCCATCCATTTGGCGTGGTCCGCGCGACGGGCCGACTCGCGATTCGTCAGCGCCACGACTTCCTCCATCATCTCTTTCATTCCGCGGGACTCGTCCGCATCGATGTGCGGCAGCCGGCCATCGGTCTTCAGCGTGCCCATGCCAAAATCCAGGCTCCAGGGGCCGTCGGCGCCGGCGAGGATGTTGCCAAAATGCCCATCGGTGTCGCCGAGCCAGAAGCGAAACACCTTCTGCTTCGCGATCTCCTTCTTCATGGCGAGCAGCGCGGCTTCGGAACGCTCGCCGAGTTTGATGCCGTCGACGCCCCGAACCAGGAGGCCTTCCACTTCCTCCACCAGTCCCGCGTCATTCGGCACCTTGAGTTTCACGCGGGTGCACGTCGGCACCTTGATGCCGAGGTGCTGCCCGGCCAGCGCCGCAAACTCCTCGACGGCCAGCTCCTCCTCGCCGCGCTTCGGCTGCTTGAACCAATACACGGCCTTGCCGTCCTGATCCTTGATTTTCCAGACCTTGTTGAGGCTGCCTTCCTGGAAATCCGCAATGAGCCGGCGCGATGCGACATCGTCCGCGATGCTCTCCACGTTCATCGCCTGCATGGCCCGCTGATTCAGGTCGGATTTCAATCTTTGCAGTTCCAGCAATTCCTCCTTGGCCTGGCTCACGATCTTCAGCCGCTTTTCCACGGCCCGGATCACGTCGAGATCACCGCCGATCTGCGCGTTGCACGCCGCCTCGCGGTAGAGGTCGCTCGCCTTGTCGAGATCGTTGGAGATCAGCGCGCGATCGCCGTATTTGACAAAATGGGACGTCGCGCCGCTTTCCCCAGGCAACGGGGGCAGGATTGGCCGCGCCAGCTCGTCCGCAAACATCGCCCCCAGCGGTTCGTCCGGCGCGAGCTGTCGCGCCGCCGGCACGCGGCGCAGCTGCCGCTGCGCCTGCTCCAGCGCCATCTCGAACGACGTCACCGTCGTCTGCGCCTGCGTCTTGAGCGTCTTCGCGGCCGTGAGCAGCCGCGCGGAGTTCGGATAGTCGCCTTTCTTGATCGCCTCGGCGCTCTTCTTCAAAAGCGCGAGGGTGTTCGCCTTCTTGTCGACGCCGGCGACGGCCTTCACTGAATTCCCCGCCGCGGTCCCGAGTTCGCCGATCATGTCATCCAGTTGCCTGACCTGTTCGCGGCTGAGCCGCCCACTGGCAATCTGACGCTGCAGCCCTTCCACGCGACCGACGATGGCCTCGATGCGGCCGAGATCGGCCTTTTCGGCCGCGACCAGCACCGCGCCTTTCTCGCACTTGCTGATCAGCGCGCGCAACGGGCTGCCGCCGCGCGTGAGCAGGTCGAACGCGAGCTCCTCCGCGCCGAGCATCGCGATCGCATCGACCAGCATGCGTAGCGCCGGAATCTTCGTGTCGCTGGCCATCTCCGCAACGCCGCCGTAAATTACCACCGCGGCGGCGAGCTTGCCGACATCGCGGCGCAGGAAGCGCTCGAGCGCCGTGCAGTTCTGCAAAAACTCCTGGTCGGCGGCGATCGCCTTGCCGAGCGCCGGACCCACGCGCGACTTCGCCAGTTTCTCGCCGAACTGCTCCAGCCGAAAGACGGCCGCAAAGACATCGCGTCCGCGCTCGACCCGCACGCCCTGAGCCACCAGCGATGCTTCCTGCGCCGCGGTGAGGCTCACCTGCGACCAGCGCCCTCCGACGCGCATCACCGCGCTCGGCCCGAAAAACGTCAGCACGCCGAGCGGACTCAGGAACGTGTCGCCGATCGCTTCGGTCCAGCCCTTCTGCGTCTCGTAGGACTGATAGTAGTTTCGTTCGAGAAACGTCACGAACTCCTCGCCCTTGCCGTCGGCCAGCGCGCGCAAGTCGTAGAGCTCGGCGAAGGTCTCGTGGATGTCCTGGCAGATGCGGCGCGCTTTCGCCACGTCGAGTTCCTTGCGGCCGACCGTGTAGAAACCGATCCGCTCCGCCATCTGCGCGGCATTGAGCTGCCGCGCCTGGGCGAGCGACGTGCCGCTGCGGACCAGCCGGCGCAGGGCGAGCAACGACACCTGGTTCTTCGCGATCGCGAGTTGCTCGAGGCCGACCTGCGTGGCCTGCTGGTGGGCGACCCCGCCGGCACCGGTGACGAACAACGAAATCGGCGACGTGCCCCAGCAGACGTTCCAATACTCCTTGAAGCCTTCCCAGAGCCCGTGGGGATCGTTTTCGTTGTAGCCGCGGGCGGTGAAGTAGGCGCGGAACGCCGCCATGGTCGAACGCTTCTCGCGCTCCAGTTTCGCCTGTATCCAGGAAAGCATCTCGAGCTCGATGTCCGCCAGCATCGCGCGCGCCTCGCCGAGGTCGGGCGTCTTCTGCAGGATCTCCCGCAGGAGGGCGCTCGCCCGAATGCGCGCCTTCGCGCCTTCATTTTCGGCCACGCTGCCGGCCGTGGGCTTGTTCGGCGACGCCATCAGGACGGCCAGCCGCAGGTCGTAGGAACGCGCCTGCGCGAGCGCGATCTTGGCCTCGAGCAGCTTCGCAAGATCCTGCGGGCCCTCCGCCTGGAACTTCGTCGCCGCGAGCGCCTGCTGAAACTCCGGCCGGTCATACCAGCCGGCCGCGTCGTAGAACATCAGCCGCGCGAGATCGCGCTGATCGGTGAAATGCTCGACCGCGCCCCGCACGACCTTGAGGTTCTCCGGGTTGTCGCGCGACCCGATGCTCTGGAGGTCCGCCGTCTCGATCAGCATCGTCGCCACGCGCACGCCTTCCTCGATCAGCTTTCCCTGCTCGGCCCGCAGCGCGCCGATCTCCGCGAGCAGGGCATCGCGCTGCCGGTGGAATCCCTCGATAACCTCTTTCGTCAGCGTCGGCTTCAGGTTGATGTCGTTCCGGCCCAGCAACGCTGTCCGGCCGAGATTAATCGTGAGATCGATCAGGCCGCGGTTGACGCTGGTGTCCGGAGGAAACGCGTCCTGCTCGAGCAGGACGAGCGAGACGTATTTCCGGCGGCTGCCGAGAATCTGGCGGTCATGAAGTTGCAGCAGCGCCATGATCTCCTGCAGGCGTTCGTCGGTCTTCTCACGCTCTTCGTTGATCTTCACCACCCACTCGGCGAAGCCGTCGTCCGCCGGCGGCACGGGCCCCAGGTCGGCCATGACCGGCGCCTGCGCGATCACGGCCCCCCCGGCGTTGCTCTCGAGTTCGCTGAGTCGAAACGCGAAGACATCGACCAGGCGCGCCGGCTTGGGATCGCCCGCATAGACGAACGCCACCTCGAACAAGCGGTGCCGTCCGATGGGCTTCCCGCCCGCCCAGTCGAAGGGCAGCGCCGAGAGCCCCGTCACCGCCGACGCCGCCGCTCGTGCCCGCGCCGCGACCGGATCCGCCTTGTCCTGCTCTTCGCGCTGGCGCAGTTCGGCCAGCGTGGTGAGCGTCACGCGCGTGGCACCGCGAGCCGAGCTTCCGGCCGGGGCATACGGCAGCAGCGTGACGTTCGTCGTGTCGAGGCCCGAACCAATCTTCGACGCCCCGCCGGCCATCTGTAGCTGGCGCACCGCGACGATCTCGCCGGTGTCGAGCAATCGCGGAAACTCGACGCCCGCGGTGACGACTGCCGGCGGCGGGCGCGGCTTTCCGGGCTCAGGACGAACGAGCGAGAGTTGATGCTGCGCGATGACGCCCGTTCCCGCAAACTGATCGCCTCCGTCCTGGAAACGCGTGTCCGATGCCGGGTCGCCGGGATAGCCGCGAACGTGGCCGTTGAGCGAACCCTGCCAGCGCACGCTGGCCTCGGTGATTTTCCAACCGTTGCCTTTGATCCGCACCGGCAGCTTCTGCACGCTGGCCGTGCGGGAATACCGCTCCTCCTCGACGCTCGCCTCGAGGACGCCGAGCAATTCGTCCCGCGCCGTCCAAGCGTCACGCGGAATTCCGTGCCGCGGATCGATCACCAGCCAGAGCGCGATCGGCGCAGGCCCTTCGTAGCTGAAACCACGAAACGGCGCGGGCGAGGCCCCCTGCCGCGCGAGCCGCACCAGATCGAGGTTCGGGATCGATTTGATGTAGTCGCGATTCTCCACGAACCGCGGCGCGGGTTTTCCGTCCGTCGCTTCCATCAGCGGCTGTCCGTCGAGCCGATGAACTCCGGCCGCCAGCACCGTCGGCGCATAGCCGGCGGTGTCGATCTTGTTGTCCGCCGCGGAAAGGCCGCGCCAGTTCAGTTTCACCTCGTAGCGGCGCTTGGCAAAGACGCTCGCATCAACCTTGCGCGGCTCGATGACGAACGGCACGTGCACCACGAACGGCTGGTCCGACCACGCAAACGACAGCATCTTGTCGGTCGGCACCCAGCGTTCGATGCGCCTTCCGCCTTCCGTGACGATCTGCCGCTCGGCCGCAGTAATGAACAACGCCTCCGTCGCGACGACCGGGTTCCCCTCCGCTGCGGCTGCCACGGCGGCCAGCCACGCTGTGGCGCAGAGCCATGTGGCGAAACGCACGTGTCGTTTCGACGCCGCGAAGGATAACACCGGTCTCATGGGGTAAGGTGAAGCCAGCCTGTCCGATTCTGGGGCACGTGGACGAAGGCGCCGCCTCTTCTATTCGACGATTTGTAGGCGTCCGGAGGGCGCCGGACAAGCTCGCACGCAACCTACTTCGGGGCCCCACCGGTCGCCCGCTCTGCCTTTCCCGCGATGACTCCACCGGTCGACATGGACCAACATGGAGCCTAAAAACGACAGCTGAGGAAACCGCTAATCTACGCTCATCGGCGCTAATCAGAAACCTGCCATGGGTTGATTGGCATGGCTCAGAGTCACCAAAGGGGTGACTCAACCGGCAAGACGAATCGAAGCCCAAGATTTTCATCAGCGAAGATTAGCGAAGATTAGCGGTTTCGCCTTCTGCCGAATCCAGGTTGAGCCGGCCCCGCGCGCCCAAGCGAATCCGCCCCCCCCGGCGATGCGTGAATCCACGCAGGGGTTATCAGCGCCGCCGGGAGAACCTACGCGCTGAGGGCGTCGAGCATGGCCTTGAACTTCAGCTCCGTCTCCGCGAACTCCTTGTCCGGGGCGGAACCGGCCACAATTCCCGCTCCCGCAAAGACCCGCGCGCGCGCGCCCTCCACGAGCGCCGACCGGATGCCGACGAAGAACTCGCCGCCACCGCGGGCGTTCAGCCAACCGAGCGCGCCCGCGTAAAGTCCGCGGGGAAAGCCCTCGAGCGCCCGGATGCTGGCGATGGCCGCCTCGCGGGGGCTGCCGCCCACCGCCGGCGTCGGGTGCATGGCCGCGAGCACGTCGAGCACATGCACGCCCGCCGGCAATTCCGCCTGCACCGGCGTGTGCAGATGCTGGACATTCGCGAGCCGCCGAATCTGCGGCTGCGCCGCAAATTCCGGCGCGATCCCGAGCGGCCGCAACCGCGCCGCGATGTCGTCGATCACTTCGCGATGCTCGCGTTGGTCCTTCTCGCTCCGGAGCAACGCCGCAGCGAGCCCCGCGTCCTCGCTCGCACCCGCGCCGCGTCGAATCGATCCCGCGAGCGCCTCGGTCTCGAGCCGGCCCTTGCTGACGCGGACCAGCCGCTCCGGGCTCGCGCCGATGAAACTCGGCCCGCGCCCGTGCGCGAACGAGAAGGCATAACAGTCGGGAAAACGCTGCCGCAGCCCGTTCAGCATCCGCAGCGGATGCAGCGGCCGATCCGCCGTCAGGTCCTGCGCGCGCGCGAGCACGATCTTGCTGAATTCGCCCGCGGCGATGCGGCCCAGCGCGCGCGTGACCGCGCCGCGATAGTCAACCGCCTCGTGCGTGGTGAACCGCAGCGGCCCGGGCTGCTCCCCGTCCGCGCCACCGTTCGCCCCATAGCGAAAGCCGCGAAACTTCTGGTGCGCGCGCCACACGCGGTGCGCCAGCGCGACCAGGTCGGCATCGGGCGCGACGATCAGATTCGCCACCGCGGTGGTCGTCGTGCCCGCCAGTGCCACCTGCCAGCGCGGCACGAACGCGAACGCCGCCGGAAACGGTTCGCCCGCCTCCACCTCGTCATGAAACGCGAAGCCCGCAAAGAAATGCGGCCCGCCGAACGGCGCCGCGACATCCCCGACTGCGATCGTGTGACGCAGCGTTTCCTCCATCCAGTCCTTCACCGACGAAAACCGGTTGGCCCCGCGCGTCTCATGCGCCAGCGCGATCTCCGCGCCCGCAATCGCGGTGTCGCTCGCCGGCCGCTCGGTGTAGAAATGCGGCTCATCCGGCTCGAAGATCGACTCGAGCACCGCGAGCGGATCGAGCGCGTCGACCGCGAGCGAGATGCTGACGAGCTTCGCCCGCCCGTCGCGTTGAGCCTCTGCCCGACACTCGCCGAGAAACGCGAAGAGCGCGTCCGGCGACGCGTTCTCGGCGGGGTTGAGGGGGAGGATGGTCATGGGCTGAAGTGAGCAGTAATCAGTATCAGGAGTAATCGGTAATCAGAAAACCAGTCGTCAGTGAGAGGCCGCTCGCTCCCCGCCCACCGCGGTGCCCGACAACTGACTACCAACATCCGCTCACTGATTACTGTTCACCGAATACTGATTACTATTTCGCGGCCTTCCCCGGCTTCTCCGGCCGCGGAAACAGCACCAGCGCCGGCTCCACCTTGGCGCCGGTCAGCTTCGTGCCCCACTCCAGCTCGGCGCGCCAGTCGGCGCCCGGCGTGTAGCCGAGCGCGGCGTGGATCTTCTTCGTGCTCGCCGGCGTGACGTGCTGCATCGCCGTCACCGCCAGCCGCGTCGCCTCCGCGATCGTCGCCAGCGTCGTGCGCAGCAGCGCCTGATCCTTCGGCTCGGCCGACTTGCCGAGCTTCCACGGCGCGCGCTTGTCGATGTAACTGTTGGTCGCGGTGAGAAACGCCATCGTGCGCTCGAGCGCGGTGTGAAACTGGAAGCCCTCGCCGAGCGGCACGATCTCTTCGCACAGCTTCGCCCACGCGGCCTGCAGCTCGCGGTCGAGATCGTCCGCGGCCTCGGGCGCCGGCAGCACGCCGCCGGTGAAGCGCGTCGTCATGTTGAGCGTGCGGTTCACGAGGTTGCCGAGATTGTTCGCGAGCTCGCTGTTGTAGCGCACCAGGAACTGCTCGACGGTGAACTCGCTGTCCTGCCCGACGTTCATCTCGCGGATCAGGAAATAACGGAACGCGTCGACGCCGAACTGCTCGACCAGCGCCAGCGGATTCACCGCCTCGCCCGTGCTCTTCGACATCTTGGCGCCGCTCTGCAGCCACCAGCCGTGCACCAGCAGCGCCTTCGGCGGCGGCAGCCCGGCGGCGTGCAGCATGATCGGCCAGTAGACCGCGTGCGGCGGCACGAGGATGTCCTTGCCGATCACGTTGAAGTCCGCCGGCCACAGGCCCTTGTCCGCGACCGCCGAGTAGTAGTTCAGCAACGCGTCGAACCACACGTAGGTGACGTAGTTTTCGTCGAAGGGCAGCGGAATGCCCCACTCCAGCCGCTCCTTCGGCCGCGAGATGCAGAGATCGTTCAGCGGCTCCTTGAGAAACTCGAGCACCTGCTTCTGGCGGTATTTCGGGAAGATGAACTCCTCGTGCGTCTGGATGTGCTCGATGAGCCAGTCCTGGTATTTCTTCAACCGGAAGAAATAGTTCATCTCCCGGATTTCCGTCACCTCGCCAAACAACTCCGGCCACGTGCCGTCGGGCTGCCGGTCCTTTTCCTGCAGGAACTGCTCCTGGCGCGTGCTGTAGAAACCGCGGTATTCGGCCTGGTAGATTTCGCCCTGATCGAAGAGCTGCTGCAGCAGCGCGCGGACGATGTTCTTGTGCCGCGGCTCGGTCGTGCGGATGAAGTCGTCGTAGGAAACATCCAGCCGATCGTAGAGCGCGCGGAATTCCTTCACCGTCTCGTCGACGTAGGCCTGCGGGGCGATCCCCTGCTTGCGGGCGCTCGCCTGCACCTTCTGGCCGTGCTCGTCGCTGCCGGTCAGGAAATACACCTTGTCGCCCATCTGCCGCCGGAACCGGGCGATGACGTCCGTCAGCACCTTTTCATAGGCGTGGCCCAGGTGCGGCGAACCGTTCACGTAGTCGATGGCGGTCGTGATGTAGAAGGACTTCATGGCAAGCCCGCCAACAGAACGCGCGCCGCGGAGAATGTCGAAAGTTTTGACGCACCGAGACCGATACAGCACCCTGCCGAAGTTCTCCGCATGCAATCCCTGCCGCGTTTCGTTGCGATGGCGCTCTTCGTCGTTCTGGCGGCGTTGGTGGCCCTGCTGGCCATGCCGGTGTGGCGCGGCGCGCTGCGCGAACCCGCGGCCAGCCACGGCACGCCGGCCGGTTCCGCCGTCAGCGGCGCCGGCGCCGCTCCGAGCCGGGCCGTCGTGCTCTCGCAACGCCTCGCCCTCGTCCTCGCCGCCGCCGCGCTCGCGCTCGCCCTGACGCTCATCCTTGGCCTCGCCGCCCGCCCTTCGCGCATCGCGGACACGCGCGCCCCCTACGAAACCTCGCGCACCGAGTTCGGCGCGCTCGCGCGGCTCGCCGAGTCCTCCCTCGCCCAGGGCGAGGAACTCTCCCGCGAACGCGACGTCCGCCGCCGGGCCGAGGAGGACGTCCGCCTCAAGGAACAACTGCTCACTCAATCCCTCGAGGAAAAGATCCGCCTCGGCCGCGATCTCCACGACGGCATCATCCAGTCGCTCTACGCCGCCGGCCTCACGCTCGAATCCGTCCGCGCCCTCCTGAAAAGCGATCCGGTCGAGGCCGACCACCGGCTGGAGAAGACCCGCGCCGGCCTGAACGACGCGATCCGCGACGTCCGCGCCTACATCGTCGGCCTCGCCCCGGAGAATCTGCGCCGCGCCGGCTTCGCCCACGCGCTCGGCACGCTGCTCACCGAGATCGGCTCCGGCCGCGACGCGGAGTTCGATATCACGATCGACGATTCCGCCGCCATGCTGCTCACGCCCGAGCAGAGCATTGAGGCCCTGCAGATCGCGCGCGAGGCCGTCAGCAACGCCCTCCGCCACGGCGGCGCCACGCGGATCACGCTCCGCATGCACAAGAGCGACCGCGAGCTTTGCCTCCTCATCCAGGACAATGGCCGCGGCTTCACTCCCGCCCGCCCCCGCGACGGCGGCCACGGCCTCTCCAACATGCACGCCCGCGCCGCGCGCCTCGGCGCCTCGCTGCGCGTCACCAGCCAGCCGGGCGAGGGCGCCCGCGTGCTCGCCACGCTGCCCATTCTCGAACCCACTGTCGTATGACCGCTCCCGCCGCGCCCCACCGCACGCGCCTCCTGATCGTCGACGACAGCGAGGTCGTCCGGACCGGCCTCCGCACGCTCCTCGGCACCGAGCCCGCGATTGAGGTCGTCGGCGAGGCCGCGACCGTCGCGAGCGGCGTCGAGGCCGCCTTCCGCCTCAAGCCCGACGTCATCCTCCTCGACATCCGCCTGCCCGACGGCACCGGCATCGACGCCTGCCGCCAGATCCTCAAGCGCACCGCCGACGCCCGCGTGCTCATCCTCACGTCCGTGATCGACGACACCATCGTCGACGAGGCCATCCGCGCCGGCGCGCACGGCTACCTGTTGAAAGAGATTGATGGCCGCGGCCTGGTCACCGCCATCCGCGATGTCGCCGCCGGCCGCTCCATCCTCGACCCCGCCATCACCGCGCGCGTCATGCAGCGGGTGAAAACCGGCGGCACGGGTCGCGATGCGTTTGGCACGCTCTCGCCGCAGGAGAAACGCGTGCTCGCGCTCATCGCCGAGGGCTGCACGAACAAGGAGGTCGGCGTGAAGCTCGGCCTGAGCGAGAAAACGGTGAAGAACTATCTCAGCACCGTCTTCGAGAAGCTCCACGTGTCCCGGCGCGCCGAGGCCGCCGTGATCTACGCGCAGGAAGCGCGACGGTCGTAGGCGGCACGCCGCGCTGCGGCACAGCGCTCCCGATAAGCGCCGTTCCAGCCGCGCTATTTCGGCTGCTGGGCCTTGTAGGCCGCGACGTCCCAGGTGATGTCCCAGCGCTTCACATACTCGGCCAGCGGCGGCAGCCCGACGGACGCGCGGCGTTCGTCGACGTGCTCCGGATCCTCCAGCGCGAGGACGAAGTATTTCCCGGTCGCGTTGTCGCGGCCGATCTGGCTCCCGTAGATCTGCTTCCGGCCGTCGGCCAGCGCCACGCGATCTTCGAGCAGGGCCAGCGACGACGGCACGGCCCGACCGTTCTTCACGGCCTCGCGCATCATCGGGAGGTATTTGAGCTGCGTCGCATGATCGGAGTGCTGGATGACGAGAAACAACGCACTGTTCGCCTGGCGTCCCACTTCCTCCGGTCCCACCCAGCCGCGCTCGTCGAGGATCGCCGTCACTTGGGCAAGATTCACCGCGTCCTTCTCCTTGATGGTCGCCCAGAGTTCGCGCAGCTCCTTCGAGTCGCGCCCGAATTTCTTCTCCACTTCGCCGATTTGCCGCCGGTATTTCTGATCCTCTTCCAGGATCGCGAGGAGTTTCGTTTGCAGCGGCTTGTCCGTCACCGTCTCGGCCACCTGACTTCGCCCCTGCAGCGTTTTCAGCAACTGCTTCCACCCGTCGGTCTCGCGCAGCGCGGCCAGGTCGGGGTTGTTCACGAGACGCGAAGCCATGCTCCACCCCTTCGCCACGGCCTTTTCCAGCCAGCGCAGCGCCACCTCGCGGTCTCCTGCCATCGCGGCCGATGCCGCGCCGGCCACGAGGTCCGCGGCGCGCACCGGCTCGGACTGAAACGCCTCGGTGAACGCCGCCAGCGCCTTTGCGTAGTCCTTCTGTTGATGCAGCCGGCGGCCCTCGAGCACGCGCGGATGAAGGCTCGCCAGGACGCCGGCGGGAGTGAGCCGCACCGTCGCGACCAGCGCGTCGTAGGCGGACTGGACCTCGGTGACTTTATCCGCCGGCACCCTCACGAAGACCAGCGCGTGCCCGGTGGGCGCCACCACGTGCGTCAGCAGTTCGCACCATTTCGCGCCCGCCTGCGTGAAGTCCGCCATCCAACTGAGGCTCGTCGCTTCACCGTTCGTCTGCACCGCCTCCCCCACGGGCCGGTTCACGTAGTCGGGCAGACCGTCGTCGCGGACCCGCAGACGCGCCTTCCGCTCGGCTTCGGCCCGCAGCCAGGCGGCGAAGCCTGCTTCGGGCGCGAAGGCCGCATAGTAGTGCTGATAGTAAATCGCGGCCGCGACGTTGCCCGGGCTGGCGACCTCGAAAAACAGCGTCGCTTCCGCGTCTCCCCACCGGCTGCCGCCACGCACCTCCCAGCCGGCCGGAGCGACGAACGACAATCCGTAAGACGCATCGTGCACGGTCCGGTCGCGTCCGCGGATCTCAGCAAGAGGGATCGACTGCGCGTGCAGCGAGACCGCGACGAGACCTGCGCATAGAATCAGGGCGAGTTGCTTCATAGGGCAAAAAAAGGGCGGCCTGGGCGAGGGGCGAAATGACGACGAACAAGCCGGCCCGGCCTTAGGGAAGAACGTTCACGAATTCCGCGTCGAGGAGCGGAGCCAATCCGCGAGCCGCGCCCAGGCCCGAGCGCGGTGGCTGATCGTGTTCTTCACGTCGTCGCCGAGTTCGGCGTAGCTCACCGTGTAGCCGTCGGGCACGAACAGCGGGTCGTAGCCGAAACCGCCGCCGCCCTTTGGCGCGTGCAGCAGGCGTCCGCCGCACTCGCCCTCGAAGACGTGCTCCTCGCCGCCCGGCCCGAGGGCCAGCAACACGCAGAAGAACCGCGCGCGCCGCCGCTCGTCCGGCACGCCACGCATCACCTCCACGAGTTGCGCGAGGTTCGCCGCCGCGTCGTGTTGCGGTCCCGCAAAATACGCCGACTCCACGCCGGGCGCGCCGCCAAGGGCGTCGACGCACACGCCGCTGTCGTCCGCCAGCGCCCACGCATCCGCCGGCAACCGGCTCCGCAGCGCCGCCGCCTTCTTGCGCGCGTTACCCACAAACGTCCCCGTGTCCTCCTCGACCTCGGGCATGCCGCCGACCTCGCGCGCGGACCGAATCGTGGCCGCCACCGCCGACGCATTCGCGAGCGACTGCAGCTCGGCGACCTTGTGCGCGTTGCCGGACGCGAGGTAGAAGATCATCACGGTAGTTCCGGTCTGCTTTGGAATGCGGCGGCGTGTCGCCGCTTTTCTGCGGCGGGACATGTCCCGCCGTCAAAGCGCCGACCTGTCGGCGCACTCCAAAAAATCAGATCACTTCCCGCCCGGGCCGTAGCCGGCCACCGGCGTGCCGTCGGCCTTGAGTTTGCCGATCGCC
>CAZENI010000109.1:0-14695 GCA_964513055.1 uncultured Opitutus sp.
GCTGCCCCTGCAGTTCAAGGAGGGCACCACGGCGCAGACGCTGAAGCTCGACGGCACAGAGACCTACGATGTCATCGGGCTCAGCGCGGCGATGAAGCCGCAGCAGGACCTCACGCTGCGCATCACGCGGAAGGACGGAAACGTCGAGATGCTCGCGGTGCGCTGCCGCATCGATACGCCGATCGAAATCGACTACTACCAGCACGGCGGGATTCTGCCCTACGTCCTGCGGCAGATCGTAGCGCGGAACTGAGCCTCCCCCAATTGCGCTTGTCGTTCCGCCTTCGGGCGGTTCCGAAGATCCATCCGCCTTCCGGCGGGACATTGCCCACGGCGGGATTTGCCCTCCCGCCCAAATCGATGTCCCTTTAGTGAGCTTCCTCGCCGCCGATTTCCCACCGCATGCCTGACAACGCCAGCAAACCCGTCTACCTCGTCGACGCCTATTCGGACCCCGTCGTCGTCCGGATCGACGGGCGCGCGAGTTTCCAGAACAGCCCGTGCCTGCGCGATTTCATCACGGAGATGCTGGCGCGGGGGAAGACGCGGTTCGTGCTGGATTTTCAGCACTGCGCCAGCATGGACAGCACGTTCATGGGCGTGCTGGCCGGGGCGGCGATCGAGTTGAAGAAGACGGCGGCTGCAAACGGGAGCCTCGTGGTGTGCCGCGTCGGGCAGCGCAATCTCGAGCTCATGCGGAACCTCGGCCTCCACCGGCTGCTCACGATCGATGCGGGGGAGTTTTCGCTGAGTTTCCAGAAATGCGATACGCCGCTGGAGGAGAAGAAATGCACCGAGGTGGAGAACGCCCGGCTGGTGCTCGAGGCGCACGAGAACCTGGTGAACGCGGACGAGTCGAACCGCACGAAGTTCCAGGACGTGCTGGCGTTCCTGCGCAACCGCGTGGAGCAGAAGTGACGGTCGGACGGCTGGGCCCGGGCCGCGGGCCGGCGGGCGGACGTCCTGAAGCGGCTTGAGGTCAAGCCGCTCCACCTTCCAACTCCATCTTCTTCCATGTGGTGGATCCTCCTGATCGGCCTCCTCGCTGGCGTCGTGGCCATGCTCGTGCCCGTGGCGCGCGCCCGACGCGAGGCGGATCGGGTCGAGCAGGAGAACCAGAAGCTGGCGCAGGATCGGCAGCGGCTCTTCGACTTCATGCACCTCATGACCGAGGCGCTGGGCGAGGGGCTCTCGCGACAGGAGCTGCACCAGCGCATCGTGCATGCGTCGATCCTCTGCACGGGGGCGCTCAGCGCGTGCATCTTTGAACTGACGGCGCGGCAAACCCTGCGGGGCGTCGCGATCGAGGGCCTGTTCCCGCCGCACCGGCCGCTGAGCGAGCGGGCGGGCGGGCGGTTCGGCACGCGGGCGAAGTTCATCGAGCAGGTGCTGACTACGGAGGAGTTCCCGATCGGCGAGGGCATCGTTGGCCGCGTGGCGCGGACGCGCCGCGCGGAGTTGCTGGCCGATGCCGCGGCCGATCCGCGGATGGTGAAACACGACGACCCCGCGCTCGCGGTGCGCTCCGTGATCGTCGTGCCGCTGATCTTCCGCGAGCGGTTCTTCGGCGTGCTGGCGGTCACGAATCCGGGCGGCGAGCAGTTGTTCAACGAGGCCGATTTCACGCTGATGCAGTCGCTCGCGGAGCAGGCGGCGCTGGCGCTGCACAACGCGGAGTTCCTCCAGTTGCAGGTGGAAAAGACGCAGCTCGATCTCGACCTCTCGATCGCGAGCGGCATCCAGCAGATGCTGCTCCCGCGGCAGACGCCGCGGATCGCGGGCCTCTCGCTCGACGCCCGCTACGCCTCGGCCCAGCGGGTCGGCGGCGATCTCTACGATTTCTTCCCGCTGTCGGAGACGCGCCTCGGGATCGTGGTGGCGGATGTGTCGGGCAAGGGCATCCCGGCCTCGCTGTTGATGGCGATCACGCGCACCAACCTGCGCCAGATCGCGCCCCGGCATGCGTCGCCCTCGCAGGTGCTGATCGAGTTGAACGCGGCGCTCGCGGCGGACATCCAGTCGGGCCTCTACGTCACGATGCTCTACGCGATCGTCGACGTGGCGGCAAACCAGGTGACGCTGGCGCGCGCCGGCCACGAGCTGCCGCTGTTCGTGCGGCGGCAGCCGGAGACCGGCCTGCCGCGCGCCGAGTTCGTGGGCTCGGAGGGCATGGCGCTGGGCATGGTGCCCGACGAGATTTTTTCCGCGGCGATCGTCGACCGCACCGAGCACTTCGGGTCGGGCGAAGCGCTGGTGCTCTACACGGACGGCCTGACCGAGGCGCCGAACGAGGAGGACAAGGAGTTTTCCGGCGCACGCCTGGCCGACGTCGCCCGCGCGGAGCACGCGCGATCCCCGCGCGAGATCAACGACCGCATCCTGGAGACGGTGCAGCGCTTCACCGGCGAGGTGCCGCAGCGGGATGATTTTACGCTCGTGACGGTGAAGAGGGAATGACCGCGGCTGCGCCGCGGAAGCTCCAAATACCAAGCTCCAGAGAAGCACCAAGCGCCAAGCGCCAAAGTGCGGCCGCGGATTCCGTTTGGTGTTTGTGACTTCGTGTTTCTCTGGAGCTTGGAGGTTGGAGCTTGGAGCTTTGATCCGTCGCGCGGCTTCAATCGCAAACGCAGTTGCCACTCCCGCCGGCGCGCCCCACGTTCCACCTCCCATGTCCGCCGCTACCACCGCTCCGATTGATCGCCTGACGCTGCCCGACGCCGGGGGCCATTTCGGCCGCTACGGCGGCGTGTTTGTGCCGGAGACGCTGATGACGGCGCTGCAGGAACTCGGCGCGGCCTACGACGTGGCGCGGAAGGATCCGGCGTTTCAGACGGAGCTGCGGCATCACCTGAAGGAATTCGCCGGGCGGCCGACCGAGTTGTATTTTGCGGAGCGGCTGACGCAGCACTGCGGCGGGGCAAAAATCTACCTGAAGCGCGAGGACCTGCTTCACACCGGCGCGCACAAGATCAACAACGCCCTCGGCCAGGCCCTGCTTGCCCGCCGCATGGGCAAGAAACGCATCATCGCGGAGACGGGCGCGGGCCAGCACGGCGTGGCGACGGCGGCGGTGTGCGCGAAATTCGGGCTGGAGTGCGTGGTCTACATGGGCGCGGTCGACATGGAGCGGCAGGCGCTGAACGTGTTTCGCATGCGGCTGATGGGCGCGGAAGTCCGCGGCGTCGAGGCCGGCCAGAAGACGCTGAAGGAGGCGATCAACGAGGCGATGCGCGACTGGGTGACGAATGTCCGCGGCACGCATTACATCCTCGGTTCTGCGCTGGGCTCCCACCCGTATCCGATGATGGTCCGCGATTTTCACCGCGTGATCGGCCAGGAAGTGCGCGAGCAGATCATGGCGCGCGAAGGGCGCCTGCCGGACGAGATGATCGCGTGCGTGGGCGGCGGCTCGAACGCGATCGGTTTCTTTTTCGAGTTTCTCGAGGACGAGAAGGTGCGGCTCATCGGCGTCGAGGCCGGCGGCCGCGGAATCACGCGCGGCGATCACGCGGCGCGGTTCGAGGGCGGCAAGCTCGGTGTGCTGCAGGGCTGCAAGACCTACATTCTCCAGGACGACGACGGCCAGATCGAGCTGACGCACTCGGTGAGCGCGGGGCTCGACTACGCGGCGATCGGGCCGGAGCACGCGTTCTACCGCGATCGGAACCGGATCGCGTTTGCCTATGCGTGCGACGACGAGGTGATGGCGACGTTCCAGTTGTGCTCGCGGATGGAGGGCATCATCCCGGCGCTCGAGAGCACGCACGCGCTCGTGCACGGCTTGAAGCGCGCGAAGCAGATGCGGCGCGACGAGATCCTCGTCATCAACCTCTCCGGCCGCGGCGACAAGGATGTGAACCAGGTCGCGAAGATTCTCGGTGTGAAGCTATGAATTTGTGAACCGCGGATAGCGCGGATCGCGCGGATGATCGAAGTTTTATCCGCGCCATCCGCGTTATCCGCGGTCAACTTCTCTCCATGAAAAGCATGACCGGCTATGGGCGGGCGACCGCGGCGTTGGAAAATCTCTCGCTCACCGTCGTGGTCAGCTCGGTGAACCGGAAGACGCTCGATCTCACGATCGGGCTGCCGGAGGAGTGGGAGAGCCTGGAGCCGGCGATCGGCGAGCTCGTGCGGAAGTTCGCGTCGCGGGGCAAGGTGCACGTCGACATCGAGGTGACCGGCGATCGCTCCACCGCCGAAGCGACGTGGGACGAGGCCGCGGCCGGGCTCGCGCTGGAGCGGCTGCGGGCGTTCGCGGCGCGGCAGGGGCTCGCGGAGTTCCGGCCCACGGCGGACCTCCTCTGGCAGATCGCGAACTCGCAGCGCCGCGCGAACGTATTTCCCTCCGTCGACGCCGCGCAGCCGATCGTGCTCGAGACCGTGGGCTCCGCGCTCCGCGGCTTCACCGCGATGCGCGCGAGGGAGGGCGAGGCGCTGCTCGTCGATTTCATCCGCCGCTCCGAGACGCTGCACCGGCACGTCGAGGCCGTCGCGGTGCGCGCCGCGCAGGTGCCGGCGAACTACCGCGAGCAGTTGCTGAAGCGGCTGCGCGACGCCGGGCTGGAACTCGACCTCAACGACGAGCGGGTGCTGCGGGAGATCGCGTTGTTTGCGGATCGCTGCGACGTGACCGAGGAGATCACGCGGCTGCGGAGTCATTTCGAGCAGTTCGCGGCGCTGTTGAAGACGGACGGCGAGATCGGGCGGAAAGCGGAATTCATTCTGCAGGAGGTCGGGCGCGAGGTGAACACGATCGGCAGCAAGGCCAACGACGTGACCATCGCCCGCGCCGTGATCGAGTTGAAGAACGAGCTCGAGCGGGTTCGCGAGCAGATGGCGAACGTGGAATAGCGCGGCGGACGGGCGAAAGCTCCAAGCGCCAACATCCAAGCTCCAGAGAAGCTCCAAAGCTCAACTCTGACTTGGTGGTCTGGTGCTTGACGTTTCTCTGGAGCTTGGAGCTTGGGATTTGGAGCTTTCGCTTGGTGCTCTCAGCGACTGCCAGAGATACAGCAGCACGCCGACGCAGATGCCGGAGTCGGCGACGTTGAACGTCGGGTAGATGTAGTTGCCGAAATGTAGATCGATGAAGTCGATCACGTGCTGGTGCATCAGGCGGTCGACGAGGTTGCCGACGATGCCGCCGCAGAGAAGGCCGAAGCAGATCTGGAAGAGGCGATCGCGCAGGCCGAGCGCGTGCCGCCAGAAGAAAATCGCGACGAGCGTGCCCGCGGCGAGAGTTGCGAGCAGCACGCTGCGGCCGGAGAACATGCTCCACGCGGCGCCGGTGTTGCCGACGTGGATGATGTAGAAGAAGCCGGGGATGATCTCGAAGTCGGCGCCGGCCCCGTGCGAGTGCATCGGGTTGAACGGCACGCGCGCGATGATCAGGAGCTTCGTCGCCTGATCGAGCGCGAAGACCGTGAGCGCGAGGATCCAGAGCAGCCGGTAGGCGCGGAGGCGCTGCCGGAGGGATTGCCGATTGCCGAGTGGCGATTGCCGATTTCCGGAAGTCGCGGGAACAGGAGCAGCTGCGGACTCGCTGGAGTTTGAATTCAATCGGCAATCCTCAATCGCCAATCGGCAATGGGCCGCATCACTCGTCGCCGCCGCCGTCTTCGTCCATCATCTTGCCGCCGCCTTCTTCGCCCATTTCGCCGAAGAGGCCGGCCTGGGTGCGGGAGCGGTGGCGGTTGCGTTCGAGATCCTTCTGGGCCTCGGCCGAGTAGCGGGTGAACGGCACGGCGAGGAGGCGCTCCTTGGCGATCGGCTTCTGCGTGATTTCGCAGGTGCCGTAGGTGCCGTCGTGGATGCGCTTGATCGCGGCATCGATCTCCGAGAGGGCCTCCTGCTCGCTCGCCACCATGCTGAGGGCGAAGTCGCGGTCGAACGTGTCGGTGCCGGCGTCGGCCATGTGCTGGCCGTAGGCGGAGAGATCGCCGGCGTCGTCCTTGGCGGAGCGCTTGAGCGTCTCCTCGGAGTGGCGCTCGATGCCCTCGGTGAGGTGGGCGCGGAGGTCGAGGAGGAGCTTGAAGTAGCGCTTGAACTTCTCCGGGACGTCCTTGTCGCTCATCGGCTCCGCGGGCTTTCCCTTCTTCGGGTTGAAGCCGAGGATGTCGGCGAGCGAAGCGGCCTTGACGTGCTGCGGCTTGGCTTTTTCGGCGCCGGCCCCGAGGATGACCTTGCCCGGCGTCTTCGTGCCTGCCTTGGCGGGGAAGGGCGAGGCGGTCTTGGTGGTGACCGTCTTCGCGATGGCGCGGACCTCATCGAGGCTGAAGGCGATGGGCTTGGAGGCGGCTTTGCGCTTCAGGATGCTGTCGCGGAGCGCGGTTTTCTTCGAGGGCTTTTCCATGGTTGGAGATTTTTTCTCTGCTTTGCCGTTCGGCGCTGCCTTGACCACCGGGAGGCGGACGGGTGCCGGGGCGACTTTCTTTGCTGCGGGCGGTGAGACGGGTTTCTTGGCGGGGGTGTTTTGCTTCTTGGCCATGGGGAACTGGGGTGGGACAAGTCAGGGTTTCAGGGCTTCAGCGCAACGCGGACAGACTTCACCGTGCGAACTGCCGGTCAGCGCCGGCACCCAGCGCCAGCAGCGCGGGCAACGGACGAAGTTCAGTTCGCTGCACGGTTGGACGGTGACGTGGAGCGCGGCCTCCGTGGCCGGGCCCAACGTGACATGGGACACGATGAAAAGTTCAGGGAGAGATTCGCGGTGCTTTTCGAGCACGGGCGTCGCCGGATCGCCCGGCGGGAGCGCGAGTTCGACCGCGGCGTCGAGGGATTTGCCCAGCTTGCCCGCGGCGCGCGCCGGCTCGATCGCGGCGGTCACGAGCGAGCGGACGCGAAGCAGCGTGGCGACCTCGGCCTCGAGGGCCGCGTCGGTCCAGGCGGCGGGCGCGACCGGCCAGTCCTGCAGGTGAATCGAGTCGTCGGTGTATTCGACGTTCGCGGTCGCATACGCCCAGGCCTCGTCGCACGTGAAAGTGAGGACGGGCGCGAGCAGGCGCACGAGGGCGTCGAAGATGGCGTGGAGCGCGGTCTGCGACGAGCGGCGCAGCGGGGAGTTCGTGCCGTGCGTGTAGAGGCGGTCCTTGAGGATGTCGTGATACGTCGCCGACAGCGTGACCGCGCAGAACTGGTTGCAGAGCTGGTAAACGCGGTGGAACTCGTAGGCGTCGTAGGCGGCCGTGCAGTCGCAGATGAGCGCGGCGGTCTGGTGTAGCGCCCAGCGGTCGAGCGTGTCCATCTGCGCGATCGGCACGGCGTCGCGCGCGGCGTCGAAGTCGAAGAGGTTGGAGAGCTGGTAGCGAAACGTATTCCGGAAGAGCCGGTAGGCGTCGCCGACGTGCTTGAGGATCTCCTCGTCGACCGGGATGTCGTCGCGGAAATCCTGGGACGCGATCCAGAGGCGGATGACGTCGGCGCCGTGCTGGTTGATGTAGGCCTCGGCGGTCTGGGGCTTCTGATAGGTCGAGCTCTTGGAGATTTTCTGGCGGTTCTTGTCGACGATGAAGCCGTGCGTGAGGACGGCCTTGTAGGGCGCGGCGCCAAACGCGATCACGCTCGTCCAGAGGGAGGACTGGAACCAGCCGCGGTGCTGGTCGCTGCCCTCAAGGTAGAGATCGGCGGGCCACTGCGTGCCGCCTTGCTGGCGCTTCAGGACCGCGGCGTGGGTCGAACCGGAATCGATCCAGACATCGAGCGTGTCACGGCCGCACGTGAGGGCGCCGGGCGCGGGCCAGCCGGCTGGCAGCGCGATGCCTTCGAAGATCTGCGCGGCGCCGGCCTCATACCAGAAATTCGAGCCGCGCGTGGCGAACTTGTCGGCGATGGCGCGGGCGACGCCGGCGTCCAGATAGGCCTTCTTGTCGGCGTCGTAGAATGCCGGGATCGGCACGCCCCAGGCGCGCTGGCGGCTGATGCACCAGTCGGGCCGGGACTCGACGGCGCCGCGGATGCGCGCCTCGCCCCACGCGGGGATCCAGCCCTTGGCGGCGGAGATTTTCTCGATCTCGCGCAACGCGATCGCGCGATGGCCGTGCTTGTCGAGCGAGACGAACCACTGGTCGACGGCGCGGAAGATGATCGGCGTCTTCGAGCGCCAGCAGTGCGGGTAGCTGTGCGAATACTTCGCTTTCGCGAGGAGGGCACCGGCTTCAGCCAGTTTTTTCAGCACTCCGAGATTGGCGGGGGCCGGCTTCTTCGCGGCGAGGTCTTCGACCGTCTCGAGCGTCGTCAAACCGACGAGTTCGGCGGGGATCTGGCCGTCGTCGAGGTAGCGGCCGTCATCACCGACCGGGCAGTAGATCGGGAGCTTGTATTTGAGACCGGTGAGGTAGTCCTCGGCACCGTGTCCGGGCGCGGTGTGGACGGCGCCGGTGCCGCTATCGGTGGTCACGTAGTCGGCGAGGACGACGGGAGAGGAGCGGTCGATGAAGGGATGGCGGGCCGCGAGGTGCTCGAGTTCGGAACCTTTGCGCTTCGCGACGATGGCGGGGGCGGACTCGATCCTGGCGGCGGCGAGGACGGAACCGAGCAGCGCCTCGGCGACGACGATCCGCTCGGCACCGAGATCGGCGACGACGTAGTCCACCTCAGGATGCAGGGCGATCGCGAGGTTCGCGGGAATCGTCCACGGCGTGGTCGTCCAGATGACGACGAAGAGCGGCTTGTCGGTGGGCAGGCCGAACTTCTCCGCCTCGGTGGTCGGCACGGCGAACTTCACCCAGATCGCGACCGAAGTGTGGTCCTTGTATTCGATCTCGGCCTCGGCGAGGGCGGTCTCGAACGGGATGCTCCAATAGACCGGCTTCTTGCTGCGATAAACGAGGTCCTGCTCGATGAAGGCGGCGAAGGTCCGCACGATGTCCGCTTCGAAGGCCGGAGCCTTGGTCTTATACTCGTTTTTCCAATCGGCGAGCACGCCCACGCGCTTGAACTGCGCGGTCTGCTTGCCGATCCACTCCTCGGAAAACGCGTCGCACTTCGCGCGCAGCTCGGCGGTCGTGAGGGTGAGTTTCTTCTCCTGGATCTCGCGCGAGACCTTCTGCTCGATCGGCAGGCCGTGACAGTCCCAGCCGGGCACGTAGGGTGTGCGGTAGCCGCGCATGGACTTGTAGCGGCCGACGAAATCCTTGAGCGACTTGTTCAGGGCGGTGCCGATGTGGACGTCGCCGTTGGTGAAGGGCGGGCCGTCGTGGAGCACGAAGGCCTCGGGGCTGCCGGCGCGTTTCTGCTGGATGCGATCGTAGAGGCCCATCTTCTCCCAGTGCGCCACGCGGCCCGGCTCGCGTTGCGCAAGTCCGGCGCGCATCGGGAAATCCGTTTTGGGAAGCTGCAGCGTGTCTTTCAGATCTTGGGCCATGCCGGATAAAGGGGCGGGAGGCTAGGTCGGCACAGAGGAGAGTCAAGGGGAACGGACCGATTGGATCCGCGGTGGGGTGGGGGTTGGACAAACCCCCGGCGGGGGGTTGAAGACCCCCCCCCCCCCCCCCCCCGGGGGGGGGCAACAACGCACTCCACCTTCAACTCACGGCCACCGCCGCGAGCCGCTCGCCGGCGGCGATGCACGCGGGGAGCGCGATGCCGTCGCGGGCCTGGCCGCCGATCCAGAAGCCGCGGTGCGCGCGCTCGGTGGCGGTCATCGTTTCGAGATGCCGCTCGTAGCCGAGGTTGTATTGCGGGATGGCGCGCGGCCAGAACGTGTGGCGCTGAAACACGGGCGCGCCGGTCACGCCGAGCAACTCCCGCAGGTCCGGCGCGATCGTGGCGAGCAGCCGGTCCACCGGCAGGCGCGCGGTCGCGGGCTGGCGGGTGCCGCCGACGATCACGGTGAGCGCCACGTGGCCGGCCGGGGCCCGCCCCGGAAAAAGCGACGACGAGAACAGCACGCCGAGGAACGAGCGCTGTTCGACCTCGGGCACGAGGAGGCCGAAGCCGTCGAGCGGGTGGGCGACCTGCTCGCGCCGGTAGCCGAGGAAGAGCGAGGCGACGGGCGGATGCTCGATCGCCTCGAGCGACGCGAGCGGGCGCTCGCCGAGCGTGCCGAAGCGGAGCTGCGCGAGCGCCGGCGCGGGGAGGGCGGCGAGGACGGTGTCGGCGTGCTCGGTGTGGGTGGTCGCGCCGTCGTGCCAGACGATGCTCCACGGCGCGCCGGGCACGAGGGCCTCGAGGCGGGCGTTGAGGGCGACCGTGCCCGCGGGGAGGTGGGCGGCGAGCGCATCGGGCAGCATCTGCAAGCCGCGGCGGAACGAAATGATGCCGGCGCCCCGCCGCTCGCGATGAGTCTTAGCCGCCGCGAGCTGCCCGCGGAGCAGGGAGCCGTGGCGCTGCTCGTGTTCCCAGAGCTGGGGAAAGGCGTGGCGGGCCGAGAGCCGGGCGGGGTTGCCCGCGTAGACGCCGGCGACAAACGGGTTGAGCGCGTAGTCGACGACCTCCTGGCCGAAGTGGTCGCGCACCAGATCGGCGAGGCTGAGATCGGCGAGGCGCACGCGCGGACGCACGAGAAACTCGGATACGATCCGGAGCCGCGCGCCGACGGAGAAGAAGGGCGAGGTGAGGAAGGCCGGCGGCGAGGCCGGGAGGGCCCGGACGCGGCCGCCGCGCACCAGGTAGCGATGACGCGCCGTGGCGCTGGCGGCGAGGCGCTCCGGTTTCAGCCCGATTTCATCGAGGAGGGCGGCGAGCGCCGGGTCGCCCGCGAGGAGGGTGTTGGGACCGCTCTCGATCAGCCAGTCGCCGTCGATCTCGGTGCGGATGGCGCCGCCCACGCGCGCGCTGGACTCGAAGACGCGGACGCGGTGCCCGCGCTGGGTGAGGCGGTAGGCGGCAGTGAGGCCGGTGACGCCCGCGCCGAGGATGGCGATGGAGCTTGGCGTCAGAGCCATCGGTTTAATTCAGAAGCCAGAAAGCCATGAAATCCTCTTTCTGGTTTCCTAGCTTCTGAATAATCTCATTTCCAGGTGGTCACGGTGTCGACGAGCGCCTGCATGCACGCGATTTTCGCGTGCGGCATGATGCCGTGCCCGAGATTGAAGATGTGGCCGGCGCTCCCGCGCATGCCCTCGAGCAGGCGGCGGGTTTCGCGGGTGACGATCTCAGGCGTGGTGTTGAGCAACACGGGATCGAGATTGCCCTGCACGGCGACGTTGGCGGGCAGCGTGCGCCGGACGATCGCGAGGTCGCTCGTCCAGTCGACGCTGATCACGCGCGCGCCGGTGAAGGCCTGCTCGGTGAGATGCGGCGCGGTGCCTTTCGCGTAGAGGATGATGGGGAACCCGGCGGGCAGCGCCGCGATGATCTGCCGGATCCAGCGGAGCGACGCGGCCTCGTAGTCCTGGCCGGCGATGATGCCGCCCCACGAGTCGAAGATCTGGATCGCATCGGCGCCGGCCGCGATCTGCATCTTGAAATAGGCGATCAGCGCAGCGGTGAGTTTTTCGAGCAGGGCGTCGAAGGTGGCGCGCTCGGTGTAGAAGAGCTGCTTGATCCGCTCGAACTCGTCGGAGCTGCCGCCCTCGACCATGTAGGTGGCGAGCGTCCAGGGAGAGCCGCCGAAGCCGAGCAGGGCCTTGTTGGCGGTGGCGGAGGCGGGCGCACCGGTGAGTTCCTTTTTGAGCAGCGCGAGCGTGTCGGCGACGTAGCGCAGGCGGTCCGGCACGGCGTCGGCCGGCGCGAGGGCGTCGATCTGCGCGCGCGTTTCCAGGCGGTAGTCCATGCCGATGCCGCCGCCGTCGCGAAACTGGTAACCCTGGCCGAGCGCCTCCGGAATCACGAGGATGTCGGAAAACAGGATCGCGGCATCGAGGGCGAAGCGGCGCAGCGGCTGGAGCGTGACCTCGGTGGCGAGCTCGGGCGTGCGCACCATATGGAGGAAGGAAGACTGGGCCTTGAGCTCGCGATACTCGGGCAGGTAGCGGCCGGCTTGGCGCATCACCCAGAGGGGCGGGCGGTCGAGTTGCTGGCAGGCGCAGGCGGCGAGGAAGCGTTCGCGGGAAGTCATCGGAGGAAACCGCTAATGGACGCTAATCGGCGCCAATGGAAAAGAAATCGGTGTCGTCGGCTGAAATCAGCGAGCATCAGCGGCCATCAGCGGTTTCCTTCTGCGGCCCAATCGCGCGGTTTCAGGAAGATGTCGTAGAGCCGCGCCTCGGGCGATCCGGGCTCGGGTTTCCAGTCGTAGTCCCAGCGCACGAGGGGTGGGAGCGACATCAGGATCGATTCGGTGCGGCCGCCGCTCTGGAGGCCGAAGTGCGTGCCGCGGTCCCAGACGAGATTGAACTCCACGTAGCGGCCGCGGCGGTAGAGCTGGAACTGCCGCTCGCGCTCACCGTGCGGCACGGCCTTGCGGCGGGCCACAATCGGAAGGTAGGCGGGAAGAAACGCGTCGCCGACCGCGCGCATCAGCGCGAAGGACCGGTCGAAACCCAGCTCGTGGAAATCGTCGAAGAAGAGGCCGCCGATGCCACGCGGTTCCTGGCGGTGCTTCAGGAAGAAATACTCGTCGCACCACTGCTTGAAGCGCGGATAAAGCCCGGCGCCGAAGGGCGCGACGGCGTCGCGGGCGGTGCGGTGCCAGTGCGCGGCATCGTCCTCGAAACCATAATACGGAGTCAGGTCGAAGCCGCCGCCGAACCACCAGACCGGCGGGGCCCCCGCCGTCTGCGCTGCGCCGTCGGTAGGGGCGGAGTCGAGGTGGCCGGCGATGAAGAACCGCACGTTCATGTGCACCGTGGGCACGTAGGGGTTGCGCGGATGGAGCACGAGGGAAACGCCGAGCGCCTCCCAGGTCTTGCCGACCAGCTCGGGCCGGTGCGCGGTGGCGGACGGCGGGAGCTTGGTGCCGCGCACGTGGGAGAAGCCGACGCCGGCCTTCTCGAACACGGCGCCCTCCGCGAGGATTCGCGTGCGGCCGCCGCCGCCTTCGGGCCGGGTCCACTCGTCGGTGCGGAAACGGTGCGCGCCGCCATCCTCCGCCTCCAGCGCCGCGCAGATCGCATCCTGCAGCGACAGCAGGTAGGCGCGGACGGCGGGGAGATTGGGCGGCATGGGAGAAGGAAAAGTGAAAGTGAGCGGGAAAGTGGCAATCACTCTTCGCTCCCGGGCGCGCTTTCACGCGCACGGGAGCGTTCCGGCGGCGCGGGGCTTGACGACTTTGGTAGGTTTCCCGTCGACAGCCCGCGGAGTCGCGTGCTGGCTCACCCCTCCGCGCATGCAATCCACCGTCCTCACGACCGTCGCCGCGACCGGTTTCAGCGTGGCGTTCTTCCACGCGGCGATCCCGACGCACTGGCTGCCGTTCGTGCTGGTCGCGCGGGCGCGGGGCTGGGGCACGATGAAGACGCTCGCGGTCACCTCGCTGGCCGGTCTCGGGCATGTGGCGCTGACGAGCCTGCTCGGGCTCGCGATCGCATGGTTCGGCTTTCAGCTCGAGGAGAAGATCGAGTCGTTTTCGTGGATCGCGGGCCTGCTGTTGCTGGCAGTGTCGGCCTTCTATTTCTGGCGCCAGTCGACCGGGCGCGGGATTCTCCACCACCATCCACCGGGAAGCCATCATCACGCGGGCGAGCATTGCGGCGAAGAGCGCGAAAACAGCCACTGGCAGGAGGAGATGAAGGACAGCCCGCTCGTGTCCGATCGGGCCGGGGAGTGGCCCGCGATCAGCGGGCTGTTCGTGATGCTCACGCTGTCGCCCTGCGAGGGTTTCCTGCCGGTCTATCTCTCCGCGGTGCAGTTCGGCTGGACCGGCTTTTTCGTGCTCAGCGGTATCCTGGCGGTGGCGACGCTCGCCGGCATGACGCTCTTCACCTGGCTGGCGCTGGTCGGCTTCGATCGATTCCGCCTCAAGACCTTCGAGCGCTACGAGGCGGCGTTGCTCGGCACGTTGTTCGCGATCCTCGGCGTGCTCCTGCTGGTGATCGAGCACGATCACTGAGTTGAGCGCGAAGACGCGAAGCGGCGCAAAGGCTCGCGAAGAAAACCGAAGTCCGTCCTTTGCGTATCTTCGCGCCCGGTGCGCTTTGGCCACTCACGCGAGGATTTTTGGAATTTCGCGCGTCAGGTTCTCCGGCGCGCCGGTGGTGATGAGGAGGTTGTCCTCGATGCGCACGCCGCCGAGCGCGAGGTGCTGGTCGACCAGCGGCCAGTTCACGCAGTCGCGGAAGCGGGCGCGGCGGGCGGGATCGTTCAGCAGCGGCGGGATGAAGTAGAGTCCGGGTTCGACTGTGACGACGTAGCCCGGCGCGAGCGGCAGATCCATGCGCAGGGTGCGCAAGCTGGCGCGCGGGTCCTTGGTGCGGCCTGGCGCCAGCCCGCTGCCGTCCCGCACGCCGAGGCCGACCATGTGGCCGATCCCGTGCGGGAAAAACAACGTGTGCGCCTCCTGCTCGACGAGCGATGCCGGCGCGCCGCGCATGACGCCCATGCTCACGAGCCCGGCCACGAGATCGATCGCGGCGGCCAGATGGATTTCCTTCCATTCCGCACCCGGCAGGCAGCGCGCGATCGCGCCCTCCTCGGCGGCGAGGACGGTTTGATAGAGATCACGTTGAAACGCGGTCGGCGTGCCGGCGACGAAGGTCCGCGTGACGTCGGCGGTGTAACGGTCGATTTCGGCGCCGGCGTCGATCAGCACGAATTCATCGGGGCGGATCTCGCGAGATGAGGGCTCGAAGTGCAGCACCGCGGCGTTGGGGCC
>CAZENI010000109.1:14705-18918 GCA_964513055.1 uncultured Opitutus sp.
GGCCGCCACCGCGGCAGAACTCCGCCTCGAGTTCAATCTGCAGCGCCCGCTCGGTGTAGCCGGGGCGGAGCGTTCGCGCGACGCGGGCGTAGCCGCGGGCGGTGGCTTCGACCGCGCGACGCAGCGTCGCGATTTCGGCGGCGTCCTTCGGGCGGCGCGCGTGCGTCAACGCCGCGCGACACTCCGCCGTCCGGGCGGCGTCGCCCGTCACGCCCGGGAGCGGGACGCCAAGTTGCACCACGGGCCGATCGCGGCGCGCGTTGAGCCAGGCTTCCAGCCGGGGCCGCGGCGTGCCGGGGAGCTGCGTCCGGCCTTCCCAGATCTGCTCTCCTTCGGTCACCACCGGCACAAACGACGTCCAGCCGCCGAAGCCGTCGTCGGCCTCCTGCGGATCCAGGGCGAGCACGCCGCCCGCGCACTCGCGGCCGGCGAGGTAGAAATACTCGGCATGCGAGCGAAATGGATACGTCTGGTCGCTGCCCTCGGGCAGCGGGATGGGGTCGCCGGCACCGACGAGGAGCAGGGCATCGCCGAGGGGCAGGGCCGCGGCGACGCGCGCGCGCCGCGGGGGCAGGAAGACTTCAGGGGACACGCTCATGCTGGGCCCGGGAGGCTGCGGCACCCCGCGGAGCGTCGCAAGGGCGGAAGCGTGTCGCGCGTGTGACGATCGCGCAGCCCGCCGCGTGAGCGGCGGGATCGAACGATGCCGTGTGACGGAGGTTCCCTGCGCTCACGCGCAGGGCGACACGGCGGCGGCAACCACGAGCGGGGCGGGCTAGGGCGCCGGCGAGATTGCGTAGGTCGCGCCGGCTGTCGTCGCGACGTCGACCGTGTGCGCCGCGCGGACCTTCACTTCAGGCAGCGCGGCGCCGGGCGCGATGATTGGCTGGCCGGCGTCGACGAGGTGGAAAAAGGAATTCGGATTCGCCCCTTTCGCCGGCGCGCCGGGAGCGCCGCCGCCGGCGATCGTCACGGGTTCGTTCGTGCGCAGGCGGAGATTGCCGCCGAGCGCGGAGCGCACGATGGCGCGCGTGAGTTTTCCGGCCGCCCACTCGAGATCGACCTCGAAGCCGCCGCGCGCCTTCAGGCCGGTGACCCGGCCGCCGGGCCAGGCGGACGGCAGCGCGGGCAGGAGGTGCAGCACGCCGGCGTGGCTTTGCACGAGCATTTCGGCCACGCCGGCCGTGTAGCCGAAGTTGCCGTCGATCTGGAAGGGCGGATGGGCGTCAAAGAGATTCCGATACAGGCCGCCGCCCCGCATGTTGGTCTCGGAGGTGCCGACGAGCTTGAAGAGATTGCGGATGATGGCGTAGGCGTGCTCGCCGTCGCGCATCCGGGCCCAGAAGTTGATCTTCCAGCCCATCGACCAGCCCGTGGCCTCGTCGCCGCGGAGCTCGAGCGTGCGGGCCGCGGCGCGGAAGAGAGCGGGCGTGGTGTCGGGGTTGATCTGGTTGCCCGGGTGCAGGGCGTAGAGGTGCGAGAGGTGGCGGTGCTTCGGGTCCTGCTCGCGGTAGTCTTCGCGCCACTCCTGCAACTGGCCCCGGGCGCCGATGCGGTAGGGCGCGAGTTTCGCCAGCTTGCCGCGCAGCTCGCGCACGAGCGCGGGATCGCGGCCGAGCAACTCAGCCGCCGAGGCGGTGCGGGTGAACAGCTCGCGGATGATTGCGAGGTCCATCGTGCAGCCCATGCTGACGGAGGCGGGCTGGCCGTCGGGGCCGATGAAGTTGTTTTCCGGAGACGTGCTGACGGGCGTGACGAGTTCGCCGTTGCCGGCGTCGACCAGCCAGTCGGAGTAGAACTCGGCCGCGCCCTTCATGAGCGGATAGGCCTCGTCGGCGAGAAACGTGCGGTCGCCGGTGAAGAGCCAGTGCTCCCACAGGTGGCTGCTGAACCAGCCGGCGGCCAGGTTCCAGAAGGCGGCGCGCGCCTGGCCGTCGACGGGAAAGGCGTCGCGCCAGATCGTGGTGTTGTGATGCGCGACCCAGCCGCGGCTGTGATACATGCCGCGCGCGGCGAGGGCGCCGGTTTGCGCGAGTTCCTTCAGCATGGCGAAGAGCGGCTGGTGCGTCTCGGAGAGATGGGTGACCTCGGCCGGCCAGTAATTCATCTCGGTGTTGATGTTGATCGTGTAGCCGGAGGCCCACGGCGGGATGACCTGGTCGTTCCAAAGGCCCTGGAGATTCAGCGGCTGGCTGCCGGGGCGGGAGCCGGCGATGAGCAGGTAGCGGCCGAACTGGTAACACAGCGCGGCGAGGGCGGGATCGCCCGTCTCGCGGAAGGCGGCGATGCGCTGATCGGTCGGCAGTTTTTCCTTCGCGGGATCGCCGTCGAGGCGGAGGGTGTTGCGCGCGTAGAGCGCGCGATAGTCCTGCACGTGCCGCGCGCGCAGCGCGGCGGGCGTGGCCTGCGCGGCGGCGCGCGCCTCGCGCGTGGTGCGGACGGCGGGATCGATGCCTTCCCGGCTCGGGCTCCGGTCGTAGCCGTTGAAACTGCTGCCGGCGGCCAGGTGGAGCGTCGCCTCGCGCGCGCCTTCGACGCGCAGCGTGCCGCCCTCGGCGATCATCCGGCCGTCGGTCCGGAGGGTGAGCCGCGCCTCGAAGCGCATGCCCTTGCCGTCGATGTCGGCGCCGTAAAGGGCGGTGCCGTTGCGCTCGTCGCCCAGATGGGGTCTGGCCGAAGGGAGCCGCCGGCCGTTGGCGTCGTAGATTTCCGGATACCGCGATTGCTCGCCCGCCTGCTCGATTGTCCGCAGCGGCCGGCGGCCGACGTAGCCCGGGAGCTGGCCGCGCAGGATCAGTTCGCCGGCCGCGACGCTCGTGGCGGCGGTGGGGTGGATGGACGCGAACGATACCGTGAACGCCAGCGCGCCCGGCCGGTCGGCTCGCAGGCGGACGACGATGACCTGGTCGGGATGGCTCGCGAAAACCTCGCGCGTGAAGGTCGCGCCGTCGCGCTCGTAGCTGACGCCCGCGGTGGCCGTCGCGAGGTCGAGCCAGCGGCGGTAGTGGCGCGCGGGTTCGCGGCCGGGGAAGTCGAGCAGGAGATCGCCGAGGGGCTGGTAGCACTGCTGGTTTCGGCCGAGCCAGTTTTTCGTGATGTAACTGTCGGCGGCGGAGTTTTTGCCCTCGCGCAGGAGCGCCTGCACGTGCGCGAAGTCCCGGCGGATATCGATGGTGCGCAGGTCGGCGGGCGGTTCGCCGGAGTAGAGGGTGTCCTCGTTGAGCGCGAGGCGCTCGCGATCAATTCCGCCGAAGACCATCGCGCCGAGGCGGCCGTTGCCGAGCGGGAGGGCGTCCGTCCATTTTTCCGACGGCTGGTCATACCAGAGCGAGTGCCCGGGCGTCGGAGCGGGGGACGGCGCGGAGTCGGCGGCGCGGACGCCGGCCAACATCAGGAGCGCGGCGAGCAGCAGGCGGAGGGCGAGGTGCATCTTTGGAAAGGAAGCAGGGCGGCTCGTTGCGGCGAGTCTACGCTGGGGAAACTTACATCGTTGAGCGTGGAGCGCCGCGGCTGGCGGCGCAGGTGGGGCAACCTGGGGCCGTTTCGATTTGAGGTGGGGCCCGATCTCCGAGCGGGCCTCGGCTACGCGTGAGTCCAAGACGCAGCGTGCGTCTCGGCGTTGAACCCAGGCCGGCTCGGAGAGCCGGCCCCACCGTCGGAGTGCACCCGGTAGCAGTGTCGGCTGAGGTCGCGGCTCCCTGCGCTCACGCGCAGGGCGACACGGCGGGCCCGATCAGACGTGACTGCGGAGGCGCGGCGGTTACCGCAGCTTGGCGAAGGTCGCCTGCAGGAGCGCGAGGTCGCTCGCGTTCTTGGTGCGCTCTCTTGCCTTCGCGACGAGCTCGGCCTCGAGCTGGTTCTTCGTCTTGCGCTGCTTGTTCTCGTAGAAGACGCCGAACGCGCCGGGCCAGGCCAGTTGCGCGAGCTTGAAGGCGGCGACCTCGTCGGTCGTGTCGTGGCGGTTCGCGTCTTCCGGCGAGCCGTCGTTTTTCTTCTCGTCGATGAGCGTCCAGGTGCCGCCTTTGCGCGGGATGGCGGCGTCGAACGCGCCTTCGTAGAACTCGACGCACTCGGAGAGGATCTCGACGACGGAGAAGCCGGGGTGCTTCGCGGCGCGGAGCATCATGTCGACCATGTGGTTCACCTGCGTGGCATGGCTGCGGGCGACGAAGGTGGCGCCGCTGTTGAGGAGCGTGCGCATCGGGTTGATCGG
>CAZENI010000110.1:0-18848 GCA_964513055.1 uncultured Opitutus sp.
CCGTGACGACGCCGACCACAACCGTCATGGGCTGCTCGACGAAGTGGAACACGAAGCGCGACGACGTCGCCAAGGCCGACGCGAAGTGGAAATCCGAGCCGGTCGAGCTCGCGACGATCGAAGCGGCGGGCGTGGCGAAGCTGGCGAAGAACGAGTCGAACCGCCTCCGCGTGATCAACGTGTGGGCGACCTGGTGCGCGCCCTGCGTCGAGGAGTTTCCCGCGCTCGTCGCCCTCGCGCGCCGGCTGAGCAACCGCGATTTCGAGCTGCTGACGATTTCGCTGGATGACCCGAAGCAGTTGCCGAAGGCGAAGGCGTTCCTCGAGAAGCAGCACGTGGTGCCGTCCGCGCGGTTGAAGCGTCTGCTCGCGGCCGAGGGTCGCGGCCCCATCAATTTCCTCTACACGGAGGCCAGCACGGATGCGCTGGTGCAGGCGCTCGATCCGCAGTGGCCCGGTCCGCTGCCGCACACCGTGGTGATCGCGCCCGGCGGGAAGATCGTCTACCGGCACAACGGCCCGATCCATCCGGAGACCTTGAAGGACGAAGTGCTGAGACACCTCGGCGCGTTCTACACTCCGGAGGAGAAGCGGTAGGGGCAGTTGGCGGTTTCGTAGCCCGCTGCGTTGTAGCCCGCCGCGTGAGCGGCGGGACGATTGCGCCGGTCCGCGCGCGCGCTGCCTGCGCTCACGCGCAGGGCTGCCTTTCTGTTTTTCGGATGGCCGTCGGGACGCCGGCCGCTACCAACGTTCGCACGCATGGCATCGCCCTCCGCTCCCTCCACCCTCGGCTTCGGCATCATCGGCGTCGGCATGATCGCGGACTTCCACGCCCAGGCCATCGCGCACACCACGGGCGGCAAACTCATCGGCGTCGCCACACGCAACGCCGACAACGCGCGCGCTTTCGCCGCCAAGCACTCCCTCGCACTCGCCACCACCAGTATCGCGGAACTCGTCGCGCGGCCCGACATCCACGTCGTCTGCATCACCACGCCGAGCGGCGCGCACCTCGAGCCGGCGCTCGCGGCGGTGCGTGCGGGCAAGCACGTCGTCGTCGAGAAGCCGATCGAGATCACGACGGAGCGCGCCGACGAACTCCTGCGCGCCGCCGCGGCCGCGGGCGTGAAGGTGTCGCCGATTTTCCAGGCGCGCTTCGGCGAAGGGGCCCGCACGCTCAAGGCGGCGATCGAGGCCGGGCGCTTCGGACGGCTCGTGCTCGCGAGCGCCTACGTGAAATGGCATCGCAGCGCCGCCTACTATTCCGGGTGGAAGGGGTCGCTGGCCCTCGACGGCGGCGGCGCGCTGATCAACCAGGCGATCCACGGCATCGATCTGCTGCAGTGGTTCGCCGGGATGCCTTCGGAGGTTTTTTGCTGGAGCACGCGGCGCGTCTACGCGCACATCGAGGGCGAGGACACCGCGACGGCGGCGCTGCGCTTCGCGAACGGTGCCCACGGCACGATCGAAGCGACGACGGCCGCGTGGCCGGGCTGGGCGCGGCGGATCGAGATCTGCGGGGAAAAAGGCTCTGCGCTGCTCGACGGCGATCACATCGCGAAGTGGGAGTTCCGCGACGCGCAACCGGGCGACGACGCGATCCGGGCCGCCCGCGATTCGGCCGCGCTCGGCTCGGGCGCGAGCGAGCCGGGCGCGATCAGCTTCGAGGGCCACCGTCGCCAGATCCAGGACCTCATCGACGCGGTGCGCGAGGACCGGCCCGTCGCGATCGACGGACACGAGGCGCGCAAGGCAGTCGCGCTAATCCGGGCCTTGTATGCCTCTGCTGACTGCCGCGCGCCGGTGAAGTTGTAAGATATGCCTCGTTCTCGTTCTCGTTCTCGTTCTTCGTTCTCCATCTGTCCGTGATCGAGAACGAAGATCGATTACGAGGAACGAGAACGATTTTTTCCTATGTCCACTGCTTCACCCTCCCAGCCCTGGTGGCGTTCGCTCACGCGCGAGCACTGGTTCGTCTTCGTCGTCGCCTCGCTCGCGTGGCTGTTCGACTGCATGGACCAGCAGTTCTTCAACCTCGCGCGCGACGCCGCGATGGAAGCGCTGACCGGCAAGGCCAACGCCGCGGTCAACGCGTCCTACAGCATGTCGATCTTCCTCGTCGGCTGGGCGGTGGGCGGCCTCACCTTCGGCGCGCTCGGCGATCGCTACGGCCGCGCGAAGATCCTCAGCACGTGCGTGCTGCTCTACTCGGTGTTCACCGGCCTGAGCGCGTTCTCCACCGGCTTCTGGGATTTCTGCTTCTACCGCTTCCTGACCGGCCTCGGCGTCGGCGGCGTATTCGGCCTCTCGGTCGCGCTCGTGGCCGACACGGTGCCGGATCATACGCGCGCGCCGGCCCTCGGCCTGCTGCAGTCGCTCTCGACCTGGGGCAACATCGCCGCCGGCCTCATCGGCATGGCGATCGGCCTGCTGGCGGCGCGCAAGCTCCTGCCGCTCGGCCTGGCCTCGTGGCAGGTGATGTTCCTCGTCGGCGCGATTCCGGCGTTCCTCTGCGTCTTCATCATTCGCAAACTCAAGGAGCCGCAGAAATGGGTCGACGCCCGCGCCGAGGGCGCGAAACGCGGCATCAAGTTCGGCTCCTACGGCAACCTCCTCAAGCATCCGAAGTGGTCGAAGCACGCCTGGCTCGGCCTCGTGATGTGCAGCGCCGGCATCGTCGGCCTCTGGGGCATCGGCAATTTCCATCCGCGCATCGTGCGCTCGATCATCGACGCGAAACTCGCGGCGCAGAATCTCTCGGCCGACGCGATGGGCAGCGAGAAAGCCTACTGGGCCTCCGTCGGCCTGCTGCTCCAGAACATCGGCGGCTTCATCGGCATGATGACGATGGCGAAGCTCGCCCAGATGAAGGGCCGCAAGTTCGCCTTCGGCACCGCGATCCTGTGCTCCTTCGGCTCGACGATCCTCGTGTTCACGAGCCTCCGCACCGTCACCGACATCTACTGGATGATTCCGCTGATGGGCTTCGGCCAGCTCTCGGTCTTCGCGGTCTACGCGATCTACCTGCCCGAACTTTTCCCGACGAGCCTGCGCAGCACGGGCACGAGTTTCTGCTACAACTTTGGCCGGCTCGTCGCCGCGACCGCGCCCTTCACGATCGGCGAAATCACGAAACGGCTCGGCGGCAACATCGAGGGCTTCCGCACTGCCGGCACCTGGGTTTCGCTGGTGTTGCTCACGGGCTTGATCGTGCTGCCGTTCCTGCCGGAGACGAAGGATCGGCCGCTGCCGGACGAGTGAGGCGTAGAGGAGATGTTGGAGTTGAGGTGGAGCCCGATGTCCTCATCGGGCTGGATTGAGAGCGCACGAACGAAAGCCCGATGAGGACATCGGGCTCGACCTCCGCGGCCCCGTTCTGACTCGCGCTGCATTCGAACCACCGAAAGCCGGGATTGAATCCGGCCGCATCTGCCGCGATGAATCGGCGCAGGAATATGCACCCCCGATTCCCCCTCGCCCTGCTGGGCGCCGCCTTGCTCGTTTTCGGCGCCCCGCATTCCGCCTGCGCCGCGTCCTCCTCCGCTTCGACTGCGCCCGCACCCGCGACCGGCACGATCATCGGTCGCGTGTTCAACCCCGCGACCGGCGAATACGTCTCCAGCGCCGAAGTGCGCGTCGCCGGCACCGGCCTCGTGGCGGTGACGCAGAGCGACGGCTCCTATCGGCTCCCCGGCGTGCCCGCCGGCGCGGCCACGTTGACGGTAACCTATACCGGTTCGAAGGCGGAGCCGTTGGCCGTGGCCGTGGGCGCAGGGCAGACCGTGACGCGTGACTTCGAACTGACGACGTCGGGCGGTCGCGCGGGCGACGTGCACAAGCTCGGTGCCTTCGTCGTCTCCTCCGAGCGCGAGGGCAACGCCAAGGCGATCATGGAGCAGCGCAACTCCATGAACCTGACGAACAGCGTGTCGTCCGACGTCTTCGGCGATGTCGCCGAGGGCAGCGTCGGCGAGTTCCTGAAAAACGTCCCCGGCGTCGACGTGGACTACGTCGGCCCCGATGCCCGCGGCCCGCGCCTGCGCGGCCTCGACCCGCAATATGTCGGCGTGAGCGTCGATGGCATGACGCTCGCGAGCGCCGACGGCTCGCAGGGGCTCGCCGGTGGCGCGCGCTCCTTCAGTTTCGACCAGGTCTCCGTCAACAGCCTCGACCGCATCGAGGTCAACTACACCACCAGCGCCGATCAGGACGCCGACGCGCCCGCGGGCACGATCAACCTGAAGACCAAGCGCGCGTTCGAGCGCAAAGGCCGCCGCCTCGCCTGGCAGGTCAACTTCATGGCCAACGGCGACCGGTTCGGCTGGCGCCGCACCTACGGTCCCAGCGATGTGCGCACCCACAAGTTTCGCCCCGGCGGCATCCTCGAATATTCCGACGTGTTCTTCCGCAACCGCCTCGGCCTCGTCCTCAACATCAGCGAGTCCAACCAATACATCGTCCAAAGCCGGGTGGACCACACTTACAACGTCGCGACCACCCCCACCGACCCGCGCCCGCGCGTCCTCACCAATGTCACCGCGATCTCCAATCCGCGCTTCACGGAGCGCTTCACCCCCTCGCTGACGCTCGACTGGAAGGTCTCGCCGTCCCTCGTCCTTTCCCTCAGCGCGATGTATAATTACTTCGACGCCTTCATCGACAACCGCACGGCCGCGTTCTCCGTGCCCGGCGGGCGCGCGGCGGTGACGGGTGACGGACTGAACAACTTCACTTTCAACAACGCCCAGGTCGCGCTCTCCACCAACCACGAGCACAAATACGCGCAGACGCGCACCGTCACGCCCAAGTTCGAGTTCCGCCGCGGCGCCTGGCTCGTGGACGGCGGCCTGCACTACACCATCTCGACCAACCAATACGTGGCCCTCCCGCGCGTCGGCCCGCAGACGCTCACCACCGTCGCGCTCACCGGCCTCACGCTCCAACTCCGCCGTTCCGCGCTCGACGAAGTGGACTGGCAAATCGCGCAGACCGGCGGCCGCGATCTCAGCGACCTGGCGAATTTCACGAATCCCCGCCTCGCCGACGACATGCGCTTCTCCGAGCAGGAAGTCTATCAGGGGCAGGCCAACGTCCGCTGGACGGCGCCGTGGCGTCTGCCCACGTGGCTCAAGTTCGGCGCCAAGGCCACCGAGGACTACCACCGTTTCCGCAACCCCAACGCCGCGCTCACCTGGCGCTACGATGGCCCCGGCGGCGGCCCGACGGGGAGCTTTGCCAGCCTCGCGTTTCCGGAAAACCGCTGGCGCCTCGAGAACGGACTCAACGTCACCTCGCTTTCCGGCTCGCCGCCCGTGTTTCCCAATCGCCCCGGCATCGCGACGCTCTTCCGCGAGCAGCCCGCCCTGTTCACCAATCTCGCGACGCCGGCGAATTTCTACACCGCCTTCATCAACAACGCGAGTTACATCAAGGAGACGCGCCTCGCCGGCTTCGGGCTCGCCAACGTCCGCCTGGGCCGCGTGCAGCTCCAGGGCGGCCTGCGCTGGGAGGAAAACGAGATTGCGATCCGCGAGTTCCAGCAGCGCACCGCCGCCGCCGTGCGCGCCGCCGGCTTCGTTGTCACGCCCGCCACCGGCCGCGCCACCACCGTCGAGGGCCTCACCTACCAGTTCATGAGCCTGCCCAAGGTCGTGCGCACCTCGGCCTACGATAATTTTTTCCCCTCCCTCAGCGCCAAGCTGAACCTCAACGAGAACCTCCAGGCCCATCTCGGCTACAGCGCCACGCTCTCGCGGCCCGCCCTTGGCAATCTCGGCGGCGTGCTCGAGTTCAACGAGACCACGCTCAGCGCCACGGTGCCCAACCCCGACCTGCTGCCGGAGCGCTCCAGGAATTTTTCCGGCCGCGTCGCGTATTACTTCGAGCCCGTGGGCAATCTCGCGCTCACGTTGTTCCAAAACGACATCTCCAACAGCGTGACCACGCAGGAGTTTCCCGCCTCGGCCTTCGGCTTCGAGGACGACCCGCTTTACTCCACCTATCGCTTCACCTCCGTCGGCAACCGGCCCGGCACCCTCCGCGTGCGCGGCGGCACGATCGAATACAGCCAGGCGCTCTCGTTCCTGCCCGGCGTGCTCCGCGGCCTCAATGCCTCCGCCAGCTACACCCGCACCTACGCGAGCGCGCGCCGCGCCGCGATGACGCCGCACATGATTGGCGGCACGCTCAGCTACCGCCACCGTGGCCTGGCTTTGGGTGTATCCGGAAAGTGGACCGATCACACGCCGTTTACCACCACGGGCGTCATCACCTACCGCCAAGCCCGCACCATGCTCGACCTCAACGGCGGCTACCAGCTCACCGCGCGCACCAGCGTGTTCTTTCAGGTGAGGAACCTCTTCAACATCGCCGAATACCGCTACCAGATCGATCCCAGCTATCCGATCTCGGACACGCGCGTCGGCACCTTCTGGACCTTCGGCGTCAAAGGCACGTTCTGATCGGGTCAAGGTGAAGCGGCTTGCGGCCAAGCCGCTCCACCCAGTTCAGCCGCTCCATGCGGGCGAATGGAAATCTTTCGTCCGCGGTTAAGACGCGCGACGCGACGGGATGGGCTATGGCGGCTCGCGATATTTTTTCCGGGCGAGATCCGGCTCGACTCGCCGGGAGCGCGGCGCGTTGTGGAGGACCTGCCTCCGTCGTGATTCCGCCCCATCCCGAACACGCCACCTGGTTTGCCGAGCAGGTCCAGCCGCACGAACCGTCGCTGCGTTCGTATCTGCGCAGCGTGTTTCCGGCGCTCCCTGACATCGACGATCTCGTGCAGGAGTCGTATGCGCGGCTGATCCGCGCGCGCGAGACCGGCCGGGTGAGTTATGTGAAGGCGTTCCTCTTCACCACGGCGCGCAACGTGGCGCTCGATTTTTTCCGCCGGCGCAAGGTCGTCGCGATTGATGGCGTCGCGAACCTCGCGGCATTCGACGTGGCCGAAGACCGGCCCGATGCGGCGGATGCCGTCAACCAGCAGCAGGAACTCGCGCTGCTCGCCGAGGCCGTGCGCGGGCTGCCGGAGCGCTGCCGGCAGGTGCTCACGCTGCGGCTGCTTTATGGGATGGCGCACAAGGAAATCGCGGCGGAGCTCCGCATCTCGGAGCACACGGTGAAGGCGCAGCTCGCGAAGGGCATGCGGCGCTGTGCGGACTATTTCGAGGAACGCGGCGTGAGCACGCTGCGGCGGCCGGGAGGGGAGGGCACGCCATGAAACGTGATTCCGCGAACCCGGGCGCCGAGGCCATCGACGCCACCGCGGCCGCCTGGCTGGCGCAGCGCGACGACGGACTCACCCGTGACGAGGCGGTGGCGTTCGCACGCTGGCGCGCGGCCGACCCGCGCCACGAGGCGGCCGCCGCGCGGCTCGAGGGCGCCTGGGCCAGCCTGCAGCAACTGCGCGATTTCCGCCCGGAGGCGGCGCGCCATCCGGATCGCGATTTGCTCGGAGCCCGCGGGATGCGCCGGCGCGTCGTGCGGTTTCCCGCGGTCGCTGCGGCGGTGGCGTTGGCGGCCTGCGTGGCGGTCGCCGCCGTGTGGTGGAGCGGCACCCGGCGTGATCGCGCGTCCGCGGAGCAGCGTTATGCGACGACGCTCGATGGCTATGAGCGCGTGACGCTGGCGGATGGCTCGATGGTCGAGCTCAACTCGGCGAGCGAAGTCGCCGTGCAGTTTTCCCTCGCCGAGCGGCGCGTGCGGCTCGTGCGCGGCGAAGCCCATTTCACCGTCGCGAAGAATCCGGCGCGTCCGTTCCGGGTCGAGGCAGGTGGCGTCGCCGTGCGCGCCGTCGGCACGGCCTTCAACGTGCGGCTCGGCGCCGGCGAGGTCGAAGTGCTCGTGACGGAAGGGAAGGTGAGCGTGGCCGAGGTGGAGCGCCTTGTCCCCAAAGCGCTGTCCGTCGACGCGGAGGCTCGCGCGGCGCACTCCGGCCAACGCGAGTCATCCCCGGCGGCCGTGCTCGTCGCCAACGAGCGCACGGTCGTCTCCACCGCGGTCGCGGCGACCGCGGCTCCGGTGGTCGAGCGGGTCACGGCCCAGGCGGTGCGCGAGGCGCTCGCCTGGCAGGGCCCGCGACTCGTGTTTTCGGATACACCGCTGCGCGAGGCGATCGCGCAGTTCAACCGGCGCAACCCGGTGCAGCTCGAGCTGGCCGACGCCGAGCTCGGCGCGCTCACGATCGGCGGCAGCTTCCGCGCGGAGAACGTCGATGCGTTTGTGCGCCTCCTGGAGGCGGGCGGCGACCTCGCGGCGGACCGGCCCGACACCCGGCGCGTGGTCCTGCGCCGGGCGAAATAATCTTGCCGGCCCATAGCCCGACTCGGTTCGTGCTTCGTCTGAATTCAGGACAGGCCGCGGTGGAGCTGAGTTCGCCGCCGGTTCCCGTCGTGAATGCTGCAAACCCAAACCTCGTTTTTTCTCCGCGTGTGCTGCTCGGTTGATGTCCTGCGCCGTGTCGTGGTGCTGCTCGTGCTGGCGGCCCTCGCCGCGGCCGCGGGGGCGGCGGTGCCGGCGGCGAAGCGGCACTACGCCCTCGCGGGCGGCGATGCGGCGACGACCCTGCGGCAGTTCGTCGAGCAGTCGGGCGAAGAGGTGTTCTATGTGGTCACCACGGTGCGCGGCGTGAGGACCAATCCCGTGAAGGGCGAATTTTCCGCGCGGGAAGTGATCGAGCGCATGGTGGCCAACACCGGCCTCGTCGTGGTGCGCGACCAGAAGACCGGGGCGATGACCGTCGGCCGCGCGCCGCGGCCGGCCCCGCCTGCGCCCCCGCCGCCCGCGCCCGGCGCCTCCTCTTCCTCCTCCGCTGCTCCGATGAAAAACCGCACTCTCCTCACGGCCCTAACGGGCTGGCTCGCTGCGACGGCGGCCGTGGCGCAAACCGCCCCGGCGGCCGCCCCTGAGACCGCCCTGATCCTCAGTCCGTTCGAAGTCACCGCGGATTCGGATAAGAGCTACGGCGCGCTCAACGCCAACTCGATTACGCGCTTCAAGGTCGAGCTCGACAAGATGCCGGTGTCGGCCGAGGTCCTGAACGAGGCCTTCATGAACGACGTCGGCGCCTGGGGCGTCGAGAGCATGCTCCGCGAATACTCGGCCGGCGCGGGCACGCTCGACGGCGCCGGCGCCTCCACGGGTGTCAACAATCCGATGGATCGCTTCGACACCAGCATGTCGCTGCGCGGCATGGGCGCGCCGACCGTGCAGCGCGACGCCTTCATGCCCGCGAAGGGCGCCGCCACGAGCATGGGCTTCACCTCCAACTTCGACATCGAGCGCGTCGAGGTCATCAACGGCCCGCAGTCGCTGCTCTACGGTTTCTCCGGCGCGGGCGGCGCGATCAACCTCGTGCCCAAGCAGGCCCGCTTCGGCCGGCCCGCGCACGGCTCCTTCCGCTTCCAGGTCGATCAGCACGGGCACAAGCAGGGCCTGCTCGACCTGAGCGCCGCGCGGCGGACGCTCGCGCTGCGGTTCGTCGCCACGCGCCAGCAGCTCGGCAACCGCCGCGTGTTCATCGACGGCGACCTCGACGGCCTCTACGGCCAGATCGCGTGGCGGCCGTTCGCGAACACCACGGTCCGCCTCAGCGAGGGCTACACCAATTATCGGCGCCTCTACCAAAACCTCACAACGCTCACCGCGCTGAGCACCGCCAACGACGCGCGCAATGGCCTCAGTCTCCGCTATCTCCTCGCGACGAATCAGATCACGGCCGCCGCCAATGGCCAGCCGAGCGGCGCCGGCGTGATCGGCAACGGCACGCTCACCTGGGACAACGTCGACTCCACCGCCGGCCGCGCGCTCTCTGACTACACGCGCGCCCACACCCACGGCCTCACGGTCGACACGGTCTGGTCGCGAGCCTTCTCCACCCAGATCGCCGCCGGCTACGCGGACAACTCCGCCTCGCGTTACTCGAACGGCCTCGCGCAGTTTGTGGCGCCCAACGTCGCCGCCAATCCCACCGGCACCTGGGCCGTCGCGCCCAACGCCGTCGATATCATCGGCCACACCCGCGCCCGCGCGTTTCGAATCTCCGGCGTCCTGACGAACAGCCTCTTCCGCGGCCGCGCGCAGAGTCAGACCGCGTTTGGCGCGGATTTCAGCGGCAGCGTTTTCAACCGCGTCTTCCGGGGCTACGCCCGCGCCGACGCCAGTGGCAATCCGATCGTCAATCCCAGCCCGACCGCCGCCGCCAACGGCTTCACGCTCCTCGCCCGCACCTACACCGCGTTGCCCAACGGCCCGATCCGCAACGTCAGCGTCTTCGAGCCGGGGGCGAAGACCATCACGATCGACGGCGTGACCTACACCGAGGTCGGCACCAACGAACCGGTGCCATCGTTGATCTCGGCCGCGAACCCGCTCGGTCTCACCGGCCGCGGCACCAACGGTCGCAACAACAACGATACCGAGATCAAGGGCGTCTACGCCGCCAATTTCACCACCTGGCTCGACGGCCGCCTGACCACGCTGGCCGGGCTGCGGGCCGGCGAGCTGCGGGCGCTGCGCGACGATTTCGGCACGCCCGCGGTCCCGAGCTTCCGCAGCATCGCGCGCACCAAGGCCGTCAGCTTCAACGCCGGCGTGAACTTCGCGTGGCGCGACTGGCTGCGGCCCTACGTCAGCCTGTCCGACTCGCTGTCCCCGTCCGCCTCGGTCCTCACCGATCCCTACGGCGAACCGCAGGGCAACTCGCGCGGCACCGGCGGCGAAGCGGGGCTCAAGTTCACCAACGAGGCCAGGACCGTCTCCGGATCCGTCGCCTGGTTCGTCGCCGAATCGCCCCGCGAGCAGAATGCGATCAACGGCACGCTCACCGGCATCATCAATCCCGACGGCCTCAACGGCGAATACCTCAATCCTGGCAGCTCCATCACCGTCGCGCGCCGCTCCAGCGGCGTGCAGCTCTCGGCCACCGCGATGCTGCGCGACAACTGGCGCGTGCGGGTCTCCGCCTCGAATTTCAACAGCGTGATCCGCACCGACAAGAGCTACGCGCAGCTCTACAACGATCAGTTTCACGCCAACCCCCAGGGCCAGGTCACCTACCGCGACGGCACGCCCGTCTACGTCAGCTCGACCGCGACGCAGGTTTCGACGGCAACCGCCGCCGGCGCCACCCCGCTCACGATTGCGATGATGAACACGCCGGGCCACCGCTACTACGCAAACCCCGCGCCCGAGTCCGCGCGGATCAATCCCACCTCCGGCGCCGCGACCATCCTGCGCACCGTCGATCCCGTGCGCGGCCCGATCCTCACTGGCGCGACCGGCCTGCCCATTTCCGCCCTGCAGATTGCACCGCTGCCGGATGCGCCGCCCGTGGGGGTCGTCGTCGTTTCGAAGGCCGGCGATCTCGCGGCCGGCAATCCCAAATACAGCGCGAACCTCACCAGCATCTACACCTTCAGCTCCGGCTGGCTGCGCGGCGTGCGCGTCGGCGGCACGATCGCGAAATCATGGACGATGACGTCGTATCAATATTACGAGGGCGGCGTCGCCGCCGGCAAACCGCGCCTCACGTTCTACATGCCGCGTCCGGTTCGTTTCGACGCGATCCTCGGCTACGAACGCAAGCTCGGCCGCTACCGCGTCTCGACCCAGCTCAACGTCAACAACCTCTTCAACCGCTACGACGTCGTCCTGCTGCCCAGCGCGACGACCGGCTACAGCGGCGCCCGCGGCACGGGCATCGGCGCCACGTTCAACACGGAACCCCGGCTTGCAGTCTGGTCGGTGACCTTGGGATTATGACGCGACGCTCCGCCGCCTCCCCCTCGCGGTCGTCCTTCACCCCGTCACCCCCATGCGTCCTCCCCTGTTGTCCGTCGCGGCCCGTCGCGGGCTCGTCCTTCTGTCGTTCGCCGGAATCGCGCGCCTGCTGCCGGCGCAGACCGCGCCGGCCCCGGCCCGGCCCGCCGAGGTCGTCGAGTTGAGCCCCTTCACCGTCAACACGTCTCAGGATTCCGGTTACCTGGCCGAGAACACCCTCGCCGGCAGCCGCCTCAACGCCCGGCTCCGCGACACCGCCGGCTCGGTCTCGGTGTTCACCAAGGAGTTCCTCGACGACCTCGCCATCACCGACATCGCGCAACTGCTCGACTACACGGTGAACTCCGAAATGGACACCAATGCCTGGCAGGCCGGCTCCGGCCAGAATCCCTCCATCACCGGCGAGAATCTCCTCAACCGCACGATCGTCTGCGGCCTCGCGGCCAGCCAGGGCATGGACTACTTCATGAACATCACCAACGGCGACCCGTATCGGGTCGGCCGTTTCGACGACACCCGCGGGCCCAACAGCATCCTCTTCGGCATCGGCGCGCCCGGCGGCCTGCTCAACCAGACCTCCAAGATCCCGACGCTGCATCGCGACAGCGCGACGATCCGCTACGGCTTCGGCTCATGGGAGCGCAGCCGCGTCGAGGTCGATGCCAACAAGGTCCTGCTCAAGCAGAAACTCGCCGTCTCCGTCGCGGCGCTCGACCAGGAGAATGGCGGCTGGCGGCAGTTCGACTACCAGGACAAGGAGCGCGTCTTCGCCGCGATCGCGTTCCGCCCCACGCGCACGCTCACGGTGCAGGCGATGGGCGAGACGGGGCGCGACGCCAGCGCGGTCATGAAAACGATGCCGCCCTCCGACGAGGTGCTCGCCTGGTATGACAACCGCGCCGCGCGCGGCGTCGACGCCGTCACGTTCACGCCGACCACCGCCGCGCCGGGCGCCGCGCTCACCGCCCTCGGCATCACGGCCCGCAACGGCACCTCGGGCGGCCAGAACCGCCGCGCCACCTTCATCGAGAACAACGGCGTGATCTTCGACGCCATCGGCACGTATCTGACGGGGTCCTACAACAACGCCGCCGTCCGCGCGCCCGACGGCACGCGCGGCGTCACCGGCTCCGGCCTCGTGCTCAACGCCCCCGCCCTCTACCCGCGCTGGGCCAACGCCGGCGGGCCCGGCATGGGCCGCACCCAGCAGCTCTACAATTACACCCTTACCGCCGACTGGCAGCCGGCGAAGCACTGGACCTTCAACGTCGCGCAGCACTACCAGCAGACGACGCTCACCAGCCGCATCCTCGTCGGCAACGACCCCACACTGCGCGGCGATCCCAACCGCACCCTCGGCCTCGGCGGCCCTAACAATCCCTACGCCGGCCGCCTCTACTTCGACGGCAACTGGCGCGGCGACCTCCACTACGGCGACTACCGCGAGTCCCGTGTCGCCGCCTCCTACACACTCGACCCGAAGTCCAGGTGGTTCGGCCGTCACCGGCTCGCCGCGTCCTGGTCGCACTCGAAACAGGCCGACATCCACGCGCTCTCCTGGCTCTCGCTCGCCGGCAGTCCGTTCAATGCGTCGCCCGGCAACGCCAACAACCGCATCGCCGTCCGCAACTACGTCACCGAGGGCGACTATGGCACCTATCGCGTCGGCGACTGGCGCACGTTGCCGGCGAAGTTCAACTTCGGCGGCCGCGCCTTCGATCTCGTGTTCGCCAACGACGACGCCGGCGCGAACAACAGCGGCATGACGCAGGAGATGGACGCGCTCCTCGGCGTGGTGCAGAGCTATTTCTTCCGCGACCGGCTCGTGACGACCTTCGGCTACCGGACCGACACCGTCGAGATCACGCAGTTCGGCTACGCGCGCGATGCCGCCGTCGGCGATGTCGTGGATCGCGATCCCGCGAAGGCCACCACCACGACCCTGAAGCCGCGCACGCTCTCGGTCGGCGGCGTGTTTCACGTCACCGACTGGCTGTCCCTCATCGCCAACCGCTCGTCGAACGTCGGCGTGCCCCCGCTCGCGCGCACCGTCTTCCCGCTCGGCCAGCTCGCGCCGCTGTCGAAAGGGCGCGGCGAGGACTTCGGCCTCGGGCTCGATCTGCTCGAGGGCCGCCTCAGCGCGCGCTTCGTCTACTTCACCGCCGAGGAGCAGGGCCGCATCACCAGCGCCGGACTCGGCGGCGCCCCGGCGCGTAACACCCGCGTGATGCAGGCCTTCGCCACGCAACTCGTCGGCGCCGGCCGCCCATTCACCACCGCCACGTGGGCGCCGGTGCTCGCGGCCGCCACGCCACCGGCCAACGCCATCGCGTCCGACTTCACCTCCGAAGGCTACGAGGCACGCCTCACCGCCAATCTCACGAAGAACTGGCGCCTCGTCGCCAACTACTCCTACACCGACTCCGGCCGCACCAACCTCGCGCTCGAGATGGTCGACTGGTATGGCCTCAAGCCCGCCGAGGGCGTGCGCCTCGTGCAGGGCGTGCGGCAGGATTCCACCGGCCGCTTCGTGGTCGACCCCGCCGCCTTCGCCAGCGGCGGCACCGTGGCGAAGTGGATCGAACTCGGCGCGATGGCGCCCGGCGCGAATCTCTCGACGCTCACGACCGACGCCGCCGGCACCACCGTGGCCCAGGAAATCTTCAACCTCGTCGACACGCTCAACGACGAGAAGGACCTGCAGGAGAAACGCTGGGGCGTGCGCCCGCACAAGATCAGTCTCTTCACCGCCTACGACTTCAAGGCCGGCCGGCTCAACGGTTTCACCGTCGGCGGCGGCTGGCGCTGGCGCAGCGCCAACGTGATCGGCTCCGACTCCGCCGGCCGCGAGATCACCGGCAAGGTCATCGCCGCTGCCGATTGCATGCTGGCCTATGCGACCAAGCTGCCGCGCCTCCCGGGCCGCGTGCGTTTTCAGGTCAACGTCTCGAATCTCTTCAACCAGACCGACATCATCCCCGTGCGTCTCTCCACCTCGGAGACGGCGCTTGACGGGTTCTCGCTGCCCGGCGGCCGCGGCCTCGCCTACAGCCGCTACGACCTCGTCGCGCCGCGCGAAGTCCGGTTCACGACCACGTATTCGTTCTGATGCATTCCCTTTCCATGCCGCGTCTCCTTCTCGCCCTGCTGCTGCTGTCGTCGCTCAACGTGGCCCGTGCGGCCGACCCGGCGCGACCGAACATCCTCTTCATCATCGCCGACGATCTGAACGACTGGGTCGGCTTCCTCGGCGGGCATCCGCAGACGCGCACGCCGAATATGGACCGCCTGGCCGCGCGCGGCATCGCGTTCGCCAACGCGAGCTGCGCCTCGCCGCTCTGCGCGCCGTCGCGCGCCGCGGTGTTCAGCGGCCGCGAGCCGTTCCGCTCCGGCGCCTACGGCAACTCCGACGATCTGCGCCGCATCGCGCCCGCGCTCGTGCTCCTGCCGCAGCACTTGAAACGCCACGGTTACCGCACGCTCGGCACCGGCAAACTCATCCACCAGTCGCGGCCCGATCTCTTCGACGCGTCGTTTTTTCCGGATCAGCGCTGGAGCCCGTTCGACGCGCGCGAGGTCAACTACACGCCCGAGGAGCTGCCATCCAAGGTCACGGCGGATCCGCGGCACGTCATCGCGCTCGCCGGCGGTGCCACCGTCACGCTGCCGCTCAACCGCATCCCGAGCGACCGCCGGCCGAAGGACCCCGCCGCCGAGTCGTTCGACTGGGGACCGGTTGACGTGCCCGACTCTGCCATGGGCGACACCCAGATCGCCGACTGGGCGATCCAACAGCTCGCGCAATCGTCCGCCGAGCCGTTCTTCCTCGGCGTGGGTTTCTACCGGCCGCACATTCCGCTCTTCGCTCCCGCGCGGTATTTCGCGCCGTTTCCCGTCGAGTCGATTAAGCTGCCGCCCCACGCCGCGGACGATCTCGCGGATCTCCCGGCCACCGGCCGGCGGATCGCGCTCGAGGCCGCGACGGCCGGGCTGCACGCCAGCGTCGTGCGCCACCGGCAGTGGCAGGCGGCGATCGCGGCCTATCTGGCCTGTGTGCACTACGTCGATCACCAGATCGGCCGGCTCCTCGACGCCCTCGATGCGAGCCCGCACGCCGACAACACCGTGATCGTCTTCTTCGGCGATCACGGCTGGCACCTCGGCGAGAAAGATCACTGGGGCAAGCTCACCGGCTGGGAGCGCGCCGTGCGCGTGCCCCTCGCCATCGTGCCCGCGCGCCGCGACCGCGCGCAGTTCGCGATCGGCCGGACTTCGCCGCGGCCCGTTTCGCTGGTCGATCTGTATCCGACGCTCGCCGACTACTGCGGGCTGCCGGCGCCGGCGAGCGGGCTCGACGGCCGGTCGCTCGTGCCGCTGCTGCGCGCGCCATTGACCGCCACCGACCGCGTCGTGGTGACCACCGTCGACCAGGTGCACTACAGCGTGCGCGACGATCGCTGGCGCTACCTGCGCTACGACGACGGGGGCGAGGAACTCTACGACCTGCAGACCGATCCCAACGAATGGCGCAACGTCGCCGCGCGCCCCGAGCACGCCGCGACCAAGGCGCGCCTCGCCGCCGCGCTGCCGAAGGATCCGCTCCGCCGTCCCGCCCGCTGATCCCTCCGCCCATGCCTCCGCTCTCCGCCGGCCTTCGCCGTCTCGGCGCGTCGCTCGCGCTCCTCGTTCTCGCCGCGGGCGCCGCTCGCGCCGCCGATCGGCCGAACGTCCTCCTCATCGTGAGCGACGATCTCGCCGCCTGCCTCGGCAGCTACGGCAACACCGTCATCCGCACGCCGAACCTCGACCGCCTCGCGGCGCAGGGCGTGCGGTTCACGCGCGCCTACTGCCAGTTTCCCGTGTGCGGCCCGTCGCGCGCCTCGTTCATGAGCGGGCTCTATCCCGAGCAGATCGGCATGATGGGAAACAACTACACCCCGGGGAGCTACCGCGCGCTCACGCCCGCCGTCGCGACGCACCCGAGCGTCGGCGGCCTGCTGCGGCGGCATGGCTACGTCTCGCTGCGCGTATCCAAAATCTACCACATGGGCATCCCCGGCAGCATCGAGTCGGGCGACCCCGCGGGCGACGAGCCCGACTCCTGGGACCGCACCTTCAACGTCATGGCTCCCGAAGGCACGAGCCTCGGTGTCGCCACGCTGCTCTCGCCGAAGCGGCCCGAGCCCGGCACCAGCTTCACCCGCGTGATCGTGCCGGACGCCGAGGAGGCCACGCAGGCCGACCGGCTTTCCGCCGCGCAGGCGATGGCGATCCTGCAGGCCCGCGCCCGTGGCCGGAACTTGAACGACCGGCGCCAGCTCCGCCCCGACGACGCGTTCTTCCTCGCCGTCGGTTTCGTGCGCCCGCATGTGCCGCTCGTCGCGCCGCAACGGCTCTTCGATCATTATCCGCCCGCGAAGATTGCCCTGCCCGCCGTCCCGCCCGGCGATCTCGACGACGTGCCCGCGCCCGCCGCCGCGATGCGCAACGACCTGCGCTACGGCATGAGCGAGGCGCAGCAGCGTGAGGCGATTGCGGCCTACTACGCGGCGGTCGAGTTCATGGACGAGCAGGTCGGCCGCCTGCTGGCCGAACTCGACCGGCTGCGGCTCCGGGAGAAGACGGTCGTCATCTTCACCTCCGATCATGGCTACCATCTTGGCGAGCATGGGCTCTGGCAGAAGACGACGCTGTTCGAGGAGAGCCTCCGCGTGCCGCTGCTGGTGTCGGCGCCCGGGTTCGCGGCGTCCGCCGGGGCGCGCAGCGACGCGCTCGTCGAGCTGGTCGACCTGTATCCCACCATCGTGGACCTCGCCGGCCGGTCCGAAGCGGCGCCGAAGAACCTGGCCGGCCGCAGCCTGCGGCCGCTCCTGCAGGATCCGGCCGCGGCGGACTTTCGCGAGTATGCCTATTCGGTCACCGGCAACGGCGGCCGCTCGATCCGCGATGTGACGTGGCGCTACAACCGCTGGGGTGACGGCGGCGAGGAACTCTACGACCTCGTCCGCGACCCGCGCCAGTTCACGAACCTCGCCGGTCAGCCGGCGCACGCCGCCACGCTGGAACGCCTGCGCGCCGCGCTCGCGCGCAAGGCGGCCTCGCTCGGCCCGCTGCCCTCGAAACGCGGGTGACGCGCGGCGCCGCTCGAGCGGTGGCGCAGCTTGCCTTCTTCGGTGGCATCGCTAGCCCGGTGCGCGATGCCCCCGTCCGACCCCGAGACCGCGCGCTGGTTCGCCGAACACGTGCTGCCCCATGAGCCCGCGTTGCGCGCCTACCTGCACGGCCTGGTGGCGCCGGCAGACATCGACGACCTCGTGCAGGAAACGTATGCGCGCCTGCTGCGCGCGCGGGAACGGGCGGCCGTTGCGGCGCCGCGCGGCCTGTTGTTTGCGACGGCGCGCAATGCCGCCCGCGATCTCTTCCGCCGCCGGGCCACCGCCCGGACGTTTCCCATAGCGGAAATCGACGGATCGTGCGTCTTCGACGAGGCGCCCGGTGTGGCCGAGACCGTCAGTCGTCGTCAGGAGGCCGATCTCCTCGACGCCGCGATCGCCTCGCTCCCGCCGCGGTGCCGCGAAATCCTCGTGCTCCGCAAATTCGAAAATCTCTCCCACCGCGAAATCGCCCGGCGGATGGGCATCGCCGAGCACACGGTCGAGGCGCAGCTCACCAAGGGCCTGCGCCGCTGCGAGGAATTTTTCGTGCGCCATGGCGCGATGCCCGCCGAATAGCCGATGAAACCGCGCTCTTCTTTCACCGCCGCCGAGCAGGCCGTGCGCGACACCGCCGCGCACTGGACGGTGCGGCGCGATCGCGGTCTCTCCGCCGCGGAGGCGATCGAGTTCGAGCTATGGCTCGCCGCCGACCCGCGCCACGCCGCCGCGATGCGGCGCGCCGGCGGCGCCTGGTCGCTGCTCGACCGCATGCCGGACGCGACCGCCGAGCGCGCGCTGGCGGCGGCCGCGCGGCGCCGCGGCTGGTGGCGGCGCGTGGCCGTGCTGGGCTCGCTCGCCTCGGCGGCGGCGCTGACGATCGTGGCGCTCGACGCGTGGCGTGACGCCGCCCCGC
>CAZENI010000111.1:0-18840 GCA_964513055.1 uncultured Opitutus sp.
ATTGAGTGTCGCCGCGTCGGTTGCGCCGCTCCAGCCGATGGCGTAATTCTCGCGGTCGGCGGCTTCATCACGAGCACCACCATCGCCTCGCAGTTCCAGAAGAAATTGTTCGCTCCCGCCCAGCCGTGGCCGCTGCCGGAGTCGCCGCGATTGACGGCCTGCAGCTCCGCCTCGCCGTGCAGCCGCACGTTGTCCCAAAGGCCGCCGGTGCCGTAGCGGTGGTGCGGCTCGCTGGCGCTCGACGCCTCCTCGGCGAGGCAGTCGAGAAACACGTTTGGCCCCGCCAGCCGGTTCCCCAGCACGAAGTCGTGCCGGCCGTTCCGCGCGTAGCAGCGCAGGAAAAGTCCGAACTGGCCGTTGGCCCCGAAGCAGTATTTCCGCCCGCCCGTGTGCTGGGACACCGGATCGATCAGGGCGCAGTCGACCACGGTGGTGCGCAGCGCCTGCGTCTGGCAATGCACCGCACTGTAGCCCGCGTGCACCACCGTGACCCGCGACACCCACGCGTCGCGTATCCGGTCGAGATTTACGCCGATCCACGCATGCTCCTCGTCCTCGTATTGGCGCACCGCCTGCGCGGGCGTGAGCTTCGGCGCCGCCTTGAACTCCGTCTGGTCGTAGGTCGAAACGATTCGCAACGACTCCACGCCCGCCCGCTCGATCCGGCCCGGATCGCGATAACGCACCACCGCCGCTCCGCCAAAGCGCTCTTCCAAGGCCTGAAAGATCGGCCCGTCGAGCGTGAGCGTCACTCCGTCTGCCGCGACGACCGTGCGGTCGGCCAGCAGATCGAAACCGCCCGGCGACCAATTCTTCACGCCCGGTTTCTTCGTGCCTGCCGCGAGCTGGTCCATCCCGAGCGCCGCGATCCACTCGCGCGGACTCGGCCGGTGGATGATCACGGTGTCGCCGACCTGGAACACGCCCGCGCGCTCCACGCGCAGCGTGCGCGCGCCCACGGGCACGAACGCATCCGTCACGCGCTGCCGGGTCGCCTCTTCGCGCTCGAGGCCGCCGGCGCCGCCGACTTCGACGACGGTGTGTTTCCTCGGCAGCGTTGCGGTGATGACGGTGCCGTCGGCCGCGGGGCCTTCGCCGCGCAGCACGACGCCCGATGCCGCGATGCGCAACGTCCCGTGCACCCGGTAGGCTCCGCGTCGCAGGAGCACCGCGCCGCGCAGCCCCTGCGCATCGCGCGGCAGTCGCGCCACCTCGTCGATCGCCGCCTGGATGCGCGCGAGATCATCTGCGCCGCCGCCTTGCGGAGAGAGCGTGATCTTCACCGGTGCGATCGGCAGCGCGACGCCGCCGCCGGCGTAGCCGCACCACGAGAAATCCGGCAGCGTCGTCCCGTCCGCCTCAGGGCGATAGGTGAGTTTTCCATCCGCTCCAGGCGGCGCGAGCCGGCTCGTCGGCGCACCCGGACGGTCCATGCGCGCCGTCGCGTCCAGCGTGAGCCACGGGCGGCGCGCTTCCGCGCCGCTCAGCGCCGCGACTGCGAACCACCAAAGGGAGAAAGCACGAAGTGAATGCATCGGGAAAAAAAGTGGGCGAAGCCTAGCACGCCGCCGCGGCGCGCTGCTTGGCAATTTGGGCGCTGCGCTCTGCGGTTCCGGGCGAAACACCGCTCACTTCTTGTCGCCCAAAAGCACAATCGCAATCGCCCGCGTCGACAAGCGGCTGGCGGCGCCCCCGTGCTACGCTCCCCGTTCCCTCAACGAAACCCCGTATGAACCCTGATTTGCCCTGCACGATGTCGGCCGCCTGGCGTCTGCGTCTCACTCGGCTGGCCGGCCTCGCGCTGCTCGCCGCCCGCCTGCACGTTGCCGGCGCCATCGTCCTTGCGACCGCGGCCCTCGCCCCGGTTGCGCGCGCCCAGACTGCGACCGGCACGATCTCCGGTCGCGTCCAGAATGCCGTCAGCGGCACCTCGCTGGAGAACGCGCGCGTCGCGATCAAGGGCACGTCGCAGATCGCCCTCACGGATTTCAGCGGACGCTACACGCTGGCGAACGTTCCCGCGGGCCCCGTCGTGCTCCGCGTTTTCTACACGGGCCTCGACGAACAGGAGATCGCCGTGCAGGTCGCGCCCGGCCAGCTCGCCGAGCGCGATGTGTCGCTCACCAGCAAGGGCGTCTACGGGGTCGACCCCGAACTCGTGCAGCTCGACGCCTTCGTCATCCAGTCCACGAAGGAAACCAACGCCACCGCCATCGCCGTCAACGAGCAGCGCTTCGCCCGCAACATGGTCAGCGTGGTGTCGGCCGACGAATACGGCACGGTCCTCGACAACAACCCGGGCGAGCTGCTGAAAAATCTTCCCGGCATGGACGTGGAGTATTTCGGCGGCACCATCGTCGCGGTCAGCGTGCGGGGCCTGAGTCCGGACTCCACTGAGATCAATTTCGACGGCATGCCCACCGCCAGCGCCAACGTCCAGGGCTCCAACGCCGGCGTCGGCAGCATCAGCCGCAGTTTCGAGGTGCAACACATGTCCGCCGCCGACGTCGCCCGCGTCGAGGTGCGCAAGGTGCCGCTGCCGGAAGACAGCGCCAACTCCGTCGGCGGCTCCGTCAACATGATCCGCCGTTCCGCCTTTGAGAAAAGCCGGCGCGAGATCAGCTACATGACTTCCCTCATCTCCGACGGCGACAACCTCACGACCCGAAAGATGGACGGTCCGCAGGATCAACTGCGCAGCCGCTGGCGCCCGAACTGGCGCGTGACGTGGACCGAACCGCTCTCCAAGGACCTCGGCTTTGCTTTCACCATCGGCCAGATGGACAACATCAACAACGTCCGCTGGTCTTCCGGCTCCTGGAACACCGGCAGCGCGGCCAACTTCACCGCGCACCAGGATCTGCGGTCCCGGGGGCAGCCGCTCACGTCGGTCCCGAGTCTCTTCAACCCGGCGCTCACGCAGATCGCGCTGAGCAACGCGCCGTATTCACGCACCCAGGACTACGCCAGTCTCAAGGCCGACTGGCGTCCGCGTCGCGAACTCACGCTCAGTTGGAACATCAGCTTCACCGACGCCTTCAAGGGCGAGATCGAGGAGACCCGTTTCCGGATCAATGCCGCCGCCGTCGGCTCCGGTGCCGCCGTGCGCGAAAACGATCCGACGAAATCCCTCGGCCGCGTCGGCGGCGGCGCCGTCCGGCAGGAAAGCGCGAAATGGCGCAACCACTACCAGCCGACCTTCAGCACCGGCCTCACCGGTGAGTGGAGGAAGAACGCCCTGGTCCTCGGTGCGAAGGGCAGCTTCGCCAAGTCGATCCACCGCTACAAGGACATCGAGGACGGCTTCTTCGAGACCACCTCCGCGTTCGGCACCGTGGACAGCGGGGTGGCGCCGATCGGGCAGCTCGGCTTCGGTGGCGGGACCGCCAATCCCATCCCGCTCACGATTGATTTCTACAATCCCGGTTACTACATCACCGCCGGCCGGATCGACGTGCGCACCACGGCGAGCGGCCTCCCGAGCACCAATCTCGCCGACTACACCGTGCCCGTAAACTGGCAGGACCCGGCCCTCTACCGCATCGGCGGCGTCAGCTCCCGTCCCGGCAAGGCGACCGGCATCACGACCGCCGCGAAGTTGAGTGCTGAATACACCTTCGCCACCCGCAATCCTCTCCGCGTGAAGGCCGGCTTCGACGCGCAGGAGGAATTCCGCAAGCGCGACTACGCCTACCGGCAGTGGCGCTTCGTCGGCCGGGACGGCATCGAGAATTCGCCGGACGATACGGCCACGCCCATCGTCTACACGAGCGCCGGCCCGCGTCCGGACCCCGACTACGGCCACGTCACACCACCCCGTTTCAGCATGACGAAGCTCTACGACCTGTATCGCAGCAATCCGGGTTATTTCGTCTTCGATGAAGAGATGTCGCTGGCCAGCAGCCTGCGCACGTCCCGCTCCCTCGAATCGCTCGAGCGCACCTACGCCCCCTACGTGCAGTTCAACTGGCGGCTCCTCAATAACCGTCTCCAACTCACCGGCGGCGTTCGTCGCGAGATGCTCGAGTTCAACGGTCGCTCGCTGCTCACCAACCGGAGCAACGCCTACATGAAATACGCCGACGGCTCCACCGTGCGCGCGGGCGACACCGCCAATGGCACGGCGCTGGTCGTCAACCGCGGCACCACCACGAATGTCGCCTACCAGCTCGCCCTCGCGCCGACCGTGCTCCCCACCGTGCGCGCGGGCGCCCCGATCCTCACGCCTGCGATCCAGGCCGCCGGAAACGCCCTGCGCGCGGCCGGCCGCACCACGAACAGCGGCACCAGCCTCGGCCTCGGGACGCTCGCCTACACCAGTGCCGTCTACCAGCGCTTCGGTGCCGTGGGCGAGGGCTCCTTCGAGCGCAATTTCCCCAGCCTGCACGGCACCTACAATCTCGGCGCCAATCTCGATCTGCAGGTCGCCTACGCCCAGACCACGACCCGGCCCAGCCTCGCTTCCGTCGTGCTGCCCTCCGACGAAATCTCCGACGATCTCGTCACCGTCAACGGCATGCAGGCGCTCGGCCGCATCACGCTGACGAATCCCGATCTCAAGCCGACGGATTCCGACACCGTCGATGTCCGCCTCGCTTACTACACCAGGAACGGCGGTTCGTGGGCGCTCGGGGTTTACCGGAAGAACTTCAGAAACTTCACGGCCCAGATCGACTCCGATCCGATGACCCTGGACGATCTGCGGGCGTTGCAGGCGCTCTATCCGGAGAAGGATCTCTCCGACGAACTCGTCGGCTACACCGTGCGCACCAACCGGAACGCCGGCTCCTCGCGCCTGGAAGGCGCCGAGTTCGAAGGGCGCCAGACGTTGAACGACCTGCTCCCCGTCTGGGCCAAGGGCTTTCGGGTGGGCGGCTCCGTCGCCTACGCCAACCGCAAGGGCGCCAATCAGGGCGACCTGGGCAAGAACCGCACGTGGCGCGGCGCGGCCAATCTGGCCTACTCCGCCCGGAAGTTCTTCGCCGCCGTGAAGTATCAGATGAATGGAGACTGGATCGAGAACGACCGCGTCACCGACGGCAACGCCCCTGGCGTGATCGGCCGCCAGGTGATTTTGCGCCAGGATGTGTTCGACGTGGAGTGCTCCTACCGCGTCACGCGCTGGGCCGAACTCTTCGCCACCGCGGGTAACGTCACCAACGAGCTCCGGCTCCGCGAAGCCCAGTTCCCCGGCCGCCCCTCCGTCGGCAGCATGACCAGCTCGAGTTCCCTCGGGAAACAATACGCCGTCGGCGTCAAGGGCACGTTCTGATCGGAACGATGGAGGGCGGGACGCGACCCTGCCCTATTTTCCTCCCCGCAACCGTTCCGCCTGTGTTGCCGCTGCCGCCGCTTCCGCGTCACGGCCGGCGAGCCGCAGTGCTTTCGCGAGATTCTCCTGCACATTCGGCGAGTCCGGCATGAAGCGCGCCGCCCCGCGAAACGCCGCCACGGCTTCCTGCGTCCGGCGCAGCGCCGCCAGCGCAATCCCGAGATTGTTGCGCGCCTGCGCGGCGCTCGGCCTGAGCCGCACCGCCGCCTCCAGGTGCGGTAACGCCGCCTCCGGCCGGGCGGCCTGCGTGAGCGTGAGCCCGAGGTTGTTGTGCCCGTCGAAATAGTCCGGCTTGAGCGCGATCGCCCGTCGGAAATGCCCCAACGCCTCGTCTCGCTGCCCGCGCGCCGACACGATCAGCCCGAGATTGTTGTGCGCCATCCAGCAGTCGGGATTCCGCGCGAGCGTCGCGCGATACAGCGCCTCGCTGCCGCGATAGTCCGGTGCCTGTCGCAGCGTCAGCCCGGCGAGCAACGCCGCCAGCGCACCACCTCCCGCCACGCGCCACGCCGGTCGCCACGCGCGGGTCAGCATCGCCAGCGCCGCACCGGCTGCCCCCGCCAGCGTGACGTCGGGCAGATACTGAAAATGATCCGCCGCGAACGAGTATTGAAACGAATAGACGTTGAAGAAACCCAGCGCCGGAAAAAGCGATCCGACGAAGAGCAGCCATGCCGCGAGCGGCGCGCGTGAGCGGCCGCGCCACGCCCACAGCGTGACCGTGACCACCGCCGCACCCGCCATCGGCAGCCACTGCGCGATGCTGCCCGCATCAATTGTCCAACGCGGGTAGATGAAGGTCAGGTTCGCCGGCCAGAGGAAGTTTCCCGCGTAGAACCAAATCGCCCGGCCCGCGAGCACCACACGCCCGGCGGCCGACAACGCGTAGCCCGTGCCGTCCGCGCCGATCAGATCCCGCTCGACCGCGGCGGTGAAGAGACCGGCCATCGCGCCCACCAGAAGCCAGGGCACGAGCGGCCCCACGTCGCCGCGCCAGGTGAGGCGGCCCGTCTTCCACCAGCGCACCACGAGGAGCGCGGCGGGGAGCGTTGCCGTCACGGTCTTCGTCAGCAGCGCGCACCCGAACAGCGCGCACCCGAACCAGTAGTTCCGCCGCCGCCCTTCGTCGACGAAGCGCAGGTAGGCCAGTGCGGCGCCGAGGTAGAACACCAGCGACAGCGTGTTCTTCTGCTCGCTGATCCACGCCACCGATTCCACGTGCACCGGATGCAGCGCGAAGATCGCCGCCGCCAGCATCGCTCCCGGCACCGCCAGCCGGCGCAGCACGAGTGCGAGCAGGCCCACGGCCAGCAGGTGCTGCGCGAGGTTCGCCAGATGGTAGCCCAGCACCGCGTCGCCCCACAGGCGATGCTCGAGCCAGAACGCGGTGTGCAGCGGCGGATAATATTGCTGCGTCGCGCCCGGCTCGGTCCAGATGCGCGCGAGCCCGCTCCACGAACGCAGCGCCGCCGTGGTCACGTGCCCATTGTCATCCCAGAGAAAACCGCCGCGCAGCGCCGGAGCGTAACTGGCCAGCACCGCCGTGGCCAGCAGTCCGGCCCGGGCCCAACTTCGCGGCGAAAAGCCGCACCAGGTGGTCCGGCTGGGTCCAGCGGGCGGGCCGATCACGAGACCAGGAGAAGGGTCGGGGAGACGCATGGGGCGGAAGCAACGCGCGCGATCGCGCGGGGAAGCGCAGCGTAGCACCCGGTCCCGACGCCCGCTTGTCGGATCGGGCACTCGGAATTGGGGTTTCGGGCGGTGGGCGCGCGGGGTGTCTTGCGCCATGTGCGCTTGAATTTCTCGCCTCAATCCAGACGCTTCGCCGCACCCGATGCCGGCCAAGACCGACGAACTCAATTCGAGCCCCAAGCGCGTCCCCATGCCCGAGTGGGGCCTCGTGGTGTTCGAGGCGCGCCATGCGCCCGGCTTCTTCGGCGAGATGAACGATGTCTACGCCAAGTTCCATCTCCTCATCGCCGGCCGCGCGCTCTGGGAAAGCGGCGGGCGCCAGTATCCGGTTTCATCCGACAATCTCTTTCACATCGCCGCGCACGTGCCGCACCGGCAGCGCGATCTGCCCGGCCAGCCGGTCACGCTCTACGCGATTCACTACCGGCCCGAATTGCTGCGGCCGGAGCTCACGCGCGCGCTGGCGGATGTCGGCATGCTGCCCCTGGACCTGCAGGGCGCGGGCAACGAGCAGGCGCGGCCGGTCCGCGCCATCGTGCAGGAGATGATGTTCGAGCAGGAGGCCCAGCGGCTCGGCTGGGAGGCCCTGCTGATCGCGCGGCTCACCGACCTCGCCGTGCTGTTGCTGCGCTGGACGCGTGGCAGCGCGGTCCGCATCGACCGGCACGATGAGAGCGCGGCGCGCGTGGCCAGTTACGCCGCGCGCCTGAAGACGGAGTTCTACACCGCCGTCTCGCTCGACGAAGCGGCCCGCTCGGTCGGGCTCGGCCGGCGCCGCTTTACCGAGCTTTTCCGGGAGATCACCGGGGAATCCTGGCGCAAGCAGGTGCAGCGGCTGCGCCTCGAGTATGCCGCCCGGCTGCTCGAGTCGACGGACCGGTCCGTCACGGCCATCGCCTTCGAATGCGGCTTCGAGGATCTCTCGCACTTCCATCACAGCTTCAAGGCGGCGCACGGCCGGACTCCGCTCGCGCACCGCGTGCAGTTTCGCCCGAAACCCCATTCGTGAACGCCCGCGGCGACAAGCGCCGCCCGCCGCCGTTCTGCTACTCTCGGCCCCTTGTGCTAAAGACCCCCCTCTTGCACCCCGAAATCCTGCGTGCCCTCGCCGGCGCCGGCCATGGCTCCCGCGTTCTCGTCGCCGACGGTAATTTTCCGTGCAGCACGGAGACGCCGCCCGCCGCCACCCGGGTCCACCTCAACCTCCGCCGCGGCCTCGTCTCCGTCGCCGATGTGCTTGCGCCCCTGGTCGCGACGATCCCGATCGAGGCCGCTTTGCTGATGGAGCCGGCCGACGGCGCGACGGTGGCGATCCACGACGAGTTTCGCGCGCTGCTGCCCGCCGGCACGCCCGTGACCCTCGTAAAACGACATGCGTTCTACGCCGAAGCGAAGGCGTCCGCCACCACCCTCGTCATCGCCACCGGCGAGGAGCGCCGCTTCGCCAACGTGCTGCTCACGATCGGCGTGGTCAGCACCCCGCTGGGCGACCAGCCGTGAAGCGCGATCCCATGGTCCGCCCGTCGTATCCGGTATTCCTGTTCGGCCTGGTGCTCGGCCTGGCGGGCACGTTGGCCGCGGCCGATCGCCCGGTTCCCGGCACGGAGAATCTTCCCCCCGACGCCGCGATCTCCGGCACCGCCACGCCGCCGGAGTCCGCGCTGGCGTGGTGGTATCGCACGCCGGCGACGAAGTTCTGGGAAGGCGTTCCGCTCGGCACCGGCCGCTTTGGCGCGATGGTTTACGGCCGCGTGCGGGACGAGATTATTCCGTTCAACGATGAGACGCTCTGGACCGGCCAGCCTTACAACGCCTCCAATCCCGAGGGGCTGAAGTCCCTCCCCGAACTCCGCCGCCTGCTGCGCGAGGAGAAATTCGCCGAGGCCGCCACGCTCGCCGAGAAACTCCTTAGCCACCCCGTGCCCTTCGTGCAGACCTACCAGGCGATGGGCCGGCTGCACCTGCGCTTCGCGGATCATGAGGCGGTGCAGGATTACCGCCGGGAACTCGACCTGGACTCCGCGATCGCGCGCGTGAACTACCGGATCGGCGATGCCCGCTACTCGCGCGAACTCTTTGCGAGCTATCCCGATCAAGTCGTCGTCGTGCGCCTCACCTGCGATCGGCCGGGCCGGCTCACGTTCGACACGAGTCTCAGCAGCCTGCACGACTCGGCGCGCAGCCGCGCCGCCGGCCCCGACACGATTCTGATCGAGGGCGGCGTCTCGCAGCCCACCCCCGAGATCCCCAGCCTGATGCGCTGGCAGGGCCGCGTGCGCGTCGTGCCCGAAGGCGGCACCGTCCGCACCGTGAGCGAAGACGGTGTGGCCCGCGTGCGCGTCGAGCGGGCCGATGCCGTCACAATCCTCCTCGCCGGCGCGACCAATTACAAAACGTGGCAGGACATCAGCGCCGATCCCGCCGCGCGCTGCGCCGATTATTTGAAGGCCGCAGCGACCTACTCCTTCGCCGCTCTCCGCCAGCGCCACCTCGCCGACTACCAGCCGCTCTTCCGTGCCTGTCAGCTCGACCTCGGCGGGACCGGCGCCGCGCGCGACGACACCACGACGCGCCTCGATCGCCTGCGTCGCGGTGGCACCGATCCGCACTTCACCACGCAGTATTTCCACTACGGCCGCTACCTGCTCCTGGCCGATTCGCGCCCCGGCACGATGGCGTTCAACAATCACAATATCTGGCTCGACGATCTCAAGGGCCGCTGGCGCGGACGCTGGACGCTCAACATCAACCTCCAGGAATGTTACTGGCCCGCCGAGACCGCAAATCTCCCGTCCACGGTCGAGCCGCTCCTCACCTTCATCGAGGCGCTGGCCGCGAGCGGCGCCCGCACGGCGAAGGAAGTCTACGGTGCGCGCGGCTGGTGCGCGCACCATGGCACCGATGTCTGGATGAACACCGCGATGACCGACCGCGTCTTTCACGGCATGGCTCCGCAGATGGGCGCGTGGCTGGTGCAATCGCTCTGGGAGCACTACCTGTTCAATCCCGATCCGGCGTTCCTCCGCCGCATCTACCCGCTGCTGAAAGGCGCCGCCGAGTTCGGTCTCGATCTCCTCGTCGAGGATCCCGCCACGAAGTGGCTCGTCACTTCACCCTCGGGTTCGCCGGAGAACGGCATCGCGCTGATCGACGGCCGCGCGCTGATGCACGACGGCACTCCGCGCCCGGAAAATGCCGTGCGCAACTCCATCACCGCCGGCGCCGCGATGGATACGCAGCTCCTTCGCGATCTTTTCCGGCAGTGCCACGAGGCCGCCGCGAAACTCGGCGTCGACGAAAAGCTCCGCGTGGAACTCGCCGCCGCGCTCCCGCGGCTGGCGCCGCACCAGGTGCGCAGCGACGGCCTGCTGATGGAGTGGCTCAAGCCCTACAAGGAATTCGATCCCAAGCACCGCCATGTCTCGCACCTCTACGCCGCGTATCCGAGCAATCAGATCACGCGCCGCGGCACGCCCGAGTTGGCCGACGCTGTGCGTCGGGTCCTCGCGGTGAAAGGCGACAACCACGGCTGGTCCGCCGCCTGGAAGATCAACCTCTGGGCGCGGCTCGGGGACGCCGAGGCGGCCTATCGCATCACGAGGATGATGGAGACCGACATCAGCATCCACCCCGCGCCCGAGGACAGCGACCGCGTGCCGTCGATGGAAGGCAACCAGGCCATTCAGGGCTACACCGCGGGCATCGTGGAGATGCTCCTGCAGTCGCATGCCGGCGAAATCGAACTGCTGCCCGCCTTGCCGAAAGCGTGGGCCGCGGGATCGGTGCGCGGCCTTCGCGCCCGCGGCGGCTTCGGCGTGGATCTCGCCTGGCGCGAGGGGAGACTGGCCTCCGCCACGCTCCGCGCCCAGCACGCCGGCCCCTGCCGCGTGCGCGCCGCGCAACCGATCGCGATCATGCGCGAGGGCCGGCCGATCGCGCTGCGCCGCGTCGACCCGGCGTGCGTGGAGTTCACGGCTGTCGCCGGCGCCACCTACACCCTCGCGCCGCAGAACTGATCCGATCGCATGACCCCGTCCCTCTCCGCGATGCCGCTGCGCCGCTGCGGCGCCTCCGAGCTGATGCTGCCGATCCTGGGCGTGGGCTGCTGGGCGTTTGGCGGCGGCGAGTATTGGGGCGCGCAGCGCCAGCAGGATGTCGACGCCGTGGTGCGCCACGCGCTCGACCACGGCTGCAATTTCTTCGACACCGCCGAGGCCTACAACGGCGGCGCCAGCGAGTCCGCCCTCGGCGCCGCGCTCCGCGGAGTTTCGCGCGACCGCGCAATCATCTGCACCAAGGTCAGCCCTCACCACACCGAGCCGCGCACCCTGATCGCACAGTGCGAGGCGAGTCTGCGCCGCCTCGGCACCGACTACGTCGATCTCTACATGGTGCACTGGCCGATCACCGCGCACTCGATCCGGCATTTCACGGCCGAGCCCGGGCCGGTGCCGGCGGTGCCGGCTGCGTTCGCCGCGCTCGACGAATTGCGCCGCGCTGGAAAAATCCGCCACATCGGCGTGAGCAACTTCGGCCGCGCCCAACTCACCGAGGCGCTCGCCACCGGCGTGCCCATCGCCGTCAACGAGCTGCCTTACAGCCTGCTCGCGCGCGCCATCGAGCATGACCTCCTGCCGTTCTGCCGCGAGCGCGGCGTGGGCGTGCTCGGCTACATGGCGTTGCTCCAGGGCGTGCTGTCCGATCGCTACCAGAAGCTGGCGGACCTGCCCGAACAGCGCCGGCGCACGCGGCATTTCTCCGCCCAGAGCACGCCGAAATCTCGCCATGGACAGCCGGGCGCGGAGCGGGAAACGGAGGCGGCCCTGGAGGCGATTCGCGGCGTCGCGCGCCGCCTGGGACTCACCACCTCCGAGCTGGCGCTGAAGTGGGCCTGCGCCGGGGAGGGCATCACGAGTTCGCTGTGCGGGGCGCGCAACGTGGCCGCGCTGCGCGAGAACATCCGCGCCGCGCTCGAACCGCTCGCACCCGCCGTGGAGGTGGAACTGAGGCGGCTCACGGAGCCGCTCCTCGCCGCCCTCGGGCCGAGTTTCGACTACTACGAAGATCCCGCGAACGATCGCACGCGATGAGGATGGCGCCGCAGACGAGCTTGCCGGTCCCCGAAGACGGCGCGGAGCCGTTGCGCCGCCGCTGGCTGATGATCGGCTTCGCGTTCGTCGCGACCCTGATCAACTACCTCGATCGCCAGGTGCTGTCGGTGGTGGTGACGGCGCCCGACTTCAAGGCCGCGGTGCCGCTCACGGAGGAGACCTACGGCTACGTGACCTCGGCCTTCATGCTCGCGTATGCGGTGATGAACGGGCTGTCGGGCCCGTTCATCGATCGCGTCGGGACCAAGGTCGGCTACGCGGCCTGCATGCTCTGGTGGTCGATTGCCGGCATCGCGCACATCTTCGCGCGCGGGGCGTTCTCGCTCGGACTTTTCCGTTTTCTCCTCGGAGCGGGTGAGGCGGGCAATTGGCCCGCGGCGGCCAAGCTGGTGGGCGAGTGGTTCCCGCCGAAGGAGCGCGCGCTCGCATCCGGCATCTTCAACAGCGGGGCGGCGGTGGGTGCGGTGATCTCCACACCGATCATCGCGTGGCTGGTGCTGGGCTGGGGCTGGCGCGCCGCGTTCGTCATCATGGGCGTGCTCGGTCTCGTCTGGATCGCCGGCTGGTGGGCGTGCTACCGGACGCCGCCGATCGAGAGCGCCGAGGAGGCGCGCGCCGTGCGGGTGTCGGTGCGCGATCTGATTGGCACGCGCTTCGTCGTGGCCTTCACGATCTCCAAGGTGTTCATGGACCCGGTGTGGTATTTCTTCGTGTTCTGGTTTCCGAAATACCTGAGCGAGGTGCACCACTTCAGCCTCAAGGAGATCGGTTGGAAGGGCTGGATTCCCTATTTCACCGCCGCGATCGGCAACCTCGCGGGCGGCGTGCTCACCGCGCAGCTGATCAAGCGTGGCGTCGCGGTGCCGACGGCGCGCAAGGCCAGCACCGCCGTATTCGCGCTCCTGATGCTGGCGACGATCCCGGCGATCCTTACGACCAATGCCTGGCTCGCCATCGCCTTGATCTCGCTCACGACGTTCGGCTACACCGGCTACACCGCCAACACCCTCGCGTTTCCCGCCGATGTGTTTCCGAAGCGCGCGATCGCGAGCGTGTGGGGACTCGCGAGCATGGGGTCAGGCTTCGGCGGCATGTGCTTCATGGCACTGTCGGGCTGGCTGATCGCGCGCTACGGCTACACCCCCGTGTTCATCGGCTACGGGATCATGCCCATCCTTGCGCTGCTGCTCATCCTTTATGGCATCGGCCCCTTGCGGCGCGATGCGCGGTTTGCGGTCGCTGAAACCAGGCGTTGAGGCGATCCCCGCGGGGGCAACGCCTCCCTGGTTTTCCTACCAAGCACTCAGCGCGACCACGGCTGCCGGCAAGGCGGTCCCATCGCCGGGGATCAGTTGCACGACGAGCCGCTGCGACTGGCCGGCGGGCACCTTGACCTCGAAACCGATCAGGCGCGTGCCGGGGTTGCGGGCGTCGGTGGCGGCGGGCGGCGGATCGGTCGGGTAGATCGCGAGCGTGGCGTTGGCCGGCTCGAGGACGCGGAAGGCGAGGGACTGGCCCTCCTGCTTGAGCGTGGCGCGGCCGGGGCCGGCGAGCGTGACCTCGGCGCGCGTGACCATGGCCCAGCGGACGCTCGCGGTCGTGTCGAGTGCGGTGACTTCGTCCTGCACGCGCACGCTCCGATCCGCCTGCAGCGCGACGCCGCGGTGTGCGCGCGCGAGCTGCCCGGCGTAGACGGTCGTGAGGTCGACGACGGTGCGGCCGTCGCCCGCGAGCACGATGGGCGCGCGGCCGGCGACCTGTTGCTGCCGGCCGTCGACCTGGAGCACGTTGTGCGCGGAGGTGCCGAGGCGGAACACGTTCCAGCGGTCGGCGTCCTGCGTGCGGCCGAAGAGCTTGATGCCCTTCGACTCGAGGGAATTGTAGTCCTGCATGCCGAGATCGTCGGCCCAGCGGAGGCCGCCGGCATCCATCACGAAGGCGCCCACGTCCATGTGCGCGTGGTTGAGCGAGGCCGAGCCGCCCTTGATCGCGACGAAGCTCGCCTCGCGATTCCACGCGCTGCGGTGAAACGCGACAGGGTTCGGCCCGTGGGCGGTCCAGGAGCGGGCGGGTGGCTCGGAAGGTTTCGGCTGCCCGGGCGCAATCCAGAGCAGCAACATCGGGTCGATGCGGTCACCGCTGCGGGCCGGGCGCGAGCCGGCGGCGGGCGCGATCGCCGGCCACTCGTGCCAGAGCAGGTAGGGCTGCCGGCGTTTGGCCGCGAGCCAGAACATCGCGGAGGAGACGCCCTTGCCGCCGCGGCCGGCGTCGGAGTAGTTGAAATAGTAACCCGAGGGCCCAACCACGTGCAGGTAGTAGTCGGCCGTCGCGAGGAAACCGGGCTGCGTCGACAGGCCGAAATCGGTGCCGAGCGCCGCTTCGAGCGCGGAGATCAGCAGGACGTTGAAGGAGGTGCCGTAGCCCCAGTAGCCCGGGCCCTCGGGATAGGCGCCGTCGGGGGCGTATTCATGCATCGCGGACGGCACGGTGTCGATGGCGCGGGCGATGAGGTCGGCGGCGAGCTTCGGCTCGCTCTCGGCGATGGCGAGGGCCCCGATGGCCATGCCGGCGTTGCAGACCTGGTTCCAGTTGTTGGTGGCGCGCGTCCACGAATCGTAGCGCAGGCTCGGCTTCAGGCCCTTGTCCCGGATCGCGTCGCGGAGGAGCGCGCGGGTCGGCTCGTCGAGGGCGGAGTAGAGCCAGTCGTAGCCGACGCCGACGGCCGCGGTCATCTCGGCGACGTCGAGGAAATGGCTGGGGTTCCAGTCGCTGAAGCGCGCGACGGCGACGAGCTCGGCGCGGGCGCGATCGAGGTAGGCGGGCTTGCCGGTGAGGCGCCAGGCGAGGCTGAGGTGCAGCACGCGCGAAAATGCCGTGCGCGATTTGTCCAGCAGGCGGCGCCCGATCTGCACGCGCTCGACAGGCGACGTCTTCAACTGGCGATCGGCCTCGGCGACGATCCCGGCCTGGACGGAGCGCAGCACCGGATCGGCGGCGATGCGTTTTTTCAAATCCGCCTCGGCGGCGGGGCCGAGAAACAGCCGCGGGTGCGTGCGGGCGGCGGTGTCGAGGCGCTGGCCGAGATCGGCGCGATCGACGGCGGCGAAGAGCCGCGAGGTGGCGGCGAGGACGAGCAATAGCGCGGCGCAGCGGCGGGCAACGGGGGGAAATGGCATGACAGCGACCGCGGAGACGCCGGCGCCGGGCGGTTGTAACATGCCGGATACGGGACCGGCCGGGCAGAAGCGGGCCGCGCGGCCGATATTAGCGCCGGGCTCGCGTCGGGCGCGGGAAACGCCAGCGTGGGTTGTGATGACACCGACTTTGCGCGTCCGGCTGGCCTCGCTGCTGCTGGCTTCGATTCCTGTTGTGCTGCCGGGCGCGGAGGCGCTGGCGACGGACGCGGCGCTGACGGCGATACGCGCGCAGGTGGCGGACTTGCGGCAGAAACTGGGCGACCGGGCGGGCGTGCCTGAGGAGCCCGACCAAGTGGTGGCGATTCCGAAGCAGGGACGGTGGCTGACGCCGGCCGAGGCGCGGGGCGGGTTTGCGCGGGCGTTGCCGAAACTGGAGCAGATCCGCTGGTGGAGGATCGGGCTCGATCCGACGAAGCTCACGCATGCGCTGCGCGAGCCGGCGGCGGTGGTGTCGGGCGCGGCGGCGGCGGCGCGGGCCGGGCTCGACGGCGCGGAGCGGGCGCGCGCGCTGGCGCACGACGCGGCGGATTTTCTGCAGTGGGCGCAGGCGCAGGGCGGCACGGGGGTGTTTCCGTTTCCCGCGGCGCGGGGCGTGAAGGGCGACCGCGCGTTTGCCGCGGCCGAGAAGTATTTCGCGGCGGCCGAGCGGGCGGGGACGCTGGACGCAGTGATCCGGAATGGCTGGGCGATCGAAGATGCCGGCGACGGCGGATTGCAGTTCGACAACGCGGAGGCGGGCCTGGCGATGTTTGAACTCCACGCCCTGACCGGCCGGGCGGCCGATCTCGCCTCCGCGCGCCGGGCGGCGGACTGGGCCGTGACCCGGCCGCTGGTGAAGAACTGGAATTACAACAGCTTCAGCGTGACGCTGCTGGCGAAGGCCTTCGCGGTCACGGGCGAGCGCCGCTACCTCGACACGGCGACGCACAAGGCGATCGTCGGGGTGATTCCGGGCCAGTTGCGCGACGGGCCGCGAATCGGGCGCTGGCTCGATCCGCACAACGCGAAGCCGGCCTATCACTACATCATGATGCGCGCGCTGGCGCAGTTGGCGGCGGTGTTGCCGGCCGACGCGGCGGCGCGGCCGGACGTGGTGGAGGCGTTGCGCCTGGGATTGCGGGCGCGCAACGCCGACCTGATCGGGCCCGGTGCCACGAACAAGGACAAGGCGATGGAGGCGCTGCTGCTGGTGCAGGAGGTGTTCGCGAAAGACGCGGTGTTCCTGCGCGAGACGCACACAACCGAGGCGCTCGACGCCTTAGGCAAGCTGGTGTCGGAGCAGTTCCGCCGCGGCGGCGAGCCGCTCGGGCCACGCGGGTGGGGGATGTTCCTGGCTTACGCGGCGGGGCGGTAGGGGCGGTTATCCTTCACCGCCCTGATTGCGTATCCGGAATCTCAATCTGGGCGGTTGGGGACAACCGCCCCTACCGGGTTTACAGCGAGCCGCGGAGGCCGAAATCGAAGCGGCGGCTGGTCTGGCTGACGGTCTGCGGCTGGTTGCGGCGCGCCTGGAACTGGATCGGCGAATCCTCGAAGAGGTTCGAGATGTTCATGAAGAGGCTGAACCGCTTCGTGAGCCGGTAGCTCGAGGTGATGTCGATCGACGTGTCCGCCTCGGTGTAGCGCCACGCCTCCGTCGTGCGCTCGTCCCAGGCCGACAGGCGCTCGGCCTGGTGCTGCAGCAGCACGCGGCAGGAGAGATTCTTGCCGGAATAGGAGAGGCCCGCGTTGATCATTTTCGGGACGAAGCCCGGGATGTCGCTCGTGATCGAGCCGTCGGGGGTCGAGTAGTTGCCCTTGGTCTCGAGCAGGGTGAGGTTGCCGAAGACGCCGAAACGGTTGAGCCAGCCGGGCAGAAAGGTGAACTGCTGCCGGTAGTCGAACTCGATGCCCTTGACCCAGGCCCAGGCGACGTTGCCGGTCGTGTTGAGCCGCCAGCCGTCATACACGGTGTCGAAGCCGTCCTCCGGCCCGATCACGCGCGAGACGTTGAAGATGAGGTCGTCGATCGACTTGCGGAACACGTTCACGCCGATGATGCCGCCGGACCGCAGGTAATACTCCGCGCCGAGGTCGATATTCTTCGTGTATTGGGGCTTCAGATTCGTGTTGCTCATCGTGATCGAGCGCGTTGCGGGATCGATCACGGCCTCCGGGAGGATGTTCTTCCACGGCGGCCGGCCGATGCCGGTCGTGAAGGCGCCGCGGAAAACAAGGTTGTCCAGGAGATCATACTTCACGTGGAAGTGCGGAAACACGTTGGCGTAGCGGCCCCAGCGCGTCTCCTTGCCGGCCCATTCGTTGACGGTGCCCGCGATGCCGGGGGTGCGGTTGCGCACGGTGGCGGTGCCTTTCGCGCGGGTCCATTCCTCGCGCACGCCCGGCAGCAGCGTGAACCGGCCGAGGCGCGCGGTCACCATCGCGTAGGCGCCCACGATGCGTTCGGCGGCGTGGCCGTTGTGCTCGTTCTGCTTCTGCGCGAAGAGCAGCAGGTCCTCGCGCCAGAGGTTCGGCGTCGTCTTCATGCTCTCGCGCACGCGCTTGATGTCGGGGATGAACGCGGACGGGTAGAGGCCGAAGGGGTTGATCGAGTCGCCGATCAGATCCGCGTTTTTGCCGAGGTAGCTGTATTGGTGCTCGCCGCGGTCGATGTCGCGGACGACCTCGCGGTAGCGCAGGCCCGTCTTCAGCGAAAGCGGGAGGCGCGTGCGGAGCGCGCGCTCGGCGTCGAGCGAGAGCCCGGTCTGCTCCTCAATCTGCCGCGCATCGAGCATCTGCATGTTGTTCACCGTGCCGACGGCGTCGACGTTGGTGGGCAGCGTGCCGCCGGTGAAGGTGACCTCGGGGTGCAGGAAGTCCTTGGTGCGATCGATGCGGACGTTCGAACCGGTCACGTCGAAGAGATACGTGCCGAGGCCGTCGGGCCACTCGCGGCGCTTGGCGTTGCCCCACGAATACGAGGCGGCGAACTCCAGTCGCGTATCCGGCAAACCGGTATAGCGGCCGCCGAAGTTGGCGGCGTAGGTCTTGCGGATCTGATCCTGGCCGCGCGCGTTGTAGCGGAGCTGCCGCACGTGGTAGAAATCGGTGATCTTGTCGGTGAACGTGTTCAGGACGCCGCCCTCGCCGCGGCCGGCGGCAAACGCGATGACGTTGCCGTTGGCGTCGCGCACGGGGACGGCGCCGTCGATGTTGCCGAAGCCGGCGCGCACGCGATCCGGCGCATACCAGAACCGGCCGGCCTGGTCGAAGACGAGGACGTGGTTGCGGTTCGTCAGCCGCCAGTCGGCCGTGTCGGCGTGCGAGTAGCGGTGCTGGTAGAGCAGGCTGAGCTGCGTCACGAGCGTGTCGCGCGGCTTGTAGTCGAACTTCAGCCCGGCGCCGGTGCGATCCTCGTATTTGATTTCCTGTGCCGCGCGAAAACTGCTGACCGGCATCTGCTGGCCCTTCGTGAGGCCCGGGATCTGATCGGTGAAGTAGTCGGTGACGATCTGCTCGATGTTCGAGT
>CAZENI010000112.1:0-18838 GCA_964513055.1 uncultured Opitutus sp.
CCACTCGCAGAGCGGGCGCGCGAAGTGATGGACCACGGCATCTGGACGGTGATGCCCTGGACCGGTTTCCTCGATGCTCCGCCGCGCCATGTGGCACCGGTGCTCGCATACGAATGGCGCATCGTGCAGCCGTCCGGCCTGCATCGCCTCTGGGTCACGCAGCAGCGCGGGAAAACCGAGATCGTGCTCCAGCACGAGGCGCGCGGCGCAGGCGGCAGCCTGTTTCTGACTTCACCCTCCGGCGCTCTGGAGAAGGCGCGGTGCTGGCCGGCGAAAAAAGGTGACCCGGAAATCACACCGGAGGAGTCGCGCCTCCGGTTTCAGGCGGAAATCGATTTCTGGCTGACGCACGTCCGCCGCGGCACCGGGCGCTGGTCGTTCGAGACGTTGTCCGGAACGGCCGCGGACCTCGCGAGCGCGAGCCTCTCGCCTCCGTCGTTTGCCACCGAGGGAGGGAACGCGGCACCGCGGTCGGCGACGTTTCTCAAACTGCCGGTGGCCGACGCGGCGCAGCGGGCGCTGTTTGCCGACGCGCTCGGAAAGATCGGAGTCGACGAGGAGAACTGGGCCTACACGGAGACGTCGCGCGGCTTTGGCGACGACCGTGTGACGACGGTGCGCGTCGATCCCTCGAAACCGCCGGTTGAACGCAGCACGTTGCTGAAGGTCGATGGCAAGGCGCCCAAGCCGGCGGTCCTGCAGCGCTGGCGCGAAGAAGGGCGCGGGGCGCCGGCGGTCTTGGGCGAGCTGCCGCCGATCTCGAGTGTCGTCGACGTGGACGACGTGCGGGTGTTCGCGGACGAGACGGCGGCGGTGGTGTTCGAGCTGCCCGTGAAGGCGTCGGGCGGCGCGTTTCCGGCGGACAAGTTCCAGGCGTTGTTTCGCGTGAACAAGACGCGGCGTGCCTTCGAGGATGTCTCGGTGAAGCTCCGCGAGTCCCTGCGCGTGGCGGGTGTCGCGAAGGTGACCGAGGCGGGCCTGGAGATGCGTTTCCAAACGCTCGATCCGGCGCACGCGCCGCAACCGGTGCTGCTGAGGGCGGGCGGTGGCGTCCGCGTGCTGCTCGTGAAAATCTCGCGCTCCTTCGCAGCCACGCGGACGGATTTCAAGCGCGTCGTGCCGTTCGACGAAGCGGCGGCCCCGGCGAAGTAGGGTCCATCGCCCGCTTCGTCACAGTTTGGGCGGCGGGCGGAGCGGTAGATCGAGAAAGGCGACGCCGATGTCGTGCCGCGTCGGGCGACGAGTAGACCCACACGGCGTCCGCGTATTTGCCGTGCGCCTGCCGGTATTGACCACGGACGAGGCGCGGGCGTCGTCGAACCGGTCCAATCGCGGGCGCGCGAGGGGATCGTTGACGCTGATTTGGGCGAGAGTCGGTCCGACGCCGCGCAGGATAACGTGGGTGTGGCGTTCGAGGACGAGGCCGCCGATCAGAATGTTCTCGCCGCGTTCCACGCGGCCGCGGGCGGCGAGGTTGAGAAACGCGTTGAGTTCCGCGCCGAGTGCGGCGGCGGTGAGGCCGAGCAACTTCGTCCATGGGAGGGGGCGGCGGAGGTTGCCTGGTTCGTTTTTCCGGCGGCTAAGCAAGATGCCTGATCTCAGGGGAGGATTGACACCGTGCCTGTGCCGGAATCCCGGGACTCCTTGGACCGAGCGGGAGTGAAAGACGGGCTGGAGCGTGGCAATCACGCCACCGACCGGGGGACGGCGGCAGGCATTTGCGTTGCGTGTCTGGTTCGCAGCGGATTAAAGGGAAGCCGAAGCGGAGGAGCGCCGAGGGCCACGGACAGGCGAGCGGTGATTCGTTTCCCCTCTATGACCAATATTGCCCTGAGAGATTACTTTGCGGCGCACGCTCCGATGGTGCCGTCCTGGTTTACGTCCACCGTCGTGAAGGCGAAGACCGAGATGGTCCCTGACCTGGCACGCGGAGCGGGCTACGTGAAGAGCAACACCGTGTTGATCTAGGAGACGCCGTTGAATATATAAGTCCGCTGGCGGTTCGCCTATGCCGACGCGATGTTGGTCGGCGCGAGTGCCGCGCCCGCGCCCTGACCCGACCTGGGGGTTTCCTCGCGCGGCGCCGCGCCGGAGCGCGCGAGCGTCGCTGCCGGGGCGAACCGCCTCCAGAAGATTTCCTCCGCCGTCACCAGACGCTGGATATACGCGTCGTCGCGCCGCACCTCGAGCCGCACGGGAGCATGCGGCGGGCAGTGGCACCAGTAGTCGATGGCGGGCAGGCCGGTGACCGCGAGGATGTGCTGCAACTGCGGAAAATGCTGCCGCGGCGGGCGCCCGCGGGCGGCGGCGGTTTGATACGCGGCCCGGCCGCATTTGATTTCCACCGCGCGTTCGCCGTCCGCGGAGAGGCCGTCGAGGCTCGCGCGCTGCCAGGGGCGATCGAGGTTCTGCACGCAGGCGGGCGTCACGGCCACGCCGGTGGCGAGGATGTAGTCCGCCCGGGCCGCCCGTTCGAGGGCCGCGCCGCGCGTGCGTGTGAAGTTTCGGCCGAGGTCCTGGGGCGGCGGCTGCTTCTCGAGCAGCAGCCGCTCCGCGCTCTTGGACGGTTTGACGCCGAGGATCGTGGCCGCATCCGCCGATCCGATACCGCCCTGTCGCCACGCCCACCACGCGGGTGTGCGCTCGGCCAGGGGGATGATGTGGTAGGGGCGCGGCATGGCGGATAGGCTGGTTTTCCGGACTGCGCTTTCGTCAGGCGGCCGTCGTCAGATTGCGCCGGAGCCCCCGCTCCTCGGGCGTCAGGAGGCGCTCCGTGGGCGAGCGGGCATCGAGGAGGAGTTCAAATCCGTCGTTCTCCGGCGCAGAGACAAAGCCGGCCAGGAGGCAGTAGGGTGGAAAGACCGTGAGGTCGGCGGGAAATCCGGCGGCCGCCGCAAATTCCCGGGCTCGCTCCGCCAAGCTGAAGAACGGCAGGATGCGGCTGCCGGCGCGCTCGTTGTTGAAGGGAAAGACAGAATCGCTGTCGCCGATCTCCGCGACGTCGATCCGGTGGGCCGCGACGACATCCAGCGTCGCCGGGGCATCCACTATGGGTATGACGGGAGTGCTCCGAAGCCCGACGGCGAGGATCCAAATGTCCCGGGCGGCCAGCTCGGTGATGAACGCCCGGGACTCCACCGCAAGCGCGGGCTTCGGCTTTGAGAACACCTGACGGATGCGGTCGAACATAGATTGGAAGCCTGGCCATTTGCGCCGGGACGGAGGGTGGAATCGCGCCGGTGGCACGCCTGGCCGTGGGACGTCGGGCGGAGTGCGGACGGACGGGCTTACAGCGGAGGGTTCATGACCTGGCCCGCGGCCGCCAGGACGTGACTGAGTCTCGGATACGGCAGGTCCTGCACCGCGAGATCGTCGTCGAGTGCGAGCGCCGCCGCTGCGCCGGCGGCCTGGCCGAGCACCATGTAGACGGGCTCCATCCGGATGGAGGTGTAGGCCACGTGCGTCGACGACAGGCAGACCGGCACGAGGAGATTGCGGCACTCGTCCTTTTGCGGGACGAGGGAATAGTAGCTGATGCCATACGGCCGGACGGCGCGTGAATCGAGGTGGGAGCCTTCGTTGCGCAGGCGGCCCTCGGAGTCGAGCACGCGCGAAACCACGTGCGAATCGAGCGCGTAGGAACCGATCGCGACCGTATGGCCCGCCTCGACCCGGCGTTCGCGGCGCAGGTTCTCTTCCTTCATGACGAAGACCCCGCGCATCCGCCGCGCCTCGCGGATATAGAGCTGGTGCGGGAAATGGCCGTTGTCGGTGAACTCGTCCTTCGGCCAGCCCCACGGCTTCATCTCCGCGCGGATGGGGGCCGGCACGCGTTCGTCGTTCGCCAGCACCCAGAGCGTCCCGATGGCATAGTCGCGGTGCAGCTGGTCGAGGCGCTCGCGCTCCCGGTGGCTGGCGGTCTGGTAGTCGCGGTTGGCGCCGATGAAATTGACCTGGTTCGTGTCGGTCTTCCGGTTGGGCATCGGCGTCAGCGAGATGATTTTTTGCAGGGGAGTGTCGGGCGCCAGCTGGAGCATGCGCACCATGACCTCGTGCCACAGCGGGTTGAAGTTGGCCGGCCGCACGATCGGTATCCGGTTCTCGGGGTCGTTGGTGAGCGTCAGGCGATAGCAGTAGGTCTGCGTCCGCGAATCCTCCCCGCCCGGCGGGCCCCAGAGGGCGCGGTCGATGAAGGGCAGGAGACCCGAGGAGGGATCGCCGGGGCGCACCCACGGATCGACGGAGCGCTCGCCCGACCCGACGACACCGGCGAGGCGGATGCCGTTCATGGTTTCGCCGTAGGCGCGGTTGGCCTCGCGGCCGACGAGGTGGCTCACGCCCGCACGCGCCATGAGGTCGCCCTCATAGGAGGCGTCGACAAACATGCGGCCCGCGTAGCGCTCGCCGTTCTCCGTGCGCAGGGCGACGATCCGGCCGTCCTTCCGCTCGACCGCGGACGCGTGCTCCGCGATTCGACTCCGGCGAACCACCTCGACGCCGGCCGTGCGCAGCATCGACTCGAGGATTCGCTCGGCCACGTGTGACTCGTAAACCCACTGCATGCGGAGCGCGTCGTTCTTGCCGGTGTAGGTGCGCTTGAGGGAGAGTTCGAAGAACTCGTCGCGCTTCTGGCCGCGCCAGGCGGACGGCTGAAGGTAGTGGTCGTAGATCTTGCCGTAGAATTCCCGCGCAATGCCGCCGATCGTCGGGCTGCGATTCATGTCGGTCGCGGTCAGGCCGGCGGTCGCGACGCCGCCGAGGTGCGCGGTCGGAGAAAGCAGCACGACCGATTTCTGCAGGCGCGTCGCTTGAATCGCCGCGCTGATGCCGGCGAGGGTGTCGCCGTAAACGACCACGTCGTGCGCCGCCGCGGCGCGCGACAGGACGAGGGCCGAGAGCAGGGAGAGCCGGAGTAATTTTCGCATGGGGCGGTCAGAAGGAGGGAAAAGGTGCATTCGCGGGATTGGCGACGACGAACTCATCCAAGCAAGGATGGCCGCGGCCCTGTTGAAACCAGCAGCCAAGGCGCTCCGGGTCGTTTGGGTCCAAGGATTGCCGGCGCCATCGCTTCGAACGGCAGGGAAGGGCGCCTCGGCTGGGGACGTGGCCGCTCCGGTGCTCTGGCCCTCCCGCAACGTGTTTGAGGGAGACGAAACCCGGCCCGGCTGCTACCCTCGCCGCGTCGCCCCTCTTCGCTTCCCCATGCACCTCCGCCTCCTGGCCTTCCTCGCGCTCACCTTCGTGGCGCGCGTCTTCGCTCAATCGGTCGCGCCGGCACCCGCGGCCGGCACGCCCGAGAGCATTCTCTTCGTCGGCAACAGCTTCATGTTCGGCGCGGGCTCGGCGGCGCGCTACTACCGCGCGCACACCGTGACGGATCTCAATGGCGAGAGCCAGGGCGGCGTGCCGGCGCTGTTCAAGGTGTTCGTCAATCAGGCGGGCCTCGATTTCGCCGTGAGCCTCGAAACCGTCGGCGGCTCCGGCCTCGATCTGCATGTCGAGAAAAAGTCCGAGGTGATCGGCCGCAAATGGGACCGCGTCGTGATGCTCGGGCAGAGCATGCTCGACAACCGCAAGCCTGGCGATGCGACGAAACTCGTGGCGGCGGCGAAAGACATCTCCGATCTCTTCAGCCGGCACAATCCGCGCGTCGAGGTGCGGCTCGTCGCCACGTGGTCGCGTGCGGACCAGACCTACCCGGAGAAAGGGGCCTGGCACGGCAAACCCATCGAGGCGATGGCCCTCGATGTCCGCCGCGGCTGCGACCTCGCGGCGGCGGGTGCGCCGCAGATCCGGGCGGTGATCCCGGTCGGCGAGGCGTGGAACCGCGCCTTCCGGGCCGGCGTCGCCGATCCGAATCCCTATGACGGGATCGCCTACGGACAGGTCGACCTCTGGACCAACGATCACTACCATGCGTCGAGCTACGGCTACTACCTCGAGGCGCTTGTGATCTTCGGCGATCTCACGGGCCTCGATCCGCGCTCGCTCGGCGGCACCGAACGGGCCGCTGGCGACCTCGGCTTCTCGCCGGCTCAGGCCACCGCCCTCCAGAAAGTGGCGTTCGAAGAACTCGCCGCCACCCGTGATCGTCCGGCCCTGAAGTCGTTCAAGCCGGTGAAACTGCCGCGGTAGTTCGCCCGATCGGAACGTGTCGGGTCGAGAAGCGGCGGGTGCGCCCCTGCCTCCGGACACCCTGCGCTCGGGCCGAAGGGAGCGCGTCCGTCGGCGCGTGGCGCCTGCGGCGCATGCCGGGAGTGCCCGTGGACCCAGCCCTCGGACAACAGCGTCGATTGCGGCGGATGAGTCCGGGTCGTGGACTGCCGTGAGGGTGGCAGGCTTTGAGCGGGAGGTGGCGTCCAACGCACGCGTGCCGTGCACACGGCGCTCCTTCCGCGACCGAGGGCGGGCTGTTACGCTGGGGCATGTCAAAAACGATCACACTCGAACCGGCACCCGCGGCGACCACGGAAGGCGCGGCGAAGCCGGCGCCGGTGCGGTGGGCGCTCGCGGTTCTTTCGCTCTCCGTGCTTTTGTCCGCGCTGGGCACCAGCAGCGCCAATGTCGCGTTGCCGACGCTCGCGCGGACCTTCGGCGCTTCCTTCCAGCAGGTCCAGTGGGTCGTCCTCGCCTACCTGCTCGCCGGCACGGCGCTGATCGTCGGCGTTGGGCGGCTGGGTGATCTCGCCGGCCGCCGGCGCCTGCTCCTGGCCGGGGTCGGCTTGTTCACGCTGGCTTCGGTCATCTGCGGGGCCGCGCCCACGCTCGGGACCCTGGTGGCCGCGCGGGCGGTGCAAGGACTCGGCGCAGCCGTGATGATGGCGCTCGGGCTCGCCCTTGTCGCGGACACGGTGCCGAAGGCGGCCACCGGCCGGGCCATGGGTCTGCTCGGCACGATGTCCGCGATCGGCACGGCGCTCGGACCCTCGCTCGGAGGCGTGCTCCTCGCCGGGTTCGGCTGGCGGTCGCTCTTCCTGGTGAACGTGCCCCTCGGCGTCGCGACGTTTCTGATCGGCCGGCGCATGCTGCCCGCGGATCGCCGCGGACGCGGGACCAGCCAGGCCGGATTCGATCTGCCGGGCGCGCTGCTGCTGGCCATGACGCTCGCGGCCTATGCCCTCGCCATGACGCTCGGACGCGGCCAGTTCGGTGCGCTCAACGCGGCGCTGCTGCTCGCCGCAGTCGTGGGACTTGGTCTGTTCGTGCGGGCCGAGCGGCGCGCGGCCTCGCCGCTGTTGCGGCTGGCGGCGTTCCGCGATCGCGCCCTCCGGGCGAGCCTCGGCCTCAGCGCCATCGTGGCGACGGTGGTGATGGCGACGCTGGTGGTCGGGCCGTTCTACCTTTCGCGGACGCTCGGGCTCGGAGCGGCCGCGGTGGGCCTTGCGCTGTCGGTCGGCCCGCTGGTGGCGGCCGCGACCGGCGTGCCCGCCGGCCGCCTGGCGGATCGATTCGGCGGACAACGCATCGTGGTCGCGGGGCTCGGCGGGATGGCGGTTGGCTGCGTGGTGCTCGCGCTGATACCGGCGTCCTCGGGCCTCGCTGGCTATTTGGCGCCGATCGCGCTGCTGACCGCGGGCTATGGGCTGTTTCAGACGGCCAACAACGCCGCCGTCATGACGGATTCCTCCCCGGAGCAGCGGGGCGTGGTCTCGGGCCTGCTCAACCTCTCGCGCAATCTCGGACTCATCACCGGTGCGGCGGCGATGGGCGCGGTGTTTGCGTTTGCCGCCGCGACGAACGACCTCGCCGCGGCCTCGCCCGCGGCGGTGGCGACCGGGATGCGGACGACCTTCGCGGTCGCGGCGGTCCTGCTGGCCGGAGCGCTCGCCGTCGCCGTGGGCGGACTGGAGCCTGCAGCGGATCGCGCGGGTCCCGACGCAGGAGCAGCGTGCCGCCCTCGATCCGGTGCGCGGGGGTTCTCCCGTCGGGAAACGCCGCGCTCATCCGCAGTTCGCCCGCGCGGACCGCGGTGACCGCAGGCGATGCCGCGAAGCACCGGGCGAGTGGCGAAAGCGGACCAGCAGAGAGCCGAGGTTCGCAGCGACGTGATTCACGGGGAGGAATGACGCTGCGCCTGAGATGGAGCCGTGCCCGCGCTTCCTTTCCGCCGGGCCGCATGGTAGGGTCGCGTGAACTCCTTCCCCTCCTGATGCCGACTTCCCCTGCTCCCTGGATTTCCTCCCGCCGCGCGTTTCTCGGGCAGGCGGCCGCGCTGGTCGCCGGCGCGGCGTTGCCGCGTATCGGCGGTGCTGCTACCGCGCCGGCGGCCAGGCCGGGCTCGGTGATCAACGGCGTGCGGATCGGCACCATCACCTACAGTTACCGGAGCATGTTCAGCAATGCGGAGCAGATCCTGGGGGCATTGACGACGGCCGGACTGAGCGAGGTGGAGTTGATGGGACCGGCGATCATGGCCTACGCGGGCTTCAACGTCGCCGCCGGCAAGGGCAAGAAGGGTGCTGCCGCGCCCGAGCCGATCCGCTATTCCGACGCGCAGCGCGAAGCCCAGCTCGCGAAATGCCGCGCGCTCCGGAAACTCTACAACGACGCGGGCGTTTCGATTCACCTGCACAAGATCGCGTTCGGCCCGTCGGACGAGGAGGTCGATTTCAACTTCCTCGTCGCGAAGGCGCTCGGGGCCACCGGCATCACCACCGAGCGCTCCGACGCCGCAGTGAAGCGGCTCGCGCCGTTTGCCGACAAGCACAGGATCTGGGTCGGGTTTCACAACCACACCGGGAATTTTCCCGCGGTCGAAGCCGACGCGCTGATTGATGCCGGCCACTACGTCGGCTTCAACTTCGACGTCGGCCACTACGTCGCCGGCACGAAGGGCAAATCGCCGATCCCCGTGCTCGAGAAATATCACGCGCGCATCGTGAGCCTGCACCTGAAGGATCGCACCGCCGAGGGCGGCAACCTGCCGTGGGGTCAGGGCCAGACGCCGTTGAAGGATATCCTCTGCCTGATGCGGAAAGAGAAGTGGACGTTTCCCGCCGACATCGAGCTCGAATACAAGATCCCCGAAGGCTCGGATGCCGTGAAGGAAGTCGCCAGGTGCGTCCGGTTTTGCCGCGAAGCGCTGGCGTGAGTGGCGGGCGCGGGGTGAGGGCTGGTGGCGGTGGCGCCCGATTTCCCGATCGGGCTTGGTCGAGGCGCGGCCGTTTCCAATCAGCCCGATGAGGACATCGGGCTCCACCGCAAGCGACGCACTACCTCAGCGAATCCTTCCCATCGGTCAGCCACTCGAGGTTGAAGCGCGCCACGCTCAGCTTGCTGCCCGCGAACGTCGGGGTGCCGCCATTGCCGAAGAAGAGCAGGATGGTGCCGGCCTTCGTCACCGCGAGGTCGCTGTAGGCACCGTGGCCCGGCTCGACCACCTTGCTCACGCTCCACGTGCGGCCTTCGTCGTAGCTGAGCTTCACCGTCATGTTTTTCCGGTCGCGGCTGACACCGGGAGCCCCCGCGCCGCCGCCGCGCTCGAGGTTGTGCGGATTGGAGAAGAGGATCCGGTTCTTGTCCGACTGCGGCGTGGCGGACAGCCGGATCAGGCTCGCCATGCAAATCGGCTCGAGGAGTGCGTCGTCGAACTGCGGCGGGCTCCAGCCGGTCGCGCCGTCCCGGCTGTAGGTCACGAGCCGCCGGTGCGTCTTCGACTCGTTGCGCACGTTCAACATCAGGCGGCCGTCCGTCAGTTCGAGGGCGATCGCTTCGTTGGGATTGATCCACTCCGGTGTATCCGGGATCGCAATCTCGCCGGCCTTCCAGGTCTTGCCGGCGTCGTCGCTGTAAATCGTCGACGTGACGGACGGGCGGTGGGCGTTGCCGCCGGTCCCGAGTGAAATCCACACCGGCACGACGAGCCGGCCGCTCCGCAGCTGCACGCCGTGATTCGGGCCCGCCGCGAGGACCTTCCAGTCGTAGTGGGCGCGGAAGCCCTCGAAGGTCGCCGTGATCTCCACCGGCTTGCTCCACGTCACGCCTTCGTCGCGGCTGCGCGCGTAGAAGGCCCGCATGTATTCGACGCAGAAGACCGCGTGGAGCGATCCGTCGCGGTCGGGAATCATCACGCAATTGTTGTAGGTCACGTCGTCGGGATTCGTGGACTTCAGCTTGAGCGCCATGGGGTTTTTCGGCTTCGGATTGTCCACGCGAAGAATGGTCCGGGGCTCGCTCCACGTTTTCCCGTCGTCCATCGAGCGCCGCAGCCGGAAGTCGATCGCGCTCCAGTCGCGGCCCGGATTGCGCGCCTCGCACCAGGCCAAGATTGTGCCCTGCTGCGTCACGACCAACGAGGGGATGTGATAGAGCGCATAGCCGCCCTGACCGGCCACGAACAGATCCTGTCGCTCCATGAGGGGCGCCGCGGCGCGGGTGAGGGGAGTCAGGGCGGTCAGCAGGGCGAAACACGCCAGACGAGAGGTGACGTTGAACATGAGGGACGAGGGGCGAGGGTTGCGCGGGCGCGCCGGGAGCGGAGGGATCGGAGGGATCGGCGTCTGTGGCACACTGCGGCTCCGCCGCCGCCTCGCTCAACGGAAAAGGGTGGCACCTTTTCGGGACCAACCCGCGTGGCGAACGGATCGCCAAGGGCCTGCTTTCAGGCGCGACATTCAACCCGGAGCACGCCAACGCTTGCGGCCCCCAACCATGGAACGAAAAACTGCCAACGCCTTCGAACAGGAACTCCTCGATCTTTACGACTACTACGTGCACGGTCACATCGACCGCCGGACTTTCCTCGACCGCGCCGCCAAATACGCCGTCGGCGGACTCACCGCCCTGGCGCTGCTGGAAATGTTGAGCCCGCAGTATGCCCTGGCCGCGCAGGTCCCGAAGGAGGACGCGCGCGTGAGGACCGAATATCTCACGTTTCCGTCACCCGCGGGACACAACGAGGGCCGGGGCCTCTTCGCCCGGCCGGCCAACGCCACGGGCAAGCTCCCGGGGGTCGTCGTCGTGCACGAGAACCGCGGGCTGAATCCCTATGTCGAGGATGTCGCGCGCCGGGTCGCGCTGGCTGGCTTCGTGGCGTTCGCCCCGGACGCGCTGTATCCGTCGGGTGGTTATCCCGGCGACGACGACAAGGGCCGGGAGCTGCAGGGCAAACTCGATCGCGCCAAGGTCATCGAGGACTTTGTCGCCGCGGCGAAATTTCTCCACGGCCACGCGAGCTGTAACGGCCGGCTCGGCGTCGTCGGCTTCTGTTTCGGCGGCGCGGTGTCGAACACCCTCGCCTGGCGGCTGCCCGATCTGATCCAGGCGGCGGTGCCTTACTACGGCGGACAGCCCTCCGCGGAGGAGGCGGCGAAGATCAAGGGCTCGCTGCTCATCCACTACGCCGAGCTCGATACGCGGATCAACAACGGCTGGCCGGCCTATGAGACCGCGCTCAAGGCCAGCAAGGTTGATTACACGATGCACATGTATCCGAAGGTGAACCACGGGTTCCACAACGACACCACGCCGCGCTACGACAAGGAGGCGGCCGAGCTGTCGTGGACGCGGACGATCGCGTTCTTCAAGCAGAAGCTGGCCTGAGCGCGTCCCGGCGGGCCGCCCGGACCTTCCAAACGAAGGCCCACGGAACACACGGAATACACGGAAGGAAGGGCCGGTTTCCGTGTATTCCGTGTGTTCCGTGGGCAAATTCTGGTTCGACGTTTCCCGTTCTGCGGCCTCACCGGGTCGGGTCGATGCGCGCCTGCAAGGCCTCGAAGCGCGCGCGGGCGGCGGCGTCGGGCGCCAGGGTCAGACCCAGGGTGATCAGCCAGCGGGCGGTATCCGGATAACCATGGCGGAGGTTGAGTTCGGCCGTGCGTTGGACGAGTTCGGTGCGGCGCGGAAACAGGCGGACGCCGTCCTCGAGCACGGCGAGGTCGGAGCGCGTCGGCGCCTCGGCCGCGGCGGCCCACACGTCGGCAATCAAGGTGTAAACTTCCGGCAGCGGCGGTTCCTGTGCCCGCGTCGCCAGCAGGGGCGTGAGCACCGCGCCGGTCTGCTCCGGCGTGAGTCGGAACTCGGCGCCGGCGCGTGAGGTTTCCTTCAGCGCGGCGAAGCGCAGCCGCGCGAGTTCGAACGCGGCGCGCGGCCGGAGGGTGGTGGACCCCGCGGCGGCGGCCTCGAGGAATTCACGCGCGCCGGCGTCGTTGCCGGCGTCGACTTCGCACAGGCCCATCACGGCGAGCAGCCGCGGATCGCGGCTGCCGCGGTCGTAGGCGCGCCGCAGCGTGCGGCGGGCCTGCTCGAGATACTTGGTCGCGAGCGCCGGGAAGTGCGCCTTCACGTAGCCAATCTCGATCCGTTCCCAGTCGCCCTTGAGGCGGGCGATCTCGACGTCGCTGGCCGGGCGCAGGGAGTGTTCGGGCAGCCGCGGCCGCTGCGCCGGACGGAGCGCGAGCGGACCTCGCATCGCGTTTGTGAGATGCGTCGTGAGTTGCTGCCGCGCGGTGGCGAAATCGAGGCCGAAGCACTCCTGAAACAGCGCCTCGGTCACGGGCTCGACCGCCGCCCGCCCGGCAAATTTCCAGAGCGCCGCGCGCCGGGGGGCGCCGCGGCCACCGAGTCCCCAGTGGATGAACAGCGCGGCTTGCGCCTGCCACAGCGTCAACTCCGGGCCGGGCCCGGCGTCACCCGTCGCGAGTTCGCCCGCGAAGAACTCCGCCAGCGGCAGCACGGCGCGGTTCGCCTCCGGGCCGGTCTTCAGCGCCGCGCTGCCCGTCTCCGCGATCCAGTCCAGCCGCTCGATGATCAGCGCGTCCTCGGTGAAGCGGGCCCGCGCCGACAACGTGAGGACGCCGCTGATGAACCAGGGCGGAAGGGCTGGCAGCCGGTTCCGCAGGAGAAAAGCGATGTAGTCAGGCGTGAGCGCGACGCGATTCGCGTCGAACTCGCTCTCGCGCACGATCGCGAAGAGCGTCCCCGCGTCTCGATCCCACAGCCGGAGATTCGGCAGAAACGTGTAGCGCGGCGGCGGTGGGCGGCGGCGCAGGCGACCGTCGTCGATCGGCACCAGATGATCCTCGAGTCGGTCCTGCTCGGCCGCGGTCAGCGCCATCTGTGCCACGACTTCCTGCGACGTCGGAGGCTGCTGCGCACTGTCGACGAAGAGGAGTGTCCGCGGCGCGCTGGTGTTGAACTGAAGCGCCGGCGGCAGCAGTTCGCCCAGCAGCAGGTGCAGGCGATGGTGGTTTGCGAGCAGGGCGCGCGTGAGCCGATCCGGACAGGACGACAGCACCTCCCAGCCCGCGACCTCGGCGTAACGCCACGGCAGCGTCTTCGCCTGCTCCTCGACGAGGAAGGGCGGCAGCGCGACCACTTTGCCCTCCGCGCCCTGGGCCACGCACGCGGCGAGCGCGAGTCCGGCGGCAAGCGAAAGGAGGTGGCGGCATCGGCTCATCGGACGGGGATCGGGTGTCAGGCTAGGCGGGAAAGTCCGCCGTCGTGAATCTGATTCGCCGCGGAATTCGTGACTGCGCTGGCGGTGGCGCGGTGACCGGGCGCGGCGATCAGAAACGGAATCGCGACTGTGGTCCAGTCGCCGGACCAACCGATGGTGCTTTTCCCCGACGGCAATCCGATGCTTCGCTTGCCTCGCCGCTCGGGGCGTGAATTCGCCTCCGGCGGCCCGGCGCGCCCCGCCCGCGGCGCGATCCGGCCCCATCGAACCATGCACCTCTCCGCCCCTCGTATTCTCGGCGCCGCCCATGCGGTGACCGGCTGGCCGCGGGTCCTGCGACGGCTGTTAGTCGCGCTGCTCTTCGCCGCCGCCGCGGTCCTCGGCCGCGGGCAGGAGAGTGCGGCCGCCCTGTCCAAGGTGATCGATGTGTTCAAGTCCGGCACGGAGGGGTTTCACACGTTTCGCATTCCGGTCCTGCTGGCGTCGAAACGCGGCACACTGCTCGCCTTCTGCGAGGGCCGGCGCGACGGGATCGCGGACCACGGCACGATTTTCCTGCTGTTGAAACGCAGTTTCGATCAAGGCCGCACGTGGCAGCCGGTGCAGACGATTTGGCGCGAGGAGGGACGGACGAGCGGCAACCCCGCGCCGGTCGTCGACGACGCCACCGGCCGCATCCACCTGCTTTTCTGTCGGAACAACAACAGCGTCTATCTGACCGCGAGCGACGACGACGGTGCGAGTTGGGGCAAGCCGCGCGACCTGACGCGCGACGTGCGGCTGCCGGGCTGGGAATGGTATGCCACCGGGCCGAGCCCCGGCGTCTGCCTGCGCGTCGCCAAACCGGGCCGGCTGGTCATTCCCTGCAATCACTCCGTGCGGCTCAAGGACGCGCACATCAATCGCGCGCATGTCATCTACAGCGACGATCATGGCACAACGTGGAAGCTGGGCCAGGGAGTGCCGCTCCCGACGGGTCACGGCGATTTGCAAACGCGGCTCGATCGGGTGGAGCGAGACGATCGACTCAAAGCGCTGGGAACCGACGCCGCGCTCCCGCCCGAGCCTGACAAAACGCCGCGGGGATTGGCCCGAGATCAGAATCTGATCTACGCCGGAAATGAAGCGACGATCGTCGAACTCTCCGATGGCAGCCTCCTGATGAGCACGCGCGGAAGCATTCTGGGCAAGCCACCGATGCGCGCGGCCTCGAAGAGTCGCGACGGCGGAGTTTCCTGGGAACCCTTGACGTTTGTCCCCGACCTGGTGGAGCCGGGTTGTCATGCCGATCTACGGGCAGCGACCACGGCGAAAGGAAATCCCTTGTTGCTGTTTTCCAATCCGGCGCACCCGCCGATTCCGGATTGGGACAAGGGCCGGCAGCGGATGACGGTGAAGGCGAGCGTCGACGGCGGCAAAACCTGGCCGTTCGAGAAAGTGCTGCACAGCGGCCCCTCTTCGTATTCGTCGCTCACGATGCTGCCGGATGGAACGGTGCTTTGCCTTTTCGAAGGCGGAGAGAAACATCGGCGCGAATGGATCCGGCTCGCGCGGTTTCCCGTCGCCGAACTGCTGCCCGGGAAATGAGCGCCGCGCGGGAAGAGCCGTCGTTGCGAGCGAGCACGGAGGGACGCGGGCTCGCCCGCTGGCGCGGCAAGGTCGCGCTCGTGACGGGCGCCTCCTCGGGCATTGGCGCCGCGATCGCGGAACAGTTCGGCGGCGCAGGCCTGAGGGTCGTGCTTACGGGCCGCGACCGGCGGCGTTTGGAGCGCACCGCGGCCAAGATCCGCGCGCAAGGTGGCGAGGCGCTCCCGCTGGTGTGCGATCAGACGCGGCGGGCGTCGAGTGAACGGATGCTGCGCCGGGCGCTGCGCCGCTGGCCCCGCATCGACGTGCTGGTGAATTGCGCCGCGGCGCGCGGCGGCCGCTCGCTGCTCGAAGCCCCGTGGGCCGAGATCCGCCACGCGCTCGATCTCAACCTCGCCGCCACACTGTGGCTGATGCGCGCCGTGGTGGCCCAGATGGGCCGTAGCGGCGAGGGTGCCGTGATTAACCTCTCGTCGCTGATCGCGCACCGGGTTACGCCCGGTGCGCCGCCGGTCTACGCCGCCACCAAGCAGGCGCTGCGCATCCTGACCGACAGCCTGCGCGCGGAGATTGTCGCCCGACGGCTGCCGATCAAGGTGGCCTCGATTTCGCCGGGGCTCGTCGACACGCCTTGGCACCACGACGGCTTGCGTGCCGGGCGCACCCAGCGGTTGCCGCACGCGGCACTCGCGGCGACGGACGTCGCTGATGCCGTCCGCTACATCCTCGCCGCCCCGCCGGGCGTGCAGGTGAGCGATGTCCTGCTCCGTTCGGCCGGGCAGGGCTATTGAGCGACCGGGCTCAGGTCGGAGGTAGGGCGAGGCGTCCCGCCGAGCCGTCGCAGATCAATGGTTACACGGCTCGGCGGGGACGCCTCGCCCTACCTGGTGGCGGCGGTGGTCGCCTCGAACAGCCGCCGGCATAATTACGCTCGAGTCGGTAGCGCGCCATTCGAGCTGCTGAGGCCGGCCCAGCGTTCGAGGGTCGCGCGATCGCACTTTGTGTTGGGTCTGGCGTCGTAGCTTTCGAAGAAGCCTTTCGCGCCGAAATACTGCACGGCCGGGAGCCACGGCACCGCGGCCGCCATGTCGATTTCGTTGAAGAACGTGATCATCACGCCGCTCGTGACGAGCTGCCGCTGCAATCCATCCACGTCGATCGCCGCCGGCGCGATTCCAGCCCGGTGCGCCAGCACGATCGCCCAGGCGGCGGACTCGGCGAGGTGCATCTGCGTCGGCGTCTGGCGCACGGTGCCCCAGCCGACGTGGGTGGCCGACAGCGTCGTCACCACGAGCAGGTTGTCGACGTCGCGCGGCAAGAGCGCGCCGTAGGGCACCTGGCCGGGACGTGAGACTTCCATCTGAAAAAGCTGACCGTCGCACAGCGCGCCGGCGCCGGGCAGGCGCTCCGTGGTGCAGGCCAGCGAATCGAGGGAGAATTCCGTGATGGCGATCGCATCGCGCTGCACGGGCGCGCGGCCCTCCGGGGAAGCCGCGAGCGCGTCGCGTTCCGTGAACACCGCCCGGCCCACGAGCCGCCGCGCCTCGCGGACGTAGAGATGCGGCGGAAAATTTCCCGTTGTCACGAACTCGTCGCGCGCCAGCCCCCACGCGCGCGCCATCGCCCGGAGGTCGGCCGGCATCCTGGGATCGTGCTGGAGAAACCAGAGCAGCCCGAGCGCGTGGTCGTGATGACGCCGCGCGAGGGCGGCGCGCTCCGCCGGCGGCGCGTGGGGGTAGCCCTTGGAGGCTCCCGTCAGGTTGGTGGCGTTCCAGCTCCGCTTTCGGTTCGGCAGGGCGTGCCCGTGAAACAGGTGGTCGCGTTCGGCCATCTCGCGCAGCGAGTGAATGAGGAACCGGTGATGGAACGGGAGCGGGAGCCGCTCCTTCTCGTCGGGCGAAAGCAAGATGGGCGCAAAGACCGCGCGGTCGTATCCGGAGGGCGGTGATGCCAGCATCCGGCGATTGGCCGGATCGTCGGTCAGGCACAGGCGGTAGCTGTAGCTCTGGATGTTATCATCGCCGCCGCCGGTGCTGCCGGGCAGCGGGTCCGAGGTCGTCGCGTTCGCCGTCACGAGGTTCAGCCGGCCCTCGGCCGCCGCGCGCGGGTGCGTGCCGTTGCACCAGCGCGTGAACACCTTGCCGGCGCGCGGCTCGCCGTAGTCGTCCCGGCTTTCGCGCCCCACGCGAAACTCCACGCCGGCCGCCGCCATGAGATCGCCCTCGTCGCTGGCCTCGACGAACGCCTCCGCGCGGCACCGCAGCGTCGTGCCATCGGCCCGCGCGAATTCCACCTGACGCAGCGTCCGGCCGTCACGCTCGACGCGGAGCGGCGTGCAATCGGGCAGCCACGTGATGCGCGGCTCCGCCTCGATCCATTCATGCAGGATCCGCTCGGCGACCTGCGGCTCGAAGGTCAGCATGCGGCCGCCCGCGCAGGCGCGATATTGGAGGGAGTCTTCCCCGTAAGCGGCGAGGTAGTGCTGCGTCACCCGCTCCGCGAACTCCCGGAGCAACGGCGCGCGGACGCCCCGGTAGTGCGTTTCGAGCGCGCCGAGGGAAGGGAAGGCGGCGCCGAGATGCCGCGTCGGCGTGACGAGCGTGACGTCCAGCCCTTCGCGCGCGGCCCGCACGGCCGCGACGATCGCCGGCGCCGTGCCGCCGTAGATGAGCACGGAACTCGCCCGCGGCTCAGCCATGGTCGCGTCCTCTCGCCTCGCGCGGCACCGGCCCAATGGACGCCCCCGCGACGAATTCCGGCAGCACGCGCTGTTGCTGTTGCGGGGGAGTCGAACCCGTCGCCACGCGCAGCACCGTGCGGAACAGCCGGCGCGCGAGAGCCTCGAGGTTCACGCGGTAAAACGCCGGCGTGGGCGACAGGAAATGCAGGAACGGGTCCTCGCCCCGGCAGAGCAGCGACACATCGGCCGGCACGCGCCGGCCCAGTTCGAGGACGCGCGTGGCGACGGTCGCGTAATGGTGGGTGCGCGACACGATGATGGCCGTCGGCGCGCGGGGACCTTGCAGCAACCGGTCGATCTGGCGGCTCAGCGCCGCCGCGTCGTCGTCGGGCCGCGCGATCACCGTGGCCTCGACCGCCCCCGCCGCCTGCTCCGCCGCGGCGCGAAAGCCGGCGACGCTTTCCTGTTCGCCCGCCCGCCGCGGATCGTGGGTGACGAGCGCCAGCCGGCGATGGCCCCTCGCGATGAGTAGCGCCGCCGCATGCCTCAGGCAGGCTTGGTAATCGATTCCCACGGCGGGCAGGCGCATGTCCGGATAGACATTGCCGTAGATCACGGCGGGCGTGCCGCTGCGGGCGAACCACTCCTGCATCCGCCGATCGGCCATGACGGGAATCCAGCAGGCCTTGGGATGATTCCGGGCGAGCCGCGGCATGAATCGTCCCGGGTCGTTGCGGCCGAAACGCGTCCCCTCCATCACTTCGAAGGGCAGGTTCGATTCCGCACAGAGTGAGCGCAGCCGGTCCACGAGCTGCACGACGTAGGACGGCATCGAGTAAACCTGCTCCGGACAGAGGAGACCGATCTCCGGCGCGGCGGCCCGCGCCGGTGCCGCCCGGCGGGGGGCGCCGAGCACCTTATAGCCATGCCTTGGATACAGGCCCAGCTCCCGGCTCGCGACGAGCTGGTGCAACGCCCCCCGCAGCGTCGGCCGGCTGACATTCAGGAGGGCAATCAGGCTGCGCTCGCTCGGCAGCCAGTCGGGCCAGCGACGGTGGGCGATCTCGCGGCGCAACACGGCCGCCACCTGGTCGACCAGGAGTTCGCGACGCGGAGACAGCAGATCCGAAGGCATGACGGAGGGCGTCGACGGTCGCGTTTCACCGCCATGG
>CAZENI010000113.1:0-18800 GCA_964513055.1 uncultured Opitutus sp.
GCCGGACGACCGGTTGACGCTGATCGGGTTTGCGCGCCAGCCGCGGCTGCTGGCGGAGAATCTGCCGGGCGACCGGGCGCGCGAGGCGCTGGCGATCCTGGCGCGCACGCCGGCGGAGGGTGGCACGAACATCGAGGCGGCGCTGAAGCTCGGCGGCGAGCTGGCGCGGCGGCATCTCACCGCCGGCGCGCAGAACCGGATCGTCGTGCTTACGGACGGCGCGGCGAATCTCGGCGACGCGGAGCCGGCGCGGCTCACGGCGGCGGTCGAGACGCTGCGGCAGCAGGGGATCGCGTTTGACGCGTGCGGCGTCGGGCTCGAGGGCATCGGCGACACCGTGCTCGAGGCGCTGACGCGCAAGGGCAACGGCCGCTACTACGCGCTCGATTCGGCCGAGACGGCCGACGCGGGGTTTGCGCGGCAGCTCGCGGGGGCGTTTCGCCCGGCGGCGGAGAACGTGAAGCTGCAGGTGCGCTTCAATCCGGCGCGCGTGGGGCGGTATCGGCTGATCGGATTCGAGGAGCACCGCCTGCGGACGGAGGATTTTCGCAACGATGGCGTCGACGCGGCCGAGCTGGCCGCCGAGGAAGCGGCGGTGGCGCTCTATCAGGTCGAGGTGCTGCCGCAGGGCACGGGCGAACTCGGCGAGGTGTTCGTGCGTTTCCGCGACGCGGCGACGGGCGGAATGGTCGAGCGCTCGTGGAGCATGCCGTTTGAGGAACGCGTGCCGGCGTTCGAGAAGGCGGCGCCGTCGTTGCGGCTCGCGGGCGTCGCGGCGCTGCTGGCGGAAAAATTCCTCGAGACGCCCACGGCGGAGCAGTTCAAGCTCGGCGATCTCGCCGGCCCGGTGAGCGCGCTGCGCCGCGAGTATGCGCAGCAGCCGCGCGTGCAGGAACTCGTCACGATGTTCGATCAGGTGCGGCGGCTCACGCGGGAATGAGGGATGAAGAAAGGCACTTGAATGTGGAAAGCTGGAAAGGAGGAAAAAGGCCTCGGACTGCGGCAGCGGTGGGTTGGTGGTTTTTTCCACCTTTCCTGCTTTCCACATCCAACGGTTTTTCTCCGGAGGTCCTTTCCCATGACAAAGGGCTGACGAGCGGCTGACGCCGCGCTGACAACTTTTCCGGGAGGATGTGAGAGCATCGGCACCGCCGAGCATCCGCCCGTCGTTCCGCTCTTCGTCCCTTAACGTAAAGGAGCCTATCCCATGCATGCGTTAGCCATGTCCAAAAATACCCGCGCTGGTAGTCCCGCCTTCAGGCGGAATTCGATCGAGGCACCGCCCAAAGGCGGAACTACGAACAGGTGGCGATCGCTGAAGGCGTTTGTCGCGATTGTGATGGTGGTCTCGACCGGCGCCGTTTGCGCCGCCGATCGCGCCGGCGTGAGCGCGGCGCTTTCACCCGATGCCGGCCGGCTGGTGGTGGAGGTGCAGGGCGTGCCGCCGCCGGCGCCGGTGTTCTTCTCGGCGTCCGTCGATCACACGGTTCGCGCTGGCGCGGGCGGCATCGCGGGCGAGCTGCGGGTGAAGCTGCACCTGGTGCAGGGAAAACCGGATACGCTCTCGCTCGGGCTCTCGGGAGATGGCGACGTGACAGGCGTGAGCGGCGCGGGGCTGCGCGACTGGTCCGTGCGCCAGGGCGCGGTGGCGGGAAGACGTTTTCTCGATCTGCGGCTCGAGCCCGGGGCCGGGCGCGATCTCGACCTCGTGGTGCAGACGCGACAGGCGCCGGCGGCGCAACCGGGCGCGACTGCGGTGCTGCTCGCGACGCCGGGAGACGCGGTGGGCTTCGTCGCGCGCGTCACGCTGCTGTCCGAGGCGGCGATCGATTTGCGGGTGACGTCGGCGGCGGGGCTGACGCCGCTCGGTGAGCCGGGGCGGTTCGTCGCGACGGGCGACGCGCGGCTCGAGGTGACGGTGAGCGCGCGCGGCGCGGGGCCGCGGGAGGCGGAGCTGGTGAATGCGCAGCTCTCGGGGCGCGTGAACGAGGCGGGGGGCAGCGTGGCGTTCGTGTTGCGCGGGGAGCTGCGGTCGGCGAAGGCGGGCGCGCGGCTGCGCCTCCTCGCGGGGCACGCGGCGCTCGGCGAGCGCACCGCGGGCGACGGCTGGCACGTGGAGCTGGCGGCGCGCGAAGAGGGCGGCTTCGCCTACGAACTCGTGGCCGATCGCGCGGGGACAATGGCGGTGGCGCTGGAGTTTGCCGCGGCGGTGCGCGGGAGCGGCGACTGGCGGGAGCTGGAGTTCGCGATGCCGGCGGGCGCGGTGGTGCCACTCGCGCTCGAAGGCCTCGGTGCGGACGTGAGTTTCAAATCCGATGCGGTGGTCGTGCCGGTGGCGATGCCGCCGGAAGTCAACGCCGGCGATGGGGCGGGGCCGCGGTGGCGCGGCTTCCTGCCGGCGAATGGCGCGGCGGCGCTGGCGTGGAGGCAGACGCGGGCGGCGGCCGAGGGGACGCTCGCGTTCACGAGCACCGAGCTGGCCGAGGTGCGCATCGGGGCCGGGCGGCTGCGGCAGACGTCGCAGCTTTCGTTTCGAATCCTGCAGGGGAAACTCGGGGTGGTGCGCGCCCGCGTGGAGGGCGCGGGTGAGATCGTCGGCGTGGAGGGCGCGAACGTCGTCGGCTGGACGCTGCGGCCGGCCGAGGGTGGCCGCGTGCTCGAGGTGAGGCTGAGCCGGCCGCTGGAGGGGGAGGGCGCGCTCGTGGTGCAGGCGCAGGCGGAGCTCGGCGCCTGGCCGGCGCGCACGGAGCCGTTGCGGTTCACGCCGGAGGGCGGCGTGCGCCATTCCGGTTTCGTGCGGATTGCGAATCGCGGCGCGGTGCGGATCGAGGTCGCGGAGACGGCGGGGCTGATGCAGCTCGCGCCGGCGCAGTTTCCGGGCGCGGCGATCGAGGAGGGCGTGCGGCAGGTGCTGGTGTATCGGTTTCCGTCGGCGGGCTACGGCTACCGCGTGCTGGCTTCTCAGATACAGCCGGAGATCGGCGTGTCGGCGATCACGACCTACGAGCTGGCGGAGACGGCGCGCGTGATGGCGGCGGGCATCGAACTCGACGTGCGCGAGGCGCCGCTCCGCGACTGGACGCTGCGCATCCCTGCGGACTACACCGTGGTCGCTCTGACGGGCAGCGATGTGGCGGACCACGTCGTGGAGGGCGAGACGGCGGGCGGCACGCGGGCGCTGCGGATTCTTTTCGGCCGCGCGGTCGAGGGGCGCCAGTTGCTGCAACTGCGCCTGGAGAAGAACCAACCGGCGGCGGCCGGCGACTGGGCGCTGCCGGCGCTGCGTTTCCCCGGGGCGAAATCCGTGCGCGGGCACGTGGGTGCGGTCGCGGCGCCCGGCTTCCGGCTGGTGCCGGCGCGCGTCGACGGGCTGGTCGAGGTGCCGTTGAGTTTCTTCCCGCAGCAGACGGCGCGGCTGCAGCAGGCGTGGCGGTTGCGCGCGGCGGAGTGGACGGCGGAGCTGCGGGCGGAGGCGCTCGGCCAGGCGGTGCAGGCGGACGTGTTTCACCTCTACGCGTTGAAGGAGGGCGTGGTCACGAGCAGCGTGCTCGTGAACTATTTCGTGGTGGGCGCGCCGGCGAGCGAGTGGCGGATCGAGGTGCCGGCGGCGGTGGGCAATCTCGACATCACCGGCCAGAATGTGCGGCGCGACTGGCGACGCGAGGGCGACCAGGTGATCGTGTCGCTGCACCAGCCGGTGCTCGGCGCGGCGACGCTGCTGCTGACGTTCGAGCAACCGCTGAGTGTGCGGGGCGGCGTCATTGCGCCTGGCGCGGTGCGGCCGCTGGGCGTGGCGGCGGAGCGCGGTTTCCTGCAGGTGGTGAGTCCGCTGCAGGTGAAGCACGCGATCCGCCGCGCGGAGGGCGCGTTGCTGAAACTGGAGCCGGCGGAGCTGCCGGCGGAGTTCCGGACGTTCACGAGCGCGCCTTCGCTGGCGGTGTATCACTACACGGCGCGGCCGTTCGCGCTCGAGCTGGCGGTCGAGTGGCACGCGCCGGGCGAGACGATCGATCAGGTCGTGGACTTCGCGAAGCTGTCGAGTCAGGTGGCGCGCGACGGCCAGGTCGTGACGGAGGCGACCTACTACGTGAAGACGCGCGGGCGCAAGGCGCTGCGCCTCGTGCTGCCGGCGGGCGCGACGCTCTGGGAGGCGCGCGTCGAGCAGGAGATCGTGCAGGCGCGCGTCGATGGCGAGCACACGCTGATTCCGCTGCCGCCACGGTTGAATCCGAACGAGCCGGCGGTGATCGCGTTGCGCATCGGCCAGCCGGCGACAGCCGGGGCGGCGCTGCGGCTGGCGGCACCGCGGGTGGCGTCGGCGCCGACGATCATCCACGAGTGGATCGTGCGCGCCGACACGGGACGGCTGCTGGTCCCGCGCGGCGGCAACGCGGAGCTCGCGCGCCCGGCGCTGACCGAGACGGGCTTCGAGTGGATCTCCGCGCGCGGCGGGCCGGGGGCGTTCGTCGTGCTGAGCCTCGTTGGGCTCGGCGTGCTGCTGCGGCCACGGCGCGGCGGCTGGGGGGCGCTGCTGCGGATCGGGGCGTTGATGCTCGGGACGGCGGGGGCCTTCATCCTGAGCCGTGCGGCGATCATCGAGCGGCGGGCGAACGTGCCGGAGCTGAACGTGGCGGCGACGATGGTCCCGGCGGGTGAGGCGGTGGCGGTGGAGGCGGCGAATGTCGCCGCGTGGCAGGTGTGGTTCGTGACGTGGGGACTGGTGGCGGTGGTGGCGGGCGCGGGTATTTTGACTGCGAGCCGCTTTGTGGCCGGGCCCGTGCTTGCGTCCGGTCCGCGGCGTGCCGACCAGCGGCAGCCCTACTTCGGAATGGCGGGCGTGATGCTGGTCGCGATCGGGCTGCTCGCGCAGCGCGGCGGCGCGGTGGTGTTTTTCGCGGCCGGCGGGGCGGTGGTGTTTCTGCGGATACTGGTGCCGGGTGTAATCGCGTGGCGGCGGGAACGGCGGGAACGCGACGACGAGGGCGGGCGCGCCGCGGAGCCCGGCGCGGGGAGCGCGACGGTGGCGTCGTTGGCGTTGCTAGCGGGGCTCACGGGCTTCGCGGTGAACGAAGGACCGGCCTTGTGCGCGGCGGAGTCGCGTCGCGTGGAGCCCTCGAGAAAGGTGCTGCAGGCATTGCCGGCGCCGGAGGTCGCGCCGGCGGCGTGGTCGACTCCGTTGGTCGTCGCCGGCGAGCCCGCGGTGCCGTCGTCGCTGGCGAAGCCGGCGCAGGCGATGATTCAGCGCTGGTCGATCCGCGGCGAGCGGTTGTTCGGCGAGATCGATCTCACGGTGAAGGGCGCGCCGGGCGACAGCGTGCTGCTGTTGCGCGCGCCCGCGGTGGTGACGGAGTTTGCGGGCGAGGGGCTGCGGCTCGGCAAGGTGGAGCGCGAGGGGGCCGCGGCGTATTACGTGGCGCCGGAGCGCGAGGGCACGCTGATGGCGCGCGTGCGTTTCGAGCTGCCGGTGCCGGACCGGACGCAGCCGATCGCGCTGCCGACCGGGCCGGCGGTCGCGCAGCGGCTCACGATCGAGCTGGATCAGGGCGGCTGGGAGTTTGTCTCGCCGATGGCGATGCTCGTGCTGCGCACGGACGACGGGACGGCGGAGCGGAGCGGGGCGACGCTGGTGCTGGCGCCGCACGCGGCGGCGTTCGTGCAACTGCGCCCGCGGCAGCGCGATCTCGCGACGGAGGCGACGCAGTATTTCGCGGAGACGGCGAACCTCTACGTGCCCGGGCCCGGCGTGGTGAACGGCGTCGCGCGCGTCACGGTGCGGCCGGTGCAGGGGCGCGTGTCCGCGCTTGAGCTGGAAATCCCGGCGGGCTTCACGGTGGGCGAGGTCGCCCGCGGGCCGGTGGGCGCGTGGCGTTTCGATCCGGCGACGCGGCGGCTGCACGTGGCGGTCGAGCCGGCGCAGGCGGCGGGGTTTCACTTCGACGTGGAGACGCAGCGCGGCGCGGGCGAGCTGCCGTTTGCGCTGGCGCTGGAGCCCCTGCGCGTGCCCGGCGCGGCGGGTGACGCGGGGCTGCTCGCGCTGGCGTTTGGCGGCGAGGCGCAGCCGGAGGGCGTGCGCGCGAGCGAGCTGTCGGCGGTCAACGTGCAGGATTTTGAGGCGTCGCTGTTGCCGCGCACGCGGGAGGGACAGGCGCTCGCGACGGTGCAGCACGTGTGGCGTTACGGGCCGGCGGGGGGACGGGTGGAGCTGAAGATCGCGCCGGTCGCACCGGAGGTGCGGGTGACGAGCCGGCAGGTGCTGTCGCTCGACGACGACCGGATGCTGCTGGCGATGGACCTGCGCGTGGCGATCACGCGCGTGGGGCTGTTCCGGCTGAGCTTCGCGCTGCCGGCCGGACTCGAGGTGGAGGCGATCAGCGGCCCGGCGCTCAGCCAGTGGACGGAGGCGGTGGAGGGCGCGCAGCGGATCGTCACGCTCCAGCTCAACGGCCGGACGCTCGGCGAGCAGGCGTTCCAGGTCCAGCTCGCGGGCGCGGCGCCGGGAGCGCAGGCGGCGTGGGATTTTCCGCGGCTGCTCGTGCGCGAGGCCACGCGGCAGACGGCGGAGGCGGTCGTCGTGCCCGGAAAAGGGATACGCCTGCGCGCGGTGGAACGGGAGCGGGTCACGCCGCTCGACCCGCGCACGGTGGGCGGGATGCAGCCGGGCACGCTCGCGTTTCGCCTGCTGCAGGACGACTGGGTGCTGCGGCTGGGCGTGGAGCGGCTCGAGCCGTGGGTGACGGTGCAGGCGTTGCAGGAGGTGACGTTGCGGGAGGGCCAGACGCTGACGCGGCTGGCGGTGCGCTACCGGGTGGAGAACGCGGCGGTGAAGACTGCGCGCATGCGGCTGGCGGGGCTGGGCGAGGAGCGTGCGCGCACGGTGCGCGCGACCGGTTCGGCGGTGAGCGAGATCGGGCCGGTGGCCGGCGAATCGGATCTGTGGGAGATCCGTTTCCAGCGCGGGATTGCGGGAGAGAGCGACGTGCAGATCGAGTTCCAAGGCACGGCGGCGCGCGCGGGCGGGCGCGAGGCGGTGGTGACGCCGGAGTTTGTCGGGGCGCGGCAGACGGTGCAGTTCGTGGCGATCCGCAGCGGCGGCCGGCTGGAGCTCGAGGCGCCGGCGCTCCCGCGCGGCTGGACGCGCGCGGACTGGAGCGCGGTGCCGGTGGTGCTGCAGCAGCGCAGCGATCGGACCGTGCCGGCGCTGTGCTTCCGGGTGGCGGAGCCGGAGGGCGCGCTGGCCGTCGTGGTGCGACGCCACGCGGTGGCCGACGCGCTCAAGCTGCGCGTGACGCGCGCGGAGCTGATGACGTTGTTCTCGCCAGCAGGCGGGGCGCTGACCGCGATGGATTTGAAGGTCGATGTGCTGGAGAAAAGCACGCTGCGGGTGCGGCTGCCCGCGGGGGCGCGGCTGTTCAACACGCTCGTGAATGGCGAGAGCGTGGCGGTGGTGCGCGAGGGCGATGCGTGGCTGTTTTACGTGACGCCGCACCAGGCGGGTGCGCGCGCGGCGGCGGTGCGGCTCGTCTACACGGCGGCGGACGACGCGACGGGCGCGGTTGCGCTGGCGGGGCCGGGCCTCAGTGTGCCGCTGGAGAACGTCACGTGGCGCGTGGTGCTGCCGCCGGGCTACGCGCTCGACGGCTACCGCGGTGCGCTGCGCCTGCAGGACGAGCGCACGGGCGGCGGGTTCGGCGTGGACCAGTATGTTTCGCTGGTGAGCTCGAAGCGTTCGGCCGAGGCGAAGGAGGCGATGTCGCAATTGCAGCTCGCGAGCTCGTGGCTGCAGCAGGGCGAACAGGACAAGGCGGCGGGCGCGCTGCTCAACGCGTCGAACCGCTTCGCGCTCGACGAGGCGACGAACGAGGACGCGCGCGTGCAGCTCCGCAACCTGAAGACGCAGCAGGCCGTGCTCGGGTTGAACACACGGCGCCAGCGCCTCTACCTCGACAACCTCGGCGACGCGACGCGCAACGCTCCGCTCGAGCAGGCGGTGACGTTGAACCCGTTCCTGCAGGGCCGGGTGAACTTCAACCCGCAGCAGGCCGAGCAACTGCTGGCGGGCAACACCGCCGAGGAGAATTCGGCGCTGCGAGGGATCGCGGCGCGGATCGTCGACCAGCAACTCGCGGCGGATCCGGCGCCGGGCGCGATCGACGTGACGCTGCCCGAGCGCGGGCGCGTGCTGACGTTTGCGCGCAGCGTGCAGGTCGACGGCGGCGCGCCGCTGGAGCTGCGGCTGGACGTGGCGCGGATCACGCGCACGAACCCGGCCCTGATGGGAATCCTGTTGCTCGCGCTGGGGCTGATCGCGGCGATGGAGCTGCGGCGGGGCGGGAGGGTGGAGTGAGGCCGGCCGCTCCAGTCCGCCTCAGCGGGCTTGCGCCACCGTCAGTTCCGCGAGGCGGCTGCGCCAGGATTCGGCCTGGTAGCGCCGGCCTTGCTGCACGTTGAGCGCGAGGAGGCGCTCGGCCGTCTCGCGGATCGCGCGGTCGCCGCCGGCCGGGGCGCCCTCCACCGGCTCCGAGAGCAGCTTGAACGCGAGCTGGAGCTGATGATCGGCCTCGCGGAAACGCCCGAGGCCGATCAACGCCTCGCCGAGCCAGCGCCGCACGAGGCCCGTGCGCCAGATTCGGGGCAGGGTGCGGTTGCGGATGTCGGCGGAGGCTTTCAGAAGATCGTGGGCGGCGGTGAAATTCCCCTGCTGCAGCCGGACGCGGCCGAGTTCCTCCATCGTGCGCAGCAGCTCGGGATGTTGCGGGTTGAGGAGCTGGCGGCGCAGGGTGAGCGCGGTCTCGAGGATTGCCGCGGCGCCGGCGAGGTTTCCCTCGGCGCGACGGGTGACGCCGACGTAGTGCAGTGAGCTCAGCGTATCCGGATGCTCGTGACCGAGGAGGCGCTGGCGCCGCGCCAGCAGATCGGCGTGCTCGGCGAGCGCCTCGGGAATGCGTTCCTGGGCGAGACGGATGATTGCGAGGACGGTTCGCGCATGGAGTGTGCCCGGGTGTTCGTCGCCGTGCAGGCGCTGCTGGATCGCGAGGGCGCGCCCGGCGAGTGCTTCCGCCTCGGCGAGACGCCCCTGGTCGTGGTGGACGAACGCGAGGTTCGTCAGCGAGCCGAGGGTATCCGGATGTTCGGGACCGAGCGCGCGGGCGCGGGCCTCGAGCGTCTCGCGCTGGAGCGTCTCGGCTTCGGTGAGGCGGCCCTGCAGGCGCAGGGTGAGTGCGAGGCTGTCCATCGCGCTGAGCGTGCTGACATGGCCGGGGCCGAGCACGCGCTGCTTGGCGTCGAGGACGCGCCTGCCCCAGACCGCGGCGGCCATGACCTCGCCGGAGTTGCGCGCGGACTGGGCCATCTCCTGCATCGACGCGAGCGTGTCGTGATGATCCGCGCCGAGCACGCGCGAGCGGGCCCGGAACGTCTGCTTCGTGAGCTCGAAGGCCTCGGCGAGCCGGCCGCGGTTCCACAGGATGGTGGCGAGGCGCTGCATGGTGCGGAGCGTCGCGGGATCGTCGGGACCGAGCACGCGGCGCTGCGCCTCGAGTGCGGACTGCGCAAATTCCTCGGCGGCGGCGTAGCGGCCGAGACTTTCGCTCGCGGCGGCGAGCTGACTCAGCGCCTGGAGCGTCTCAGGCGCCTCGGGGCCGTTGAGCTGTCGGCGGAGTGCGAGGGCTTTTTCCCAGTGCTGCGCCTCGATGGTGTAGTCACCGAGCGTGCGATACGTGGCGGCGAGCGTTTCGCGCAGGCCGACTTCGACGAGCGGCTGGTTGACGAGGCGGCTTTCGAGCGTGCGGTGGGCGCGGTCGAGCACGGTGCGCAGCTTCAGGTCCCAGACGGGTGCGTCCTCCAGCGCGGCGGGTGCGAGCAGATCGGTCTGAAGGAACGCGATCACCTGCTTCGCGGCCGCGGCCTCGGCCTCGGCGCGGCGCTCGGCCTGGCGCGCGGTGAGCGCGAGACGGAGGCTGATCGCGGTCGCGGTGACGAGCAGCACGATGGTGGCGGCGGCGAATCCAAAAGCCGCGCGGTGCCGGCGCGCGAATTTGCCCAGCGTGTAGGCAATGCTCGGCGGGCAGGCCTCGACCGGCTCGTGCGCGAGGTGACGCTGCAGATCGCGCGCGAGACCGAGCGCGGTCTGGTAACGCCGCGCACGGTCCTTCTCGAGGCAGCGGATTACGATCCAGTCGAGGTCGCCGGCGAGGGCCTTCACGAGTTCGGGGCCGGTGGTGCGGCGTTGCGCGGCGATGACGGCGAGCGCGGAGGCGTCGCAGCGGCGGAGTTGCGCGGAGGGTCGCAGCGGGTCGACCTCGCGGATCTGGCGGCGCATCTCGTGCAGGCCGGCGGCGACGAGTTGTTTCGTCTCGAAGGGCGTGCCGCCGGCGAGCAGCTCGTAGAGCAGCATGCCGAGGCTGTAGAGATCGCTGCGCGTATCGATGTCGCGTTCGCTGCCGTCGGCCTGCTCGGGGCTCACGTAGGCGGGCGTGCCGACGAACTCCTCGCGCGCGGTGCGGAGCGTCCGGTCGGTGAGCCGGCCCTGCGTCGCCTTGGCGATGCCGAAGTCGATCACTTTTGGCATCGGCGTGCCCTCGTGCAGCGTGATCAGGATGTTCGAGGGCTTGATGTCGCGGTGCACGACGCCCTTGTGATGCGCGTGCTGGATCGCCTGGCAGACCTGGACGAACAACCGCAGGCGCTCCGCGAGCGTGCAGCGGTGTTGATCGCAATAGTCGGTGATGCGCGTGCCGCGCACGAACTCCATGGCGAAGAACGGCCGGCCGGTGTCCGTCGCGCCCGCCTCGAAGACGCGCGCGATCGCGGGGTGATCCATCATCGCGAGGGCCTGCCGCTCGGCCTCGAAACGCGCGATGACCTCGCGGGTGTCCATGCCGGGCTTGACGATCTTCAACGCGACCTGCCGCCGCACGGGGGCGGTTTGCTGGGCGAGGTAGACGCTCCCGCCGCCGCCCTCGCCGATTTTTTCGCCGATCGTGTAGTGACCGAGGCGCGAGCCGGGCAGCTCGGGGGCGACGGCGTCGAAGCAGAGTTGCGCGACCGGGACTTTCGCCGGCGGTTCGAGCAGGTCGCCGGCGTCGTCGTGGGCCGCGAGCAGCGCGTCGAGGCGCTGCCGCAGGGTGGAGTCGTCGGCGCATTCGCGCGCGAGAAAGCCGCCGCGCTCCTCCGCCGGCAGGGCCAGCGCGGTGGCGAAAAGGGCTTCCTGGCGCTCGAAGGCCGGGGTCATGCGACGGCGATGCTCGTGGCGGTGGTGGGAGCGGGCTTCACGGCGTCATGCGCAAACGCCGGCCGCCGGGGCTCATTTATGCGCGCTGCATTTCGGCGAATAGCCACGCGCGGGAAAAGCTCCACCAGCGCTTGGCCGTGGCCTCCGAGATGCCGAGCGTCGCCGCGGCGTCCTCGATCGTGAGGCCGGCGTAGTAGCGCAGACGGATGAGCTCGGCCTTGGCGGGGTCTTCCGCGGCGAGCTTTTGCAGCGCCTCATCGAGCGCGAGCAGGCGCGCGTCGTCGATCGCCGGGGCCTCGAGGTCGATGTCCGCGAGTTCGACGCGCTCGAGGTCGCCGCCGCGGCGGAGGGCGTTGCGCCGGCGGGCGTTGTCGATCAGGATGCGGCGCATCGCCTCGGCGGCGGCGCCAAAAAAGTGCGCGCGGTTCTGCCAGATCGCGCCGTCGGTTGCCGTGAGCCGCAGCCACGCCTCGTGCACGAGCGCGGTGGGCTGCAACGTGTAGGCGGCGGACTCGTTGGCCATCTTCCACGCCGCGATGCGGCGCAGCTCGCCGTAGACGAGGCGCAGGAGGTCGTCGGCCGAGTCGCGGTCCCCGCGGTTCAGCCCTGCCAGCACCAGCGTGATATCGCTCATGGGCTGCGGGGCGTAGCGGTTTTTGCAGGAAATTTGAAGCTTGGAGATTAGCTGCTGCTGGGAAACTGGATTTCTCGAGGATGCGGACCTGGTGCGGGTGAAACCGGCCGGTGCGGATCCCGACTTCATCCGCGAGGTGCGCAACGCGAGGCCCAAGGCTCTGCGGACCCCGGCGCCGCGCCTACTTCGCCGGCTCGACGCGGCGCAGCAGCGCACGCGTGAGCACGATGTGTCCGAACAACGCGCCGCCCACGCACACCGGGCCGATCAACGCGTAGGGCAGGTGAAACGCGACGAGGAGCGGCCGTTTCAGGTCCCAGCCGAACGGCACCGGCGCGGACAACAGTGCGACGCGCATGACGTTTAGCAGCAGAACGAATCCGACGAAATTGGCCACCCACGCCACGCTGCGATGCCGTGCGGCAAACGGCGCGGCGGCCAGTGCGACGATGCCGCTCACGATGTCGGGATTCCGGCCGCTCCACGTCATCGTTTCCGGGATGGTGCCCTGGACGACCCAACTGTGCAGCACGAGTTCGAGCGGGAGCCGGAAGGCCTGAAACCCGACCAGCGCGACGACCGGCACGCCGCCGGCCAGACGTGCGCCGAATCGCGAGAACCCTGCGCCGAGGCAGACGAAGACGATCGAGCCGAAGAAAAATGGCAGGCCGGACATCGGCAACGACGCCATTCGGCCGCTCGCGACGATCAGACTCAGCACCGTGAGCCAGGCCGCGAGCACCACGGCCGCGATCACCGTGGCCGAGTGCGATTGGCCGGAGGCGGTGCGGAACGACCGATCGACGCCGGCAAGGAACGTCGCGATCACCGCGACGACGATGGCGAGAAACGCGGCAACGGATGCGGCACTGGCCGGGTGAAACGTGAGGACCGGTTCAGTCATTGCGTGAAAAGAGCTTTAGAACGCTCAGCGCGAAAGCTGAAGCAAATCTCCCGGCATTGGCCGCGGATCTCTTGCGTCGGATTTTTGTGCGCGCGCTTCACATCGATCGAGCGGGCTTTGTCGTCGCGCACGAGATTGCCGGCGGTTTCCGTGGCGTGGGGCGAGAAGCCGTCCGCCGATGGGATCGCCTTGGCAGCCGTTGAATCGGGAGTCCGCACGAAGCGGCGGGGTGCTGGAGTTCGCCGCTGGCGGAGACGAAGCGTTCGGTCACGCCCAAGGAGACATCGACAACGCTACCAATAGGAAACTGGACTTTCCGGAGGGTTGCTTTGGCCGAGGCCGTAAGGAGCGCTGCGCGGATCGAGGTCGGGTTCATGATCGTCGGCCTGCGAAAACGGCTTCCTGGCGCTCGAAGGCCGGGGTCATGCGATGGCGATGATGGTGGCGCTGGTGATGTGCTTCACGGCGCCATGCGCAAACGGACGCTGCCGGGGCTCATTCACGCGCGCTGCATTTCGGTCAAGGCCACGCGCGTGAAAACTCCACCAGTGCTTCGCCTCAGTCGGGAGCGATGAGCCCCTTTTTGCATACGTTGCGCATTAAGGGGTGCCGCTTCGTCGGCTTCATATGATCATCATACCCATCCCCGCTCGTCTCGGCGCGACCCTGCTCGCGCTCCTCACCGTCACCGGCGTGTTGCGCGCGCAAACGCCGCCGCCGGTGGTGCCCAACGCCACGCTCACGCCCGACCAGCTCGCCTCGCGCTTCCTTGCGCAAGCGACCTTCGGCCCTTCGCCCGCCGCCATCGCCGAGCTGCGCCAACTGAACTACGACTACCGCGCCTGGATCGCCGCCGAGCTCGCGAAGCCGCCGACCTACGCGCTGCCGCTGCTCCGCGCCGCCGTCGCCGCCCGACACATCACCGCCTGGCCGCTCGCCGACCACAACCGCCGCGCGCGCAACGAAGTCATGCTCACGGGCCGCGATGCGCTCCGCCAGCGCGTGGCCTACGCGCTCAGCCAGATCTTCGTCATCTCCGACCAGGCGATGACGATCCAGGCCGGCGGCGAGGGCTCGACCGCGTATTACGACATGCTGCTGCAGCATGCCTTCGGGAACTACCGGCACCTGCTCCTCTCGGTCGCGCGCCATCCGATGATGGGCCACTACCTCAGCCACTACCGCAACCGCGTCGGCGATCCCGTGACCGGCCGGCGCCCCGACGAGAATTTCGCGCGCGAGATCATGCAGCTCTTCTCGATCGGGCTGTATCAGCTCAACCGTGACGGCTCGATCCAGCACGACGCCAGCGGCCGGCCGATCGAGACCTACACCAACGATCACATCACGGAGTTCGCGCGCGTCTTCACCGGCTTCACCGACGAGGATAACAACCCGAACTCCGTCGGCACCTGGCCCGTCGGCACCGGCTTCCCCGCGATGGCGCGGCCCAACACCAGCCAGCCGATGGAAATGTGGGAGCCGCAGCACGACCGCGGCGAGAAGCGCCTGCTGCACTATCCCGGCGCCACCAAGCCCGTGCTCCCCGCGGGCCAATCCGGCCTGAAGGACGTCGCCGACGCCGTCGGCAACCTCGTCGAGCACCCCAACACGCCGCCCTTCATCGCCCGTCTGCTGATCCAGCGGCTCGTCACCTCCAACCCGAGCGCCGGCTACATCGATCGCGTCGCGTCCGCCTTCATCGACAACGGCCGCGGCGAGCGCGGCGACCTCGGTCACGTCGTCACGGCGATCCTCCTCGACCGCGAGGCGCGCGATCCGGCGTTCATCCTCGATCCCGAGCATGGCAAGCTCCGCGAGCCCTTCCTCCGCGTGGCGCATCTGATGCGCGCGCTGAACTACCGCGTCACGCCCGGTGTGCTGCCCCACGCGTTCTCCTACCAGTTCAACGAGGGCAGCCTCGGGCAGTATCCACTCTCGGCGCCGTCCGTGTTCAATTTCTACCTGCCCGACTTCCAGCCCGCCGGGCCGATTGGCGATGCCGGGCTCTTCGCGCCGGAGTTCCAGATCCACACTGCGGTCTACGGCATCGGCACGCCCAATGTTTTTTCCGGACTCCTGCAAGACATGTATGTGAATGTCCGCCTCGACCTGACGGCGGCTGCGGAGCGTGGCGGCGATCCCGCCGCGCTCGTCGACTACATCGACCTGCTGCTCACGCACGGCACGATGAGCGCCGCGACGCGCGAGACGCTGCTCACGGCGATCCGGGGCGTGACGCCGGCGCTCTACGGCCCGCCGAACCAGTCGATCGCCCTGAACCGCGCGCGCCTGGCGCTCTACCTCGCGGCCATCTCGCCGGACTTCGCGGTCCTCAAGTAGCCCGCGCGCTCCCGTCCCCGTTCTTCATTCCCTCCTTTCGATCACCCTTTCGTTTCCCATGAATGTTTCTTCCCGCTCTTCCGCCTCGTCCTCCTCCACCCCGCGCGATCCGTCGCGTCGCCAGTTTCTCGGCCAGGCCAGTTGCGCCGCCGTCGGCTCCACCGCGCTGTTCTCCACGCTGCTGAACCTGCGCCTCGCGAACTCGCTCGCGGCGCAGGTGCCGCCCGCCGGCGGCGACGACTATCGCGCGCTTGTCTGCCTCTTCCTCGCCGGCGGCAACGACTCCTACAACATGCTCGTGCCGACGAGCCCCGGCGAATACGAGGCCTACGCGCGCGTCCGCGGCAATCTCGCGCTCGAGCGGTCCACGCTGCTGCCGATCGCGGCGGACAATCTCGGGGGCCGCGCGCTCGGCCTGCACCCGTCGATGCCGGAGCTGCACACGCTCTTCAACGACCGGCGCGCGGCGTTCGTCGCCAATGTCGGCTCGCTGCTCCGCCCGACGACGCTCGCCGACGTCCAGGCCGGCCGACACCTGCCGCTCTCCCTCTACTCGCACGCCGATCAGGTGAAGCAGTGGCAGACGTGCATGCCTGACGCCCGCACGGCGATCGGCTGGGGCGGCCGCGCCGCCGACATCCTGAACTCCCTCAACACCCCGAGCCACGTGTCGATGAACATCTCGCTCGCGGGCGAGAACGCGTTTCTCACCGGCCGCGACGTCGTGAACTACAGCGTCACCGCCAGCGGCGCGACCGCGCTGCGCGGCTACCAGCCGGGTGCCGTCAACACCATCGATGCGCTGCGGACCGCCGGCGTGAACAGCCAGCTCGGCGCGACCTACCGCAATCTCTTCGAGCAAACCTATGCCCGCACGACGCGCGGCGCGCTCGACGCCTACGACACGTTTTCGCAGGCGATCAACGCCACGCCGCCGCCGGCCGCCGCACCCGCCGGCAACCAGCTCGCGTCCTCGCTCGCGATGGTCGCGCGCATCATCGCCGCGCGCCAGCGGCTGCAGGTGCGGCGGCAGGTGTTCTTCGTGCTGATGGGCGGCTGGGACCATCACGACGAGGTGTTGAACAACCAGCGCACGATGCTCCGGGTGGTGAGCCAGGCGGTGAACACGTTCTGGCAGGCGCTGGGCGAGAGCAACGCGCGCGAGCGCGTCACGCTCTTCACGGCGTCGGACTTCGCGCGCACGCTCACCTCCAACGGCAACGGCTCCGACCACGCGTGGGGCGGGCACCACTTTGTGCTCGGCGGCGCTGTCCGCGGTGGGCGCGTCTACGGCAACGCCGCGCAGGGCATCTATCCTGACCTGCGCCAGCTGCCGGCCTTCGACACGAGCCAGGGCCAGGGCCGCATCGTGCCCGGCGTATCCGTGGATGAATACGCGCGCGACCTGCTGAGCTGGTTCGGCGTCAGCGCCGGCGACATGGATTACGTGCTGCCCGCGTTCAGCAGCCGCTTCGGCGGCCGGCCGGGCCTGGGGTTGTTCGGGTGAGGGCAGGGCACGCGAAGGAGAACGCCTGGCCGAAGAAATGGAACAGAAGGCAGCGAAGGTCGCGAAGCAGGGCATCGGGCCCGGTCGGGTCGGTCGGCTTCGTTTCCTTCGCGGTCTTCTGTTCACTCTTCCGATTCAGCGGAAAGGTTGGTGGCAGCCCGGCGCGGATCGCGGATTGTTTTTATCCGCGTAATCCGCGTAATCCGCGGTCACGTTTTCCGCCCGTGAACCTCCGCGCCGCCCCCTACACCCTCGAACTCAAGCACGCCTTCGGCATCGCCTCGAACACGCGCACGTCGACGCCGGCGATGCTGGTCGAAGTCGAGCACGACGGCGTGATCGGTCACGGCGAGGCGGCGATGCCGCCGTATCTGGGTGAAACGCAGGCGACGGCGGCGGTGTTCTTCACGAAAACGGCGGCGCTGCTTGGCGGCGCGGCAGGGCGCGATCCGTTTCAGCTCGAAGAAATCCTCCCGGCCGTCGACGCGCTCGCGCCGGGCAATACGGCGGCGAAGGCGGCGGTCGACATCGCGCTGCACGACTGGGTGGGAAAGAAACTCGGCGCGCCGTGGCATCGGATCTGGGGGCTGAATCCGGCGAAGGCGCCGGTCACGTCATTCACCATCGGCATCGACACGCCGGAGATGGTGCGCCTGAAGACGCGCGAGGCCGACATCTACAAGATCGTCAAGGTGAAGCTCGGCCGGAGCGAGGAGAGCGATCGGATGATGATCGACACGATCCGCGAGGTGACGGACAAGCCGATCACGATCGACGCCAACCAGGGCTGGAAGGAGCGGGAGCCGGCGCTGCGGATGATCGAGTGGGCGGTGACGCGCGGCGTGGTGTTCATCGAGCAGCCGATGCCGAAGGAGCAGCCCGACGACACGGCGTGGCTGCGCGAGCGCAGCCCGCTGCCGTTGATCGCGGACGAGAGCTGCCAGCGGCTCGCGGATGTGGCGAAGCTCCGCGGGGTGTTCGATGGCATCAACATCAAGCTGATGAAGTGCACGGGGCTCCGCGAAGCGCACAAGATGATCCTCCTCGCGCGCGCGCTCGGCCTGAAGACCATGCTCGGCTGCATGACGGAAACCTCGTGCGCCATCTCGGCGGCGGCGCAACTCTCGCCGCTGGTTGACTGGGCCGATCTCGACGGCGCGGTGTTGATCAAGAACGACTGCTTCGACGGCGCGACGATCGTCGACGGGAAGATCACGCTGCCGGAACGCGCGGGGATCGGCGTGGTGAAGCGGTAGGTGGAGCGGCTTGACGCTTCGCGCGCTACGTTCGGATCGCGCGGTCGAGCAGGTTCTGCGTGATGCGCTGCACGCGCGGATCGGGGCCCTGCGGCTTCGCCCAGTGTGTCCACGGCAGCATGTGGCCGGGGGGCGAGGCGAGTCCCTGCGCCCAGAAGATCGTCGCGGCGTTGAAGACGAAGTTGTTCTTCGGGCCGGGGAAGATCGTCGCCGCATACGCGCTCGGCGTGACGCCGCTCGCCCAGACCAGGCCTTCGGCGACGACTTCCAGGCCGGGGATTTTGGCGGGCATGCCGTGGTGTTCCCAGGCGACCAGCCCGGGGATGCGATCGCCTTTCTTCATGCCCGTGCCCTCGAAGATCCAGTGGCCGGGGTTCGTGCAGGTCCAGTCGCCGCCGCCGTTGAACGGGATGACGGTGCGCGCGCCGATGATCGCGCTCTCGTCCGGGCCGGCGCGGCGGTAGTCGGCCGTGAACACGCGGCGCGCCTTCTCCACGTCCTCATCGGTCAGCCCGGCGAAATGGCCGACGCGCTCGATCACGCGGTGGGCGCGGCCGTCGCTCGCGGCGGAGAACGGGCTGACGACGAAGACCGAATTGCCGCAGAGCCAGAGGATGTTGACGCCGGCGGCGATGGCGCCCTTCACGGCGTCGTATTGGCGGAGATCCCAATACTCGTCGTGCCCGACGCTAAGGAAGGCCCGGCAGCGCGTGATCTGCGCGGCGTCGAGGCAGTCGCTGTTGGAGCAGTAGGTGACGTCGTAGCCGTGCTGCTCGAGCCAATACGCGAGCGGAAACTCGAAGCAGAGCCACTCGCCCGAGCCGATCGACTGCGGGTTTTCGTAGAGCTGCGGATACTTGCCGTAGGGACGATCGAAACTCGCGGCGACGCCCGGCACCTGGGCGCCGCGCGGGTCGGTGTAGAGC
>CAZENI010000114.1:0-18754 GCA_964513055.1 uncultured Opitutus sp.
CGCGTGCTCGGGCTGCGCGAGCGCCGCGCCGCCGGCGAAGTGGCCGCCGGTCCGGACCTCCCGCCGGAACGGCTGATGAAAATGATGGCGGGAAGCGCATGAGTGCTGCGGTGAGCAATCATCCCTGCGCTGACGCGCAGGGCCACCAGGGAAACCGTAGCCCGCTGCGTGAGCAGCGGGACGGCTCGACGCTCGCGGTGAGTGCTCGCGTGCAATCGCCATGAAGCGGCCGCCGTCCTCGATCCTCTGGCTGCTGGCCGGCCTCGCGCTGCTCGTGCTGCTCAACCTCGCGAGCAACCCGGCGTTCCTGCACGTCACGCTGCGCGACGGCCATCTCTACGGCGTGCCGATCGACATCCTGACGCAGGGTTCGCGCACGATGCTCGTGGCGCTCGGCATGACGCTCGTGATCGCCACCGGCGGCGTCGATCTCTCCGTCGGCTCGGTGATCGCCATCGCGGGGGCGGTGTGCGCGCTGCTGCTGAATCAGGGTGCGGGACTCGTCACGACGATCGCGGCCGCGCTCGGCGTCGGCGCCCTGGCCGGCGGCGTGAACGGCATGCTCGTCGCGCGCTGGCAGGTGCAGCCGATCGTTGCGACGCTCATCCTGATGGTGGCGGGCCGCGGCATCGCCCAGCTCATCTGCGGCGGACAGGTGATCATCGTCGCGCACGCTGGTTTCGAGTTTCTCGCCACCGGCTTCGTCCTGGGGCTGCCGGTGGCTCCGCTGATCGTGATCGCATTGTTTCTCGCGGTGCACTTCGCGGTGCGCCGCACGGCGGCCGGGATGTTCATCGAGGCGGTGGGGGACAACGAGACGGCGAGCCGCTTCGCCGGGCTCGCGGCCGCGCGCGTAAAGGCGATCGCCTATGTGGCGTGCGGCGCGTGCGCCGGGCTGACCGGCGTGCTGACGGCCGCCAACATCCGCGCGGCTGACGCCAACCGCGCGGGCGAGAACGCCGAGCTCGATGCGATCTTCGCCGTCGTCGTAGGCGGCACCGCGCTGACCGGCGGGCGCTTCTCGATCCTCGGGACGTTTCTCGGCGCGCTGCTGATCCAGACGCTGGCCACGACGATGTATTATCGCGGCGTGCCCCCGGCGGTCGCGCCGGTGCCGAAGGCGCTGCTCATCATCCTGGTGTCGCTGCTGCAGTCGGAGACCTTGCGGGCGTGGGTCGCCGGCCTCTGGCGCCGCCGTGGAAAGGCGGCGGCGTGAAACGGTTTTCCCGGCAGCTTCCGCTCTTCGCCACCGGCGCGATCCTGGTGACGCTCTTCGCGGCGGCGTCCGTGGCCTACGACGGCTTCTGCTCGGCGCGCGTGATCGTGAGCCTGTTTTCCGACAACGCGTTCCTCGGCATCGCGGCGGTCGGGATGACGCTGGTGATTTTCTCCGGCGGCATTGATCTGTCGGTGGGCGCGGTGATCGGGTTCACGTCGATCTTCACCGCGACGCTGGTGGCGGGCCGCGGCGTCCATCCGGCGCTCGCGTGGACGCTGGCGGTCACGCTGGGCGCGGGCCTCGGCGCGGCGATGGGCACGCTCATCCACGTGTTCCGGCTGCCGGCGTTTCTCATCACGCTGGCCGGGATGTTCCTCGCGCGCGGCGTCGGCTTCTGGCTCAACACCGAATCGGTCGGCATCACGCATCCGTGGTATGACGGGCTGGCGAACTTCGACCTCGCGCTGGGCGAGACCGTGCGCATTCCCGCCGCCGCGCTGGTGCTGCTCGCGATTGTCGGCCTCGGCTACGTGCTCGCGCACCACACGCGCTTCGGCCGGACGCTGCTCGCGATCGGTGGCAGCGAGCAATCGGCGTTGCTGATGGGCCTGCCGGTGGGCCCGGCGAAGATTGCGGTCTACACCTTGAACGGCGCCTGCGCCGCGCTCGCGGGCATCGTCGCGACGGTCTACACGGGCTCCGGCAATCCGAGCATGGGCATCGGCCTGGAGCTCGACGCGATCGCGGTCGTGGTCATCGGCGGCACGCTCCTCGCGGGCGGCCGCGGCCACGTGGCGGGCACGCTGCTCGGCCTGCTGATCTTCGGCACGATCCAGGCGGCGATCCTCTTCGACGGCCGGCTCAGCTCGTGGTGGATGCGCATCGTCGTCGGTGCGCTGCTGCTCGCGTTCATCCTGCTCCAACGCTTCCTCGTGCGCGGCGCGGGGAAGAAGAGCTGAAGCAGGAAGCCAGGAAGCAGGAAGCGGGCGTTCATGGTTTCATGGCTTCCGGCTTCACTCATTTGTCTTTTCCGCGTCACAATCTTCGGATGACCCCGTTTCCCATGTCGCTTCAACTTTTCCTGCGTTGGTGTCTGTTCTTCCTCGTCGGCGCCCTTGGTTTCGCGGCGGAGATAGCGCGTCTGCCAAATATCGTGCTGATCATCGCCGACGATCTCGGGTTTGGCGACGCGGGTTGCTATGGCGGGACGGGCGCCGACACGCCGCACATCGACCGGCTGGCCGCGCGCGGGCGGCGTTTCACGCAGGCGTATGCGCCGTCGTCGACCTGCACGCCGTCGCGCTATGCGCTGATGACCGGCGAATACGGCTGGCGCCAGCCGCCGCAGCAGACGGCCATCCTCGATGGCGACGCCCAGGCGGCGATCGCGCCGGGGACCTTCACGTTGCCGCGGATGCTGCAGCGCGCGGGCTACGCGACCGGCCTGATCGGCAAGTGGCATCTCGGCCTCGGCGACCGCAACACGCCGGTGGATTTCAACGGCGAGATTACGCCGGGGCCGCTCGAAATCGGATTCGATTCCGCGTTCTTCATCCCGGCCACGGTCGATCGCGTGCCGTGCGTGTTCATCGAGAATCACCGCGTCTTCGGCCTCGATCCGTCGGACCCGATCGCGGTCAGCTATCGCAGGCGGATCGGCCGCGAGCCCGTGGGCCGCGAGAGTCCCGCGCTGCTGAAAGTCGGCGCCGACCGGCAGCACGCGGACACGATTCTCAACGGCATCAGCCGCATCGGCTACATGAGTGGCGGGAAGCGGGCGCGCTGGGTCGACGAGGACATTGCGGACGTAATCACGCGGCGCGCCACGGCGTTTATCGCGGCGAATCGCAGCCGGCCGTTTTTCCTCCATTTCGGCACACACGACCCGCACGTGCCGCGGATGCCGCATCCGCGCTTCCGCGGCAAGAGCCGCACGGGCATCCGCGGCGACGCCATCGTCCAACTCGACTGGCAGGTGGGTGAGATCGTGGCCGCGCTCGAGCGGCACAAGCTCACGGAGAACACCCTCGTGCTGTTCACGAGCGACAACGGCCCGGTGCTGTTCGACGGCTACTACGATCGCTCGGTCGAGGATATCGGGACGCACCGGCCCGCGGGTGAACTGCGCGGCGCGAAATACCTCCGCTTCGAGGGCGGCACGCGCGTGCCCTTCATCGCGGCCTGGCCGGGCCGCGTGCCGAAGGGCGTGACGCCGCAGTTTTTCAGCCTGGTCGACCTGCTGGCGACGTGCGCGGCGCTGACGAAGCAGGTGGTGCCGGCGGACGCCGCGCCCGACAGCCTCAACCTGCTCCCGGTCCTGCTCGGGCAGACCGACGCGCAGCTGCGCACGAACATCGTGCAGCACGGCATCGGGAACGTCCTCGCGCTGCGGTCCGGCGACTGGAAATACATCCCGGCGAACGCGGACGCCGCCACCGGCATCGGCCGCGGCGCGGATCCGCGCGACACGCGGTTTGCAGCGGCGCGCGTGGCGGAGCCGCTGCTCTTCAATCTCGCGGACGACCCGGCGGAGCAGCGCAACATCGCCGCCGCGCATCCAGAAAAACTCGCCGAGCTCACGCAGCTCCTCGCGGACATCCGCGCGAAGAAGGTGCGGTAGTGCGCGGGAGCGCCGCGTGTAGTCACACGGCTTGGACGCGCGGCGAACCTACAACGCGGGCGGTTGCGACGGCCGCGCCTACCGCTGGCCGTAGTAGGCGTCGGGACCGTGCTTCCGTTTGAAGTGCTTCTCGAGCAGCTCGGGCTCGATCGTGCGGAGCTTGGGCGAGAGCTGCATCGTGAGCAGGGCCATCTGGGCGACGCATTCGACGGCGACGGCGACCTCGACGGCCTTCGCAGCGGTCGGGCCCCAGGTGAAGGGCGCGTGCCGGTGGACGAGCACGCCGGGGAAGTCGATCGGGTTGAGATCGTCGGCGAGGAAGCGCTCGACGATCACGTTGCCCGTTTCCCACTCGTAGGAGCCGCTGATTTCAAATTCGGTCAGCTTGCGCGTGATCGGGATGTCGCCGTTGAAGTAGTCCGCGTGCGTGGTGCCGAAAATCGGAATGCTGCGCCCGGCCTGCGCGAACGCGGTGGCGTGCGTCGAGTGCGTGTGCGCGATGCCGCCGACGGATTTGAAAGCGTGATACAGGCGGCGGTGGGTCGGGGTGTCGGAGGAGGGGGCGAACTTGCCCTCGACCTTCCGGCCCTCGACATCGACGAGGACCATGTGCGCGGGCCGCAGGTCGGCGTAGGCGATGCCGCTCGGCTTGATGGCGAAGATGCCGCGCGCGCGGTCGATGGCCGAGGCGTTGCCGAAGGTGAGGTTGATCAGGCCCTGACGGGAGAGGGCGAGGTTGGCCTCGAAGGCTTCGCGTTTGAGGTCAGTCAGCATGGGGGCGACGAAGGAGAAGAAGAATGTGCCGGGCAGGAAAGGCGGAAAACGACGGAGGGAGCGAAATCTGCGAAGAGCAGGCGGCGCGCCGGCGGCCGGGCGGCGGCTTCGGCCGGGAGCAGTTCCGCCTCATCCCCGCAGCCCGCGCGCGAGGTGGTAGTAGACCTCGTTCGTGCGCAGGTCCTGCTTGAACTGGCTCAGGCGGGTGTCGGCGTCGATCACCACGAGTTCGATGCCGGCGATCGTGGCGAAATCCTCGAGGTGTTCCTTCGTCACGCAGTAGCTGTAGCCGGTGTGGTGCGCGCCGCCGGCGAGGATCCAGGCGGTGCAGGCGTCCTTGAAATTGGGACGGCACTCCCAGACGGCGCGCGCGACGGGGAGCCTCGGCATCTTCGGCGGCTTCACGGCGTCGACTTCGTTCACGATCAGGCGGAAACGGTTGCCGAGATCGATGAGAGAGGCGTTGAGCGCCGGGCCGGTGCGGGCGTCGAACACGAGGCGCACGGGATCCTCGCGGCCGCCGATGCCGAGTGGGTGAATCTCGAGCGTGGGCTTCGTCGCGGCGTTGCTCTCGCAGATCTCGAGCATGTGCGCGCCGAGCACCTGGTGGCCGCGCGGGTGGAGGTGGTAGGTGTAGTCCTCCATGAACGACGTGCCGCCCGGAAGATCGGCGCCGATGACCTTCATCGCGCGGAGCAGCGCGGCGGTCTTCCAGTCGCCCTCGGCGCCGAAGCCGTAGCCGTCGGCCATCAGCCGCTGCACGGCGAGCCCGGGCAATTGCCGCAGCCCGTGCAGATCCTCGAACGTGGTGGTGAAGCCCTTGAAGCCGCCCTCCTCGAGAAACGCCCGCAGGCCGAGCTCGATGCGCGCGCCGTAGCGCAGCGCGTCGTGGCGGGCGCCGCCTTTTTGCAGCGCCTTCGCCAGCGTGTAGCGGTCGGCGTATTCGGCGCACAGTTCGTCGACGCGGCGATCGTTGATCCCGGCGTCGGAGATCTTGGCCACGAGGTCGCCGATGCCGTAGCCGTTGACGGCGAAGCCGAACGTGATCTCGGCCGCGACCTTGTCGCCGTCGGTCACGGCGACCTGGCGCATGTTGTCGCCGAAGCGCGCGAACTTCGCGCCCTGCAGATCGTGCCAGGCGCGCGCGACGCGCATCCAGGCGCCGAGCCGGTCCTGCACTTCGCGATCCTGCCAGTGGCCGACGACGACCTTGCGACCGAGCCGCAGGCGCGTGTGGATGAACCCCGCCTCGCGATCGCCGTGCGCGGACTGATTGAGGTTCATGAAATCCATGTCGATCGTGGCCCACGGCAGATCGCGGTTGGCCTGCGTGTGGAGGTGCACGAACGGCTTGCGCAGCGCGGTCAGTCCGCCGATCCACATCTTCGACGGGGAAAACGTGTGCATCCACAGGATGAGCCCGGCGCACTGCGGCGCGTGGTTCGCCTCGAGGCAGAGCGCGCGGATTTCGTCTGGCGTCTTCAGGACGGGCCGGAAGACGACGCCGAGGGGGATGCGTTTCGAGGCGCCGAGGCCGGCGACGATCGCCTGGGCGTCGACGGCGACCTGCGCGAGCGTCTCGGGGCCGTAGAGGTGCTGGCTGCCGGTGACGAACCAGATTTCGGAGTTGGGGAGGGAAATCATGAGGAAGGGGGGAGGTTAGCAGTGATCAGTTGTCGGTAATCAGTAATCAGAGGTCGGTAGTCGGTAGTCAGTGAGTGGCACTCGGCGGACGGTGGCGCAGTAGCTGAATCCGGGCCTCTGCCCACTGACTGATTACCGATCACTGATTACTGATCACTGGTGCTCTCACCCGCGCTGCGCGTGCTTGAGCACGAGGAGGTCCTTCATGAGGCGGGAGAGGTCGGCGGATTTGTCGAGGCCGCCGAAGGCGTCATGGACTTTACGATACAGCCGGTAGAGGTCGTCGTAGACCTTCTGGTGAGCGGGGATGGGGCGGTAGCTCTTCGGCTTGACGCTGGTCATGGCGGCCTGCGCCGTGGGGAAGTCCGCGTGGGCGCGGGCGAGGACGGCGGCGGAGATGGCGGAGCCGAGGGCGCACGCCTGCGACGAGCCGGAGACCTGCATGGTGCAGCCGGTGATGTCGGCGTAGATCTGCATGAGCATCGGGTTCTTCTCGGCGATGCCGCCGGCGCAGACGATGCGTTCCACGGGCACGCCGTATTCCTTGTAGCGCTCGAGGATGGCGCGGGCGCCGAAGGCGGTCGCCTCGATCAGGGCGCGGTAGATTTCGGCCTGGGTGGTGTAGAGCGTCTGGCCGAAGAGGGCGCCGGTGAGGAGCGGGTCGACGAGGATGGTGCGGTTGCCGTTGTTCCAATCGAGCGCGAGCAGGCCGGACTGGGCAGGCTTCAGTTTCGCGGCCTCCTTGGTGAGCTTCGCGTGCAGGCCGGCGTCGCCGCGGCAGACGACCTCGACCCACCACTTGAAGATGTCGCCGACGGCGGACTGGCCGGCCTCGAGGCCGTAGTAGCCGGGGAGGATCGCGCCCTTCACGATGCCGCAGATGCCGGGGATGTCGGGCACGTTCTTGTCGGCGGAGACGACGCCGCAGTCGCAGGTCGAGGTGCCGATGACCTTGACGAGCACGCCCTCGGCGACGCCGCAGCCGATGGCGCCGTAGTGGACGTCCATCTCACCGATCGCGATCGGGAGGTTGGGGCGCAGGCCGAGCTTCTCGGCCCCCTCGTAGCTCAGCTTGCCCGCGGGCACGGTGGCGTCGTAGGCCTTTTCGTAGAGGCGATCGCGGAGGTCGGCGAGTTTCGGGTGGAGGAGCCGGAGGAACTCCTTGTCGGGCAGGCCGCCCCACTCGTCGCTGTAGAGCGCCTTGTGGCCGGCGCAGCAGACGCCGCGGACGACACGGGCGGGCTGGTTCGCGCCGGCGAGGACGGACGGTATCCAGTCGGCCAATTCGACCCAGGAGTGGGCGGCGTCGAAGACCTCGGGCGCGACGTTGAGGCAGTGCCAGAGCTTGGACCAGAACCACTCCGACGAGTAGGTGTTGCCGCATTTCGCGATGAACTGCGGACGGTGGTGGGCGGCGAGTTCGGTGATCTGGGCGGCTTCGACAACGCTGGTGTGGTCCTTCCAGAGCCAGCACTGGGCGTGGAGGTTCTTCCGCCACTTCTTGTCGAGGGCGAGCGGCCGGTTGGCGGCGTCGACCGGGATTGGGCTGGAGCCGGTGGTGTCGACGCCGAGGCCGATGATCTTGTCGGCGGAAAAGCCGCGCGCCTTCTTCGCCGCGGCGAGGGCGGCCTTCACGCTCTTCTCCAGGCCGATCAGGTAATCGCCGGGATGCTGGCGGGCGAGGTGGTGATCCTTCGGATCGAGGAGCACGCCCTGATGGCCGCTGGGATAGTTGAAGACGGCGGAGCCGAGCTCCGCGCCGTCCGCGCAGCGCACAACGAGAGCGCGCACGGAGTTGGTGCCGTAATCGATGCCGAGGGTGAACATGGTGCGCCGTCCGTTATTGACGGATGCGCGCGCGCGGCAAGTCCGGCGCGACGAAAGCCACTTGCGGGAAGCGGCGGTCGTTCAGTTGACGCGGGACCAGAGGGCGCGGTAGGCGCGCAGGAAGGCGGCGAAGGTCGTCGCGTCGGTGCGGAGTTCGCGCTGCAGCCGGCGGCGGAGTCCCGGCGCCTCGAGCGCGTCGGGCTCCCAAAGCAGGAGACTCAGCGCGCGGAACACGCGGGCACGCGGGTGCCGGCCGGCGCCGGTCGCCGCGAGGGCGCCGGGCCCGAGCGCGCGGGCGCTGAGCAGGACGTTGCGCAGGCGCGGGGTGCCGGGGCACAAGTCGAGCGGCGTGCCGGCGTAGGCGGCGGGAGAGGCAAAGACGGTGCCGAGGCGGCGGCCCTCGAGCCAGAGCCAGACGGGGGCGGCGAGGGCGGTGATCGCGGCGTGCGCCTCGAGGAGATCGGCGCGAGAAGCCGTGCTGCGCTCCGGGTGCAGCTTGAACCCGACGCCCGCGGCGTGGTGCTGGCGCACCGCGTCGAGCCAGGGCAGCGGCTCGAGGCGGGCGACCAGGCCGAGCTGGCGGTGGCGTTCGCGCACGTTCCGATGGTAGCGGCCGAAGACGACGAGCAGCGCGTCGCCGAGGGCGAGCGCGGCCTTGGCGAGGTTGCGGCGGACGAAGTCGGCATCGGCGGCGGTGAACTCCCGCTGCGCCAGGCGCTCGCGGGCGAAGAGCAGGCCGGAGCAGCGGTTCATCAGCAGGCGGGTGGCCTCGCCGAGCGGGATCTGCCCGGCCTCGTGGTGGTGCGAGCAGCCCGCGAGCATTCCCGCGTCGCCGATCAGCCGGTGATGGCCCGCGACGAGATCGTAGGAGAACATGCTCACCGGCGCGCGGCGCAGCTCGGCCAGCGAGGTGATCTTGAACTCGACCTCGACCCCGGCCTGGGGCGTGAGGATCTCGCCGAGGACGTGCAGGGCGTGGCCGAAGCGCAGCTCGTTCAGGTGGCGGAAGCCGCGCACGCAGACGTAGAACTCGAGATCGTTGTAGGGGCGGTCGCCGCCGGGCGTGGCGAGCACGCCGCCCTCGCCGCGGCCGTAGCCGCCGCCGAGGAGCAGGCCCTCGAGCCGCGCCGGCGGGAGGAGGCCGCGCACGCCGGCGGCGATCCGCGCGCACGTGTGGGCGAGGTGGCGTTCGAGTTCGCGGCTGCCGTCGAGCGTGAAGCGGGGTGGGGCGCCGGCCGCCGATGCGGCGGAGGGATCGGCGGCAGGCGGCCCGGCCCGCGGCGGCGGCGGGGCGAAGGGCGTAGGCGCGATCATGATACGGCGGCACCGCGGTGCATCGCCCAGCCGGCGAGGAAGCCCGCGCGCCGCGCGACGCGCTGCTCCCAGCGGATGCGGAGGGCGCGGGGCCACTCGCGGAGGCGGCGCGTCCGCCGGCAGAAGGCGAGGTCGCGGCGGGCATCGTTGAGCCAGCCGAGGAGCACGCGGCGCGGCTGCGTCACCTCGTCCGGCGGGCCCGGCCAGACGGCGGCGAGCGCCCAGGCCTCGCCGAAGCTGCGCTTGTAGGCCTGCCGCGGCGTGTAGTTGTGGGAGTGCATGACGACCGATTCGGGGACGTAGACGACTGCATGGCCGGCGGTGCGGCACCACCGCGTGTATTCGTCGTCCTCCGAATACTGCATCGACTCGAGGAAGCCGCGCTGCGCCCAGATCTCCTTGCGCAGCCCGCTGCTCACCATGCTGAAGAAATGATCCCAGCCCGCGGACTCGCGCGGCTCGCCGAAACAGCGCTCGTAGTCGTGGGCGAACACCGCCGCGCAGTCCGGCCGCGGGATCTGCCGCCCGAAGACCGCGGCATTTCGAGGATCGGCGAGGGCGGTCGCGAGCGGCCGCAGCCAGTGCGGGCCCTGCGGCGTGGCGTCGGCGTTCAGGAAGATCACCGTGTCGGTGCCGGCCAGCGCCATGCCCTGGTTCATCACGCGGCTGGGGTTGTAGTCGTGCGGCAGCAACTGGATGAAGTGCCGCGGCCGGGCCGCGCGGATCAGGTCGACGGAGCCGTCGTTCGAGCCGGAGTCGAATACGATCAGCTCCCAGTCGCGGTGGTCCTGCGCGCGGAGGGCCGGCAGCGTGTCGCGCAGGGCCCAGGCTTCGTTGAAGGAACGCAGGATGATGGTGACCTTCGGGTCGCTCATGAACGCGCCATGTTAGGCCGGGGCGCCCCGCCGGCCCATGGGGTCCATGCCGCCCGCGGCGTAGGTCCGGACCCACTGCCCCGGGCCGCGGGTGCCGGGTATGGTGGGAGCCGCGTCTCACGCGCCCCCATCGGTCCCATGTCGCATCCTCCCAGAAAGCACCCGGTCGTCCTGTCGATTGGGATCATGGCCTGGAATGAAGCGGACGCGCTCCCGGCCACGCTGGCGTCGCTGTTCCGCCAGACGGTCTTCGCGCGGCTGGCGGCGCGCCACGAGTCCGCCGAGGTGATTGTCGTGGCCAACGCCTGCACGGATCGCACCGCCGCGGTCGCGCGGGCTTGCTTCGCGCGCCTGGCGCAGGGACCCGGCGGGGCGGAGGGCTGCCACGGCCGGGTGATCGAGATCCCCGAGGCCGGCAAGGCGAACGCCTGGAACCGGTTCATCCACGAGTTCTCCGCGGTCGAGACACGCGCCATCGTGTCGATGGATGCGGACATCGTCTTCCACCACCGCGACACGATCTTCAATCTCATGACCGTGCTGGAGCGGCGGCCGGAGGTGCCCGCCGCCACCGGCCGCCAGTGCAAGGACCTCCTGTTCAAGGAGCGGAAGACCCTGCGCGAACGGCTGTCGCTGGCGGCGACCGCGATGGGCGGGGGCGAGGCGGGCAAGATCTGCGGCCAGCTCCACTGCCTGCGGGCGGACGTGGCCCGCAACCTCTATCTCCCGCGCGATCTCGGCGCCACCGAGGACGGCTTCATCAAGGAGATGGTCTGCACGGATTTTCTCACGCGGCCCGCCGACCCGGGCCGGATCGTGCTGGCGCCGGACGCGGCGCACATCTTCGAGGCGTATGTGAATCTCGGTGACGTGCTGAACAACCAGAAGCGCCAGATGCTCGGGCAGACGACGGTCCACGTGCTGGTGGAATACCTGAAGTCGCTCCCGCGCGAGGAGCGGAGCCGGCTCGCCGCGACGCTGCGCCGGCTCGAGGCGGCGGATCCCGACTGGTTGAAGCGGCTGATTGCGGCGCACCTCCGGCGGCGGCGCTTCTTCTGGCAGATCTTCCCGGGCATCCTGACGTTTCGCTTCCAGCGCCTGCTGCGGCAGCCGGGGCTCGGCAAACTCACGCGCGCCCCCGCCGCGCTGGCGGGCTTCGTCGTCACGCTGGTGGCCTGCGCGCGGGCGTCGCGGGCCCTGCGCGCGGGACTGACGCAGTATTGGCCGAAGGCGAACCGGCAGTCGCTGGCCGTGGCCGCGCTCGAGACGAAATGATCACCGCCCTGCCGCCGCCGCGCGTCCGCCGGTTCCGGGCCGCCTGAGCGCGCGCCGTCCCGCCTTCGAACGATGGAAACCAAGCATATCATTGCGCTCATCGTGCTCGGCGCGGTGAGCGGTATCAGCATTCTGGCCACGACGATCTCCCAGCGGGCGCGCGACCTCGCGTTCCTCGTCATGGTCTGCTTCTCGATTTTCGCCGAGAAGTTCGACGTCAATTTCTTCGGCGAATACTGGTATCGCGGCACGGCCCGCGGGATCGGCGTCTCGCTCACCGACATCCTCGCCTGGTCGATCCTGGCCGCGACCGCGCTGGCGCCGCGCCATCCGCGGCGCCGGTGGTTCTGGCCGGCGAGCACCGGATTGATCCTCGCGTATTTCGCCTACTGCTCCGTCTCGACGCTGCTGGCGATGCAGCCGCGGTTCGCGGCGTGGGAGCTCGCGAACGTGCCGCGCAGCCTGCTGATCCTGCTGGCGGGCGCCGCGTATCTGCGCACGAGCCGCGAGCTGGGCATCCTCGTGCTGGGCCTCAGCTTCACGATGGCCGTCGAGGCGGTGTTCGCGCTCAAGCAGCGCTATCTCGGCGGCATGTATCGCGTGCCCGGCACGCTCGACCACGCGAACAGCCTCTCGATGTTTGTCTGCACGGTGGCGCCGGTGTTGCTCGCCGCGGCGCTGGCGGAGTTTCCCCGGTGGCTGCGCTGGATCGCCGGACTCGGCTGCGTCGCCGCGGCCGTCAGCGTGATGATGACGATCTCGCGCGCGGGCCTGCCGATCTTCGCCTTCGTGATGGGCGGCGTGGTGTTCTTCTGCAGCACGTGGCGCATCACCCGGCGCAAGCTGCTCATCGGCTTCGCCGTCGTGGGCGTGGCCGGGAGCGTGCTGCTGAACTCGTGGGAGCTGATTCGCGCCCGCTACGGCGAGGCGTCGCTGGCGGAGGAGTATCTCGACGAGAGCGCGGAGGGCCGCGGCGTTTATTTCCGCTGGGCCGGCGCGATCCTCGAGGATCACCCGATGGGGGTCGGCCTCAACAACTGGTCCTACGCCGTGAGCAAGACCTACGGACCGCGGCTCGGCTTCTGGTATGAGGATTATGATGACATCAAGGGCGACCCCGACAAGGCGGACCTGCCCTCGATCCGCTACGCCGCGCCGGCCCACAGCCTCGCGGCGCTGACCGCGGGCGAACTCGGCATTCCGGGCCTCATCCTTTTCGGGCTGGTGTGGCTGCGCTGGTTCCAGATCGGGGCCGGCTTCCTCTGGCGCCGCCTCAACGCCGACCCGATGCACCGCATGGGCATCGGCTTCCTCTTCGCCATCACCGGCATCTTCCTGCAGAGCGTGACCGAGTGGGTCTACCGGCAGTCGACGCTCTTCCTGCTCTTCCACCTCATGATCGGCGGGCTCGCCAGCCTGCATTATGCCCGAAAGCTTGCGCGGTCCGAAGCCGAACAGGAGGAGTTCGAGCCGGAGGTGAACGCCGTCGAGCGGAGTCCGGTGCACGTCATGTCGGTCCACCCGCGGAGCTGACCGAGCCATGCGCATCGCTCATCTGCTTCGCAAATACAACCCGGCCGAGTGGGGCGGCACCGAGACGGTGATCCGCCAGCTCTTCGAGGGGCTCCGCGAGCACGGTGCGGAGTCGATCGTCTATTGCCCGCGCCTGGCCGAGTCCGCCCGCGGCCACGCGGAACGCGACCCGCTCGCGGAAGCGGGCTGCCTGGTGCAGCGCTTCAACGCCTGCGTGCCGATCTGGGGCATCTCCGGCGAACAACGCCGCCAGATGATCGCCGTCGGCGGCAACCTGATGTCGTTTGATCTGCTGCGGACGCTGTGGACGGCGCCGCGGCTCGGTGTGATCCACTCGCACGCGCTCGGCCGCGTCGGGGGCATCGGGCTCACCGTCGCGCGGCGGCGGCGGCTGCCCTTTGTCGTCACGGTGCACGGGGGCGTCTACGATCTGCCGGACGCGCTGAAGCAGTCCTTCGGCGCCAGCGCCGCCCGCGGCATCGAGTGGGGACGGCCCTTCGGCTACCTGCTGCGGGCGCGGCGCGTGCTGGCGGAGGCCGACGCCATCCTTACCTGCAACCAGCGCGAGGCGGATCTGATCCAGGCCCGGCATCCCGACCGCCGGGTCGTCGTGCAGCCGCACGGTGTGCCGGCGCAACTCTACGAGACCGATCACCGGGCAGTGGCGCGCGAGGCCTTCCCTGCGATCGCGGGGCGGGACCTGCTGCTGTGCGTCGGCCGCATCGACCCGGTGAAGAACCAGGGCTGGCTCGTCGAACAGATGCCCGCGCTGCTCCGGCGGCACCCGAATACCCTGCTCGTGCTGGCCGGCGCGTGCACCGACGAGGCGTATGGCCGCGCCTTGGACGCCCGGATTGGCGCGCTCGGCCTGGGCGGACGCGTGCTGCTCGCCGGGAAGGTGCCGCCCGCCGGGCCGCGGCTGATCGGGCTGCTGCAGTCCGCGCGCGCCGTGCTCCTGCCGTCGCTCTCGGAGACTTTCGGCCTTGTCATCCTCGAGGCGTGGGCGGCCGGGACGCCCGTGATCGCGAGCCGGACCTCGGGGGCAGATGCGCTGATCGAGGACGGCCGCACCGGCTGGCGGTTCGGGCTGGAACGACCGGAGGATTTTCACGCGGCGGTCGACACCGTGCTCGCGCCGGGTGCCGGAGCGGCGGCGGTGTCCGCGGCGGCCCGCGCGCGGCTCGGCGCCGACTACGACACGCGCGTGCTGGCGGCGCGGCTGAAGGAACTCTACGGCCAGCTCGCGGAGGAACACCATGCGCACCGTCATTCTGCGTGACGACGACACGAACGCGTTGACGCCGATCGCCTGCCTCGAGCGGCTCTACCGGCCGTTTCTCGCGCGGGGGCTCCCCGTGAACCTCGCGACGATTCCCGAGGTGCGCGTGGACGCGCGCACGCCGGCGGGCGCGCGGGAGGGGTTCCTGCCCCGGCTGGCGAATGCCGCGGTCGAGAGCGTGCCGCTGGCGGAGAACGGCGCGCTCGTGCGCTACCTGCACGAGAATCCTGGATACGCGATCGTGCAGCACGGCTGCTTCCACGACACGTTCGAGTTCGATTGCGCGGATCGGGCGGAGGTCGTGCGCCGGCTGGAGCGCGGACGGCAGCGGCTGGCCGAGGCCGGTTTCAGCGGGGGCCGGGCCTTCGTGGCGCCGCACGATCGGATCTCCGTCGTGGCCTATGAAGAGATCGCGTGCCGGTTTGGCGTGATCTCGACCGGCTGGTTCGAGTGGCGGCGGCTGCCGGTCGCCTGGCGCGCGCGCTACCTGTGGAAGAAGCTCTCCGGGCGGCCGCACTGGAGCGCGGGCGCGACGAGGCTGCTGAGCCACCCCGGCTGCCTGTTGTCCCATCAACGTCCGTTCGACCGGATGCTCGACACGGTGAAGCGCGCGGTGGCGCGGGACGAAGTCACCGTGCTGGTGACGCACTGGTGGGAGTATTTCCGCGACGGCGTGCCGGACGAGGCGTTCATCCGCGTGCTCCACCAGACGGCGGACTATCTCGCGAGCCAGCCGGACATCCGCGTGACGACCTTTGACGCCCTCGCGAACGGAAACGCGAGACCCGCGCCAGCGCCAGTGTCGGCGCTGGCGAAAGTTTGAGGACCGGCCTTACTGGTTCTTCTTCTTGCGCTCCTTCTTTTTCGGAGCCTCTTCGCCGGCGGCGAATTCTTCCTTCGAGAGCTTGCCGTTCGCGTCCTTGTCGAGCTTGCCGAACTGCGTCTTGGCGGCCTCTTCGCCGAGTTTTTCTTTCCGGGCGGCGAGATATTCCGCTTCGTTCACGCTGCCGTCGGAGTCCTTGTCGACGCTGGCAAACGTGGCGGCGGGGTCGTTCTTCTTGTTCTTGCGATCGGCCTTCGCGGCGAGGGCGGTTGCCGGGATCGCGATGGCGGTGGCCAGCGCGGCGAGGAGGAGGCGAGACGGGAGTTTCATGTTTTTGGGGGCGTCTGGTTTCGGACGCCGGCGGGGTGACGGCGGGAGCTTGATTTGGTTTCAGGCGTGGCCGGGCTCCGGGCGGACTGAGGGGAGGATGTAATTCCGTGCGCAGTTTCTGCGCACGCCGGATGAGGTTTGCGCAAAGACTGCGCGGCGAAACGGGTGCAAACTTTGTCCGCCCCGCGCTGCAGGAAGCGTGGCACAACAGATGCGTGGCCGGATGAATCATGCCTATTCCTACCCCGGTTTGCCACTCGTTGGCGTCTCGTTCTCTGGCTTCGAGGTCTTGCCGCGCGTTCGCGGCCCTGGCGTTGGCGGGAGTGCTGGCCTCCAGTCTGAGTGCGCAGACGCGCCCGGCGGGCGACGAGGCGAACCGGCGCCGGGGCGATCAGGGGGCCGATGCCGGCGGACGGCGCGGTGGCGGCTCGCCGGAGGAGATGCAGGCGCGCATGCTGGCGTCGCTGCGCGAGCGCTTTGAGGTGACCGATGATGAGGAGTGGAAGCTGATCGCCGAGCGGCTCGGCAAGGTCACGGAGCTGCGCCGCAATGCGGCGGGCGCCGGTGGCTTCGGCGGTTTCGCCGGACGCGGTCCGGGCGGTCCGGGTGGCGCGCCCGGCGGCGATCGCGGCGGCCCGGCGGCCGGCCGCGGTGGACGCGGTCCCGGCGGGGGCAGCACCGAGATGGCGGCGCTTTCCGGCGCGGTGCGCGACAAACTTCCCGATGCGGAGATCAAGTCGCGGCTCGATCGCGTGCGCGAGATTCGCAAGGACAACGAAGCCAAGCTGGCCAAGGCGCAGGAGGAACTGCGCGCCGTGTTGAGCGTGCGCCAGGAAGCCATCGCCGTCGTGTTCGGACTCCTCCCGTAATTCCCCTCGTGCTGACCGACACTGCGACCGCCACCCACGCCAACGGAGCACTCCCGGAATTGCTCGGCCGCATGATTGCGGACCGGCAGCTCACGACGACCGACGCGCGTTCCTATCTCAAACAGAATCCCGCCGCCGACGCCCTCACCGAGGAGCGCGTGCTGCGCTGGCTCGCGAAGGAATACGGCGTGGCGTTTGCCAAGCTTGATGAGCTCGAGCCCGACAAGCAGGTGCTGTCGCTTTTTCCCGCGCGCCTACTGCTGCGCGATGAGCTGCTGCCGCTGCGGCGCGTCGACAACCAGATCGAGGTCGCGACCAGCCGGCTCTTCGCCACCCAGGGTCTCGACGGTCTGAAGGCCCTCACCGGTCTCCGCCTCCGTCCCGTGCTGGCGCCGTCCGAGGCGATCCAGCGCGAGATGAAGAAGCGGCTCGGCGTCGGCGCCGACACGATCGACACGCTGCACGAGGAGGACGCGCTGCAGGTCGTCGACGACAGCGGCGGCACCAACGACAACAATCTCGACGAGGCCGCCGAGGACGCGTCGATCATCCGTTTCGTCAACCAGGTGTTGAAGGACGCGATCGACCTGCGCGCCTCCGACATCCACCTGGAGCCCTTCGAGGACGAGCTCCGCATCCGCTACCGCATCGACGGCGTGCTCCAGGAAGTGCCGGTGCCGGCGCAGGTGAAGCGCTTCCAGCCCGCAATCGTCGCGCGCGTGAAGATCCTCAGCCATCTCAACATCGCGGAGAAGCGCCTCCCGCAGGACGGCCGCATCAAGGTTCGGATCGACGCCGCCGAGGTCGACATCCGCGTATCGATTATTCCGATGCTGCACGGCGAGGCCGTGGTCATGCGTCTCCTCCGCCAGAACGCCTCGCTCAAAGGCGCGAAGGAACTCGGGATGAACGCCCGCGAGCTCGGCTGCCTCCAACGCGTGCTCCAGCTCCCGCACGGCATCGTGCTCGTCACCGGTCCCACCGGCTCCGGCAAGACCTCGACGCTCTACACCGCGCTTCACGAGATCAACGACTCCGAGCGCAAGATCGTCACGATTGAGGATCCGATCGAATACCAGCTCAAGGGCGTGAACCAGATTCAGGTCTCGGAAAAATCCGGCCTGACCTTCGCCCGCGGCCTGCGCTCGATCCTCCGCCACGATCCCGACGTCATTCTCATCGGCGAAATCCGCGACCAGGAAACGGCGCAGATCGCGGTGCAGGCGTCGCTCACCGGTCACTTGGTGTTTTCCACGCTGCACACCAACGACGCCGCTGGCGCGCTCACGCGTCTCGTCGACATGGGCGTCGAACCCTACCTCGTCGCGTCGTCGCTCGAGGCCGTGCTCGCCCAGCGCCTCGTGCGCGTGCTCTGCAAGCACTGCAAGAAGGTCGACGATTCCGACAACGCGCGCACCTACAAGACCCGCATCGGCATCCCCGCCGGCACGACGATCTACAAGTCCGTCGGCTGCCGCGAGTGCCGCAACACCGGCTTCCATGGCCGCCGCGCGATTTTCGAGTGGATGGACAGCAACAACGAGATTCGCCAGTTGATCCTCAAGAACGCGTCGACCGACTTGGTGCGCGAAGCCGCGTGCCGCGCCGGGATGCGCACGCTCGCCGAGGACGGCCGCCGGCTCGTGCAGGAGGGCGTCACCACCATCGAGGAAGTCTTGAGCGTGACGACCGTGCACGAGATGGCGCCGGAGGCTCCGGGCGTGACCAAGTCCGCCGCGGCCTAGTCGTCGCGCCACGCCATGCCCAGTTTCGCCTACAAAGCCATGCAGCGCGACGGCGTCCTCACGGAGGGCCGCCTCGACGCCAGCAACCGTCACGAAGCCATGCGGCAGGTCGAGATTCTCGGCCTGAAGCCGATCCGCCTCGCCGAGGCGGCCGCCGGCGCGGCGGGCGGTGGCGGATCGAAGCCCGCGAGCGCCGGTGAAGGTGCGACCGCCTCGCCGTTCGCCGGCCTCAAGCTCGGCGGCCCGGGCAAGATCACCGCGCGGATGCTGGAGAACTTCACGCGGCTGCTCTCGAGCCTGCTCGCGGCCGGCGTGCCGTTCTCGCGCGCGCTGGTGATCCTGCACCGCGAGGCAGCCGCGCCGGTGGCGAAGGCGAAGTGGAAGGAGATTCACGATCTCGTGGTCGACGGCATGTCGCTCTCGGACGCGATGGCGCGTTCGCCGGAGACGTTTCCGCGGGTGTATGTGGCGATGGTCGAGGCGGGCGAGGCCGGCGGATTCCTTGACGTCGTGCTCGCGCAGATCGCGGATTTCCAGGCGCGTGAGAAGGAACTGCAGGGCAAGGTCGTCACGGCGATGATGTATCCCGCGATCCTCCTCATCCTCGCGATGGGCGTGCTGATCTTC
>CAZENI010000115.1:0-18707 GCA_964513055.1 uncultured Opitutus sp.
GGTGCACGAAGCCCTTCAGCTCGGCGGTGAGCCGCTGCTGATTCCAGCGGGTGTCGCCCTGCGGGCCGAAGAAGACGGCGCGCTGGTTGTTGTCGACGCCGTGGAGGGTGTAGCCGAGCTCGCGCGCGAAATACGCGCAGACCTCGGAGCCGATGAGGCCCGATGAACCGGTGACAAGGAGTGTTTTGCTCACGTGGAGGAAACCGGCGCGGCAGGCGCGACGGAAGGGGGATGCTTAAGTGCGGCGGACGCTTTCGCTAGCAAAATGACGGCGCCGGCGAGGCAGGCGGCGGCGAGCGCGAGAGAGACACCGTCGTTCCAGCCGAGCGGGCCGCGCCAGTCCGGCCGCGCGTGCAGGAGCGTGGTGCCGAACGCCATCAGGGCGACGTCGAGCCCGCGCCACGTGAAGCAGGCGGGATGCAGGAAGGCCGCGAGCGCGCGGTCGCGCCAGGCGCCCGCGTGCGTGTGCAGGCTCCAGGCGCCGAGCACGATGAAGGAAACGAACAGGACGTGTCCGCAGTGGCGCATCAGGCCGGAGCTCGCGGCGCCCCAGTAGGCGACGAGGAACAGCGCGGGGCCGGCGAACGCGACCGCGACCACGGCGGGCGCGCGGCGCGCGACGGCGGCGACGGCCGCGAGGAGGAGGACGAACGCGGGCAGGCCGACGGCGAAGGGCAGGGTGTTCCAGTAGAGGAACGCGGCCTGGACCCACGGATCGGAGGGCGCGTAGACGGAGTTGATCGACTCGTGGGCGCGGTCGACGGTGAAGAGGTGGAACGGCACGAAGGTGTTGCCGAAGTTTTCCCAGCGGCTGAGCCACCAGGCGGACGCGGCGGACTCGAGCTTGCCATTCGAGAGCCGGAAGTAGTCGAGGAAGACCGTCTGCGAACCCGTGCGCAGCGGGGCGAGGCGGCCGAGGAGCACCCATGGTATCACCAAAGGCAGCACGCCGGCCGTGAACAGGGCGGGCGCGGCGAGGCGGCGGGCGCCGGCGCCGTCGCGCCAGGCGCGCACGAGGATCCAAAGGCCAAGGAACGGGAGGCTGAAGAGGGCGAGCGGATGAAACAGATACGCGAGGCCGAGGGCGCCGCCGGCGGCCAGCGGCCGGCGCGCGACGGCGAGCACGAAGCCGAGGAGCACGAAGGCGGCGGTCGCGAGCTTGGGCCAGGTGAAATAAAGTTCGTGCACGTAGAACGGCGCGAGCAGCACGACGGACGCGGTGAACAGGGCGCCGGCCGCGGGCAGGACGGCGGCGGCCGCGCCGAAGACGGCCCAGGCGGCGAGTGCCGCGAGGACGATCTGCGTGATGCGATAGGTCGCGAAACCCTGCCGGTCGAAGGGCGCCCACGGGTGGTTGACGGCGTCGATGCGCGGATCGGCGCCGAGCGCGAGCACGACGGGCGCGGCGATCAGGCCGCCGAGGGGACCGCGGTTGGCGAAGCTCCAGGGGGAGTAGTGCGACTCCGCCTGCGCGGAGAACGGCCCCGCATGGCTGGCGACGAGTTGGACGATGTGATACGAGGTGCGGCTGTCGGAGTGGCCGCCGACGGCGAGGGTGCGCGAGACCGTGCCGCCGAAGAGCTCGCCGGCGGGGCCGAGCGAGAGGTTGGCCTTGGCGACGGCGAAGGCGGCGAGCAGCGTGCCCGCCGCCAGCACCGCGCCCGCCCCCGCGGGCAGCGGGGCGGCCGCGCGTGTGCGGAACATGAATACGCCCATCCCGGCGAGCAGGCCGCCGATGCCGATGCGGGCGAGCTTCGCCGGCGCGACCACGCCGCCGAGCAGCCAGCACGTGAGCCCGAGGCCGGCGAGCAGCAGCGGCCCGGCGACGATGGCGAACGCGAGCGCCGAAGGGGGACGCTCGCGGCGGCGCAGCCAGAGCAGGCCGGGGCCGTGGAGCAGCGTGAGCGCGAGGCAGGTTGTGGCGCCGAGCTGCAGCAGCGGCCAGAGCTGGCGGGCGGCGAACGCGTGATCCACGAAGGGCGCGGAGAACGCGAGCCAGCCGTAGGGCGCGCTCGAGGCGTCGGTCGCGCGCAGGCGGACGGCGGCGGCGGTGGCCGGCAGCGTGATCTCCCACGGGCGCCAGTGTTCGCCGGGGTTGGCGCCGTCGTAGCGCAGGGCGGCCAGCGTGCCGTCGTGGTGCCGGACTTCGAGTTCGAGGCGGTTGGGCGCGAGGGCCGGGTAGCCGGCGATCAGCACGGTGAAACGCGTCCGCGCCGTGTGCCACGCGGAGACGGCTTCGCCCTGGAAGGCGTCGGATTCCAGCCAGGAGCCCCGCAGTTCGAGGCGCGCCGGGAGATGTTGCGAGTTCGTGGTGGAGTAGACGCCGGGCGAAGCGAAACTTCCGGCGGAGGGGGAGGCCGCGGCGGTCGCGAAGGGCGCGGTGGCTGGCAGCACGCGTGGCCAGACGGCCTCGAATTGCACGGTGCCGAGGAAGAGCGCGGCGATCGCGAAGGCGTAGACGATCCAATAAGCGCGCGGCAGGGCGCGGCGTTCGGGGGCGCTCATCGCGGGCGGGCGGCGAAGGTGAAGTTCCAACCCTCGGGGTTGATGGGGATCGTGACTTCCTCGCCGGCGCGCAGCTTGGGTGCGTAGACGGCCCACTGCCGGTCCGGCACGGGCGCGATCCGCAGGCGCGGCACGTTGACGAGCACCATCCACGCGGCCGCGCCCACGCCGAGCACCCGTATCCACTTCCTGCGGTCGTGCGCGAGCGCGAGGAGCAGCCAGAGCAGGAGCAACTGGAGCGGGTAGACGTAGCGCGAGGCGGCGCCGGGGACGCAGAGGACGGGCATGGAGTGCCAGCAGCGAACCAGCGTGCTGGCGAGCAGCGCGGCGAACGCGAGGCCGAGGGTGAGGCGGAGCGGCCGGGTGTCGCTGGGGTGCAGGGCGAGCCACGCGACGAGCGCCACCAGCGCGAGGGTGAGGCCGGCGGCGACGGCCCACGGCAGCGTCGCGGGCTGCCACACGCCGGGCAGGAGGACCGCGAGGGTGCGCAGGCCCGGGAACGCCGCCATCGCGGACGCGTCGAGCGTTGGGTTCGGGCCGAGCGGCTGCGGGTGGAGCAGGATGCTCGCGATCTGTGTCACGGCGCAGGCGGCGACGAGGATGGCGAGCAGCATGCTTGCGCGCGTGCGGCGGAGCGCGGCGCGCGCGGCGAAGAACGGCGCGAGGAGGACGCTGAACGGGCCGGTCAGGCCGAAGAACACCGCGGCGAGGCCGTCGTGCCACAGCTCGCGCGGGCGCGCGGGATCGGCGGAGAGCAGGAGCAGCACGCCGCCGCAGGCGAGGATCCACTGGATGTTGTTCGCGTTGAGCAGGACCTCGGCGGCGTCGGGAACGAGGACGATGGCCAGGGCGGCCCAGGCGCGTAGCGGCAGCGGGCAACGCGACGAGAGGGCGCGGGACATCACGTAGAGCGTGAGTGCGAAGCCCGCGCCGACAAAGACGTGCGGGACCCAGAGGGGATCGACGACCAGGCTGAGAGCCGCGATGACGCGCGGTCCGAGTTGGAAATAACCGGCGAGTTCGAGGAGGAACGCCGGGGCCCCGATCTCGTGCGCCTGGAAAAAGAAGATGCCGTCCTCGGCCCAGAGCTGCGGATTGCGCACCTGATCGGGCCGGCGCAGCGCGAGGATCGCGGCGCCCGCGAGCAGCACGAGCCAGGCGGGCGGCGACCGGAGAAGACCGGCGAGGCGAGTGAAGCGGGGGTGAATCACGGGGCGCGGTCGGTTAGTTCGCGGCGCAGGAGGGCGAGGCGGAACGCGGCCGCGAGGAGGGCGGCGAGATTGAGTGCGAGGCAGAGGGTGTCGAGGTGGGTGTAGTCGGCGGCCCAGGGGCGGGGGTTGAGCAGCGTGGTGAGCCAGAGCATCAGCCACGTTTCGGGGAGTTGCAGCCACGGCACGGCGGGATGCGCGAGCGCGGTGCGCAGCCAGCCGCCGCGCTGCGCCGCGACCACGCACGCGATCGCGATCACGGCGACGAAGAGCGGATGGCCGCACTCGCGCATGAGGCCGAGCGGGTCCATGCCCCAATACGCGGTCGTGAAGAGCGCCGGCGCCACGACGAAGAGCAGGACCGCCGCGAGCATCGGCCGCGCGGCGCGGACGAGGGCCGCGGTCGTCAGCGTCCAGAGTCCCAGCCCGAGCGCGAACGGCAGGGAGTTCCACCAGAGCTGCGAGAACTTCACGAGCCGGCCGGAGGCTTCGTAGGCGGAGTTAAGCTTGGGGTGATGGAAGCTGGCGTCGGCGAGGTAGCCGTGGAGCGGCACGAACGTATTCGCAAAGTTCATCCAGCGCGTCTGCCACCAGGTGTCCCAGGTCGGCAGCTTCCAGTCGGCGCGCGCGAAGTAGCGGAAGAAACCGCCCTGGCCGGCGAGCGGGGTCGTGGGGAGGTGCGGCATCAGGGCGCCGAGGGCCATCCACGGGACGACGAGCAACGCGGCGCCGCCGCCGAAGCGCGCGAGCGTGAGCACGACGGGCGCGGTGCGGCGCTCGCTGCGGCCGGCGGCCCAGAGCGCGAGCCACGGACCCCAGAGCAGGACGAGCGGGTGAAAGAAGAAGCCGACGCCGATCGCGAGGCCGGCGGCGAGCGGCCGCCGCGCGTGGGCGAGACCGAAGCTGGCGAGCAGCCAGGCGGTCGCGGCCCACTTGGGCCAGGTGAACATCATCTCGTGCACGCCGAACGGCGACAGGGCGAGGAGCCCGGCGGCGATGGTCGCCCAGCGTTCGCCGATCAGCGGCGTGAGCAGCAGGAAGAGCGCGAGCACCACGCCGCCGGCGAGCGTGATCATCGTGATGCGGTAGGCGGCGAAACCGGTGGCGTCGAAGGGCTGCCAGCGGTTTTCCGGCACGACGTCGGGCGGCGCGCCGCCGGTGGCCATGACGACGGGCAGCGCGACGAGGCCGGCGAGCGGGCCGCGGCTGAAAAACGTCCACGGAAAGAAGAAGCGTTCCGTCTGTGGCGCCGCAGGACTCCAGCCGTGCGCCGCGGCCTGGACGACGTAGAAGCTGTAGCGGCTGTCGATCCGGTCGGCCATTTCGAAGTTCCGCGAGACGGTGCCGCGGAACAGCTCGCCCTCGGGGCCAACGGAGTGAAACGACTTCGCGACCACCGCCACGACCACGAGCGCCAGGATCGCGAACAGGCGGCGGAGCGCGTCGGACTCCGGCCAGGCGAAGCCGGTGCGTTGCGCGCGCCAGCCGAGCGCGGCCCAGGCGGCGGTCACGAGCACGAGGCCGGTGGTGGACGGGCGCACCCAGGGTGAGAGCAGCCAGACGAGCACGCCGACCGCCGCGAGCAGGAGCGGGCCGGCGCCGAGGAGGAGGATGGGGTGGAATTCGGGGGCAACGCGCGACTGACGGGCGCGGGCGCCGAAGCGACTGGGGGTCAAGTCGCGCCACCAGAGGCCGGGGCCCCAGATGAGCGTCAGGGCGAGCGCCAGGGTCGTCCAGATCTGCAGGTGTTGATACGCGGCGGTGAGCCAGCCCGGCCACGTGCGGAAGGGATGGGAGAACGCCACCCAGTCGCCGTGGCCGGTGCCGCGGTCGTCGCCGACGACGCGCACGGCGGTCGCGCCGGCGGGGCGGGCGATCTCCCAGACGGCCCACTGTTCGCGGGGATCGGCGAGCGGGCAGTCGACGCGGGTAATCGTGCCGTCCGCGGCGCGGAACTCGACCCAGACGCGGCAGCCGGGGTGCGTCGGGTAGCCGGCGACGCCGACGTGGATCGTGCGCCGCGAGGTGCGGAACCAGTCGCTCTCGGCGCGGACCTGCGAGGCATCGGTGCCGAGCCAGGAGCTGACGGTCTGGATGTGCGGCGGGAGCACGCCGAAAGCGATTTCCTGATACGCGCCGCCGCGCACGAAGCCGCCGCCGACCCAGGGCTGGCCGGTCGCGCCGTCGGCGCGCGGGAGCTCGCGGGGCCGCGGCAGCAGGCCGAGGAGCCCGTCGCGCCCGAGGCCGAGGAGCAGCGCGAAGCCGGCGGCGAGCCAGAGGGCGCGGAGGAGCGTGGACGACTTCACGGCGGGCGGGGGCGCCCCGGATACTCGATCCACCAGCCTTCGGGGAGGGTGTAGATGTTGGCGGGCACGCCGCGGCGGATGGGGTCGCAGTGCTTCGCCCACTGGTAGTCGATCGGCGCCGGCAGGATGAAGCGGGGGGCGTGCGTGAGCAGGCCGAGCACGCACACGGCGCGGGCGCACCAGCCCACGGCGCGCGGCGTGGCGTCGAACTCGAGGATGACGAGCCACGCCAGCAGCACGCGCGGGATGTAGAAATAGCGGTCGCCGTTGACGAGGTTGTCGTCCTGCCAGGTGTCCGCCCGGACCCGATACGCGCAGGCGGCGGTGACAAGGACGAACGTGGCGACGAGCAGCGCGCGCACGGGCCGGCGCGGGTCGCGGCGCAGCGCCCAGAGCAGCAGCGGGCCGATCACGAGCAGCGCGAGGGCGGCGTGGACGAGGAGCGGCCAGGCCTTCACGGGGCCGGGGCCGAGGACGGGCCAGGTGACGAGGCGGCTGCCGAGGATCGAGAGGCCCATCAGCGGGCGGAACGGCTCGGGGCCGCTGTGGAGGCTGAGGCCGCCGCTGGCGCGCGCCACGAGCCAGCCCGCGACGGCGGCGCAGGCGGCCAGGGCGGCGAGGGCGAGGAAGGCGTCGGCGTGGCGCTCGCGCCAGGCGCGCCAGGCGAAGAGGGGCAGGAAGAGGAGGGCGAAGGGGCCGTTGAGTCCGACCACGACGAGCAGGGCGATGTCACCGGCGCGTTGATACGCGTTGGCCGGGCGCGCGGTGAAGAGCTGCAGCAGGAGGAAAAACGCGGTGAGCCACTGCAGGTTGGTGACGTTGATCAGGACCTCGCCGGTGCCGACGACGCCGGTGAAGGCGAGCATGAGCCAGGGTTTCGCGGGCAGTTCGACGCGGCGCGAGGCCAGGCGGGCGAACACGCCGACGCTGATCACGAAGGCGAGGCCGTTGTAGATTGCGGGCCACCAGGCGACGTCGGCGGTGGTGCGCGCGAGCCAGGCGATGAGGCGCGGGAGGAGGTGCAGGTAGCCGTTGTAGGGCGTGAAGATCGCGCCGGCGCCCCAGGCGTCGTCCTGCTTCATGAAGATCTCGCCGTCCTCCGCCCAGAATTGCGGAGTGTGCAGCGCCCACGGTTTGCGCAGCGCGAGGAGCGCGGCGCAGACGGGGACCATCCACCAGGTGGTGCGCGGCGAGTGCCACGCCTGCGAGAGGCGCGCGATCATCGGGGCGTGGGCCGGCCGGTGTAGTGGAGCGTCCAGTTCTCCGGCAGGATGGGAAGGTCGGCGGGCTGGCCGCGCCGGATCGGTTCGACGAGCGTCGCCCACTGGTAGTTCTTCGGTGCGGGCAGGGTGTAGGTCCAGAGATGCACGACGGCGGTGGTGACGCACGCGAGGCGTGCAATCGCCGCGACCAGCCGGGAGCCGGCGTCGAATTCCCAGATCAGGAGCCACGCGAGCAGCACGCGCGGGATGTAGAAATAGCGGTCGGCGAACGCGAGGTTGTCCTCGGCCCAGGTGTCGGGCCGCGCGCGATACACGCCGGCGAGCAGGATGAGGCCGAGGGCGGCGATGATCCAACGGCGGAGATCGCGCCGCGGGTGCGGGCGCAGCGCCCAGGCGAGGACGGCGCCGAGCAACGCGGTGCCGGCGAGCCCGGCCAGCGCGGGCGGGAGGGCGAGCGCGGTCTCACGGCCGAGGAGCGGCCAGAGGACGAGGCGCCGGCCGAGGACGACGAGGTTGGGCCAGAGCTGGAACGGCGCGGACTGGAACTCGAACTTCGGCCCGACGCGCACGACGAACCACGCCTGCACGGCGGCGCAGGCGGCGACGGCGAGCAGCGGCCAGAGATCGTCGCGCGAGCGCGCGCGCCACCAGCGCCAGGCGAAGAGCGGGAGGAACGCGATCACGAACGGGCCGGTGAGCCCCACGATGAAGAGGAGGGCGAGGTCGCGGAGGCGTTCGCCGCGCGTGCGGGGCGCGGCGACGAGCGCCTGTTGGATGAGGACGAAGCCGGTGATCCACTGGAGATTCGTGATGTTGAAGAAGACCTCGCCGGTGTGCGGGATGAGGAGGAACGCGAGCACGAGCCACGGGCGGCCGGGCAGATGCGCGAAGCGCGGGGTGAGCAGGCGGGCGAGCGCGGCGAGCCAGATCGCGAAGGCGGAGGCGTTGTAGCACGCGGGCCACCACGCGGGATCGAACAGTTGGGCGGAGAGCCACGCGATGAGCCGCGGCAGGGCGTGGAGGTAACCCATGTAGGGCGCGAGCAGCGCGCGGAGACCGAACTGATCCTGGTCGTTGAGAAACACGCTGCCGTCCTCGGCCCAGAGCTGCGGCGTGTGCAGGGCGTCGGGCTTGCGCAGGAAGAGGACGAACGCGAGGACGGCGAGGACGCCGAGGGTGAGCCGCGGGTGCGCCCACCACGCGCGCAGGGCGTCGACCGCGCGCGTCCAGCCATCCGGCCCGGCGGGGGCCGTCTCCGGAACCTGGAGACGCTCCGCGGCGGAGCGATCGGCGGCGGCGCGCGCGATGAACCACGCGACGATCGCGCCGGTGACGAGGACGACGGGCAGGCCGGTGGCGGGGCCGCGGATGACGGTGTTGGCGAGGGCCCAGGTGGTGGCGAAGGTGAAGGCCTGGAGCGCGGCGAGGAGCGGGAGCCAGGCGCGGCCGGCGCGGTCGAGCAGGACGGCGCAGAGGACGAAGAGGCCGATGGGCACGGCGTAGGAGCCGTGGTGGATCACGGCGTTGTAGCGGCCGAAGATGAGGAGGCACCAGACGACAAGCGTGGCCGCGAGCCAGGCGACGAGCACGAGGACGTCGCGGGCGGGCTGGAGGACGCGGCGGCGCGTCAGGACGAGGGCGGGCAGGACGAGCACGGGCCACCAGGTGAGCGCGCGGCCGACGTGGAAGAACTCGAACTTGCGGCGGGCGAGGGCGGTGGCGGGCGAGGGATCGGCGAGGGTTTTCCAGTCGCCGAAGACCTGGCCGTGGAAGTTGGCGACCTTGTGGGACCAGGCCTCGCGCCAGCCGAGCTTCGCGTAGCCGGCGCGGATGACCTCGAGGGTGCCGCGCTGGTCGATGGCCTCGTCGCCGCCGAGGTGCCACTTGAGGAGGCGGTTGCCGGGCGGGTCGTAGAATTTCTGATACGCGACCCAGGGCAGGGCGAGGAGCAGCAGCACGGCGAGGCCCGGGAGCCACGGGCGCCAGGCGCCGCGGAGCGCGCGCCAGGCGAGGACGGGCAGGAGGGGGAGGAAGGAGAACGCGGCGCCGCCGTGGGAGAGCCAGGCGAGGCCGGCGAAGAGGGCGGACCAGGCGCCCTGCGAGCGGAGGGAGGTGCCGGCGGCGGGGAGAAACAACTGGGCGAACGCGGCGACGGCGAAGGCGCCGGCCGAGAGCTTGGGCCAGGTGAAGATCGTGTTTTGGACGAAGAAGCCGCTCAGCGCGCACACGGCGGTCCAGCCGGCGGCGCGCGCGCGCGGGACGCCGAGCGTGCGGAGCAGGCCATAGGCGCCGGCGACCCAGAGGAGCTGGAACCAGACGGCGGAGGTGCCGCTGACGGTCCGGCGATCGAGGTCGAGGAGCTTGGCGGCGGGCCAGGTGAGGAGCTGCCAGCCGCTCTGCAGCGGCGGGCGGTCGCTCGAGAGCCAGGCGTCGGCGGGGTCCTTCGGGGGTTTGCCGCTGAAGAGGCGCTCGGCGATGCCGTGCGGGAGGGTGTTGTCGGTGGGGAGCGCCTCGGCGTAGCGGTTGCCGGCGAGGGTGTAGAACTCGTGCGACGAGGGGAAGAGGTGGAGCAGGGCGAGGTGGAAGGCGCCGACGGCGGCGAGGAGTTTCACGGCCGTGGCGAACTCGGCGGCGGATTCGGCGGCGGCGGGGTCCGGGGCGGAGGCGGCGTCGCGGCGGGCGCCGCGCAACAGCACGACGACGGAGCCGAGGATGACGGACCAGGAGAACACGACGCCGAGGAGGGCGTTGGCGAAGTAGGCCCAGAAGGCGGCGTAGCCGGCGACGGCGACGAGGGCGGCGGCGCCGAGCGGGAGCCAGGGGGCCGGGAGCGTGCCAGGATTCTGGAGACGCGACGGGCCGCCGCGGAAGGCGAGCAGCGTGCGGGCGGCGGCGAGGAAGACGGTGCCGAGGAGGAGGCCGTTGAGGGCCCAGGCGGCGAAAGACTCGAGCAGGCCGTTGGCGCCGTCGCCGCGGCCGCCGCGGATCGGTTCGGTGAGGGCGAGCCAACCGCCGAGGGTGCGGGCGTCGTCCTGCGCGACGAGGCGGATGGGCCGGCCCTGCCAGTCCGGGGGCAGCTCGAAATCGACGACGTGCCAGCGTTCGCCGACGGCGCCGTGGGGGATGGGGAGGCGGGTGGCGGTGCCGGCGAGTTCGACGTGGAGGCGGTTGCCGGCGTGGTCGGGATAGCCGCCGATCCCGAAGCGGAGGACGCGCGGGGCGGGGAAGGGGCCGAGCGCGAGCGTGCCGGTGTTTTCGTCGCCGCCGCTCCAGGAGCCCCAGGCGCGGACGCCCCGGGCGTGCGCGAAGGGCTCGCCCGGATACCAGCCGTCGGGCTGGAAGGAGCCGGTGGCGGCAGCGGGGGCGTCGCGGTGGGCGGGCAGGAGCGGGCGCGTCTGGCGGCTCGCGAACAGGAGGAGCGCGCAGACGGCGAGGCCGAGGAGGAGGAAACGCGGCGGGGAAAGCACGGACGCGGGGACCATGTCAGTGCAGGTGGTAGATCACGATCAATTCCCTGGCGCGATCGGTGCGGAGGAACGGGATGCCCGGGACGGCGCCCTCGGCGGGTGGCGCGGGGTGGCGGAGGAGGAGCTCGCGGGTGTTGCGGCCGCGGTGCGCCGCGAAACCCTCGGCGGCCGCCGGCCAGCCGCGGGCGGCGCGCCAGGCGAGCGCGACGAGGAGGACGACCGCCAGCGCGCGGCGGACGCGCGGCCAGGCGACCGCGGCGACGGCGGCCTCGAAGGCGAGGGCGAGGGCGGGGAGGGTGCAGAGCTGGGCGTTGTATTGGTAGCGCTCGCTGTTGGCGGCGGGCAGGCCGGTCTGGTGGCGGCCGAGGCCGAGCAGGACTGCGTTGCCGAGATCGAGGAGCAGCAGGAGCACAAGGACCGGGCGCGCGGCGCCCGAGGCGCGGCGCAGCGCCCAGAGGAGGAGCGGGAGTTTCACGCAGCCGAGGAGGATGGCCGTATCCGGATTCCAGGCACCGAGATCGAGCAGGCGGTGGAGGGGCGTGGCCGCCCAGTAGGCGAGGCCGAACCGCACGGCGTCGAGGGCGTGGCCGCCGAGCGCGCGGTGATTGCCCGGCGAGGTGAGGTAGATGGTGAGCGCGACGGCGAGGGCGGGGAGGAGACAGGCGGCGGCGGGGAGCCAGCGATGGCGGCCGGGGAGGCGGGCGGCGCCCCAGGGCAGCAGGGAGACGGCGGCGAGCGCGGCGCCGGTGAGCACGCCGCGGGCGAAGGCGAGGGCGCTCGCGGCGGAGAGCAGGGCGAGGACGAGGAGGGAGGTGCCGCGGGCGGCGCGACCGTCGGCCAGGCGCGGGAGCAGCCAGTTGGCGGCGAGCAGGAAGAACGTGAGCGCGAGCAGGGCGGACCATTGCACGGACCAGGCGAGCGTCTCGACGTGGGCGGAACTGAGGGCGAAGACGACGACGGTGGCGGCAAGGGCGAGGGAGCCGAAGCCGGCGGCGCGGAGGAGGCGGGCGAGCAGCGCGACGTTGGCGGCGTGGGTGAGCCAGAGGATCGCGATCATCGGCAGGTAGGAGCCGCCGCTGGCGAAGACGAGGCCGCCCCAGAGGAGCTTGAAGAGGGGGACGAAGTTTTCTGCGAACGGCTCGAGCGTCCAGCGCCAGAATCCGATGCGGTCGATGCGCTCGAGCAGATCCCAGTCGTCGCCGAACCACCAGAGATCGGCGAAGCTCCGCGCGCACCAGGCGAAGGGCACGAGCGCGAGCGCGGCGGCGAGCCACGGGGCGACGGCGAGCCCGCGGGAGCGGGTGGCCGGCGGGGCGGGCGCTCGGATCGGCAGCCAGACGAGGAGGGCGCCGGGAAGGAGGAGGGCGAGCGCGCGCAGGAGCGTGACGGTGCTGCCGGTCAGGCCGCCGCGGACCGGCTCGGTGAGGCCGAACCAGCCGGCGTGTGCCGTGGCGGCGTCGCGCGCGTGGAGCACGACGGGCTCCCCGCGCCACGCGGGCGGGAGATCGAGCGCGACGACCTGCCAGCGCTCGTGGACGTCGGCGACGTCGAGGCGGTGCTGCGCGCCGCGGGCGGGGTTCTCGACGAAGAGCTGGAGGCCGGGGCGGGCGGGATAGCCGGTGACGGCGAACTGCAGACGCTCAGGCGCGGGGAAGGGGCCGAGCGCGAGCGTGCCGGTGTTTTCGTCGGATCCGCTCCATGAGCCCCACGCACGCACGCCGCGGGCGGACGCGAGCGGTTCGCCCGGATGCCAGCCGTCCGGCTGGAACGAGCCGGTCGCGGCCGCGGGGACGTCGCGGAAGGCCGGACGGAGCGCGCGCAGCAGTCCGCTCGCGGCGAAGAGGAGCGCGGAGACGGCGAGACCGAGGAGGAGGAGACGCGGCGGAGAGAGCACGGGCGCGACGGTGATGTCAGCGGAGTCGGGCGATCCCAATCAAACTTTCCCCGCGGCGCGGCGCGGTGGCGTGGGTCGCGTTCATGCGGCGGGCAGGCCGGCGGGAAGGCGATCGGCGCGCAACTCGCGCCCGAGCCACCACGCGAGGGCGGCGAAGGCGAGGAGCACGACGGGCAGGCCGAGGGGCGGGCCGGCGACGACGGAGTTGGCGACGGCGTAGGTGGTGGCGAGCGTGAGGAGCTGCAGCGCGGCGACGACGGCGAGCGACCAGCGGCCGGCGAGCTCGAGCCAGGCGGAGAGCAGGACGAAGAACGCGAGCATGGTCGCATACGAGCCCTGGTGGATCACGGCGTGCGCGCCGACGAACATCAACGCGCACCAGATGAGCGTGGCGAGCAGCGGCCAGGCCGCGAGGGTGGCGTGCGCCGGGCCGCGGGCGAGCAGCGCGGCGCGGCGCGCGGGATGCAGCAGCAGCAGCGGCAGGGCGGCCACGCCGAGGAGCCACCAGGTCAGCGCGCGGGCGGGGTGGAAGAACTCGTCCGCGCGCCGGGCGGAGGCGCGGGCGGGGGAGAAGTCGACGAGGCCGCGCCAGTCGCCCTGGAACTGGAGCGCGAGGTTGGCGCGGCGGCGGGCGAGAATTTCCGGCCAGCCCAGCGGCCGGTAGGCGTCGCGGATCGTCTGCCAGGTGCTGCGGGAATCCATGCCGTCGTGGCCGGCGAGGTGGAGCTTGAGGAGCAGATTGCCCGGCGGGTCGTAGAATTTCTGATACGCGGACCAGGGCAGCGCGAAGAGGAGGAAAACGCCGGCGGCGGGGAGCCAATGGCGTTGTTCTTCCCGGCCGCCGCGAATGGCGCGCCAGATCAGAAAGGGGACGAGCGCGAGGTAAGAGAACGCGACGCCGCCGTGGGCGAGCCAGCCGAGGGCGGCGAGGGCGGCGCCGGCGAGGACGGCGGCGCGGCGGGAAGGGCCGGAGCCGGGCAGCAGCCACAGCCCGAAGGCGCCGCAGGCGAAGGCGGCGGCGGCGAGCTTGGGCCAGGTGAAGACGGTGTTCTGCACCGTGAAGCCGCTGAGGCCGAGGACGATGGTCCACGCGATCGCGCGGGCGGGAGGGAGGGCGAGGGCGCGCAGCAGGCCGTAGACGGCGGCGACCCAGAGGAGTTGAAACCACGTGGCGGAGGTGCCGCTGGCGGTGCGGGCGTCGGTGCGGAGCGCGGCGGTGACGGACCAGGTGAGGAGCTGCCAGCCGGTCTGGAGGGGCGGGCGATCGCTCGACTGCCACTCGCCGTTGGCGCGTTTGGGATCGTCACCCTCGACGAGGGCGCGGGCGAGGTTGTGCGGGAGGGTGTTGTCGCCGGGGAGATGCTCGCGGTAGCGGTTGGCGGCGAGATCGTCGAATGCGCGGCTGCTCGGGTAGAGTTGGAGCAGCGCGATGTGGAGGACGCCGAGGCCGAGCATGGCGCGCACCACGAGGAGCGCCTCGCGGCGCGCGGGCGCGGGCGGCGGGGCGGAGCGCCACGCGTGGAAGGCTGCGCCGAGCAGCAGGAGCAGGGTGAAGGCCTGGCCGGCGCGCGCGTGCGCGAGGTAGAGCCAGAACGTGGCGTAGCCGGCGGTGGCGACGAGGCCGGCGCCGCCGAGCACGAGCCACGGGGCCGGCAGCCAGTCGCGGCGGGCGAGCACGTCGAGCGCGGCGTGCAGGAGGAGGCCGAGGAGCAGGCCGTTGAGGGCGAAGGCGGCGAGCGAATCGAGGAGGCCGCCGTAGCCGTCGCCGCGGCCGCCGTAGAGCGGCTCGCTGAGCGCGAGCCAGCCGGCGACGCCGGGTGCGCCATCGGTCGCGACGAGCGTGATGGGCTGGCCGAGCCAGGCGGCGGGCACGGGGATGTCGATCGGTTTCCAGCGTTCGCCGATGTTGGCGGTGAAGGCGACGGGGTGGCGCGCGCCGGTCGCGACGAGCTGAAGGGCGAGCTCGTTGCCCGCAGTGAGCGGATAGCCGCCGACGGCGAGGCGCAGGCGGGCGGGGGCGGGGAAGGGCCCGAGGGTGAGCGTGCCGGTGTGGGCATCGGAGCCGCACCACGAGCCCCAGGCGCGCACGTCTTTTCCGGATACGAAGGGCTCGCCGGGATACCAGCCGCCGCCCTCGGTGAAGCGGCCCTCGATCTGCGCGGCGAGCGGGGCGGGCGCGGGCCGGGTGCGCAGCGCGAGAAAGGCCGCGAGTTGCAGCGCCGCGCACAGCGCCACGGCGAGGAGAAGGGTGGAGCGCGGGAACACAGCCGCGGCTACAGCCGGCGGAAGCGGAACTTCGCCAGCGCCCACATCCACGTGATCGGGTCGCGGAACATGGAGATTTTCTTTCCCTCCTTGAACGAGCGGGACTTGTAGCTGATTGGAATCTCGATCGGGCGGTGGCCCTTGCGGATGAGCTTGATCAGGAGTTCCCAGTCGAAGTCGAAGCGGTTGCACTCGAAGGTCAGGCCGGCGAGGGCGTCGCGGCGGAAGACCTTATACATGGTGAACGGATCGCGCAGCCAGATGCCGAGCGAGCCGTTGATGAGGAGGGTGAAGCCCCAGTGCGCGCAGTTGAGGATGAGGGCCTGGAGGGGCTGGTCGGCGAACTGGCGGATGGCCCAGCCGCCGGCACCGTGGCGCGAGCCGAGGACGAAGCTCTGGCGGCCGGCGGCGAGGGGCGCGAGGAGGATGTCGTAGTCGTTGAGATCGTATTCGAGATCGGCGTCCTGGATCAGGATGACGTCGCCGGTGGCGTGGGCGAAGCCGGCGCGGACGGCGTGGCCCTTGCCGCGGGGGCGGTCCTCGAGGATGAGCTTCACGCGCGGGTGCGCGGCGTAGGTGCGGACGATGTCGCGGGTGCCGTCGGTGGAGTTGCTCTCGACGAAGATTAACTCGAGGCGCCAGCCGGGGACTTCCTTGGCGACGATGGCGTCGAGGGCGACGCGGACGGTGGCCGCCTCGTTGTAGATCGGGACGACCACGGAGAGGACGCCGTCGCGGATGGGAGGAAACGGTTGAGGCGGCATGGATTCAGTAACCAGTCGGAAGTAGGCGGTAATCAGTCGTCAGTAATCGGTAATCAATCGTCGGTAGTCAGTAATCAGTAATCGGGGCTCGGAAATCAAATGGTGATGCTTGGAAGCACTGATAACTGGTCACTGATTACTGATTACGGGCTTGGTCGCGCAGGGCATGGCGGAGACGCCGTAGAGGGCGTCGACAGCGCGGACGACGGGCGGGAGGGCGAGCGCGGCGGAGGCGAGGGCGCGGAGGGCGCGCTGGTGGCGGAGGCTCTTCACGACCTTGAACTGGACGGCACCGCGATAGCGGACGAGGTGCGGCTCGAGGCCGACGCGGCGGTAGAGTTGGGCGAGGCAGCGCGGGTTGAAGAGGCTGACGTGGATCTCGGGAGCGCAGTAGCGGTAATGGATGCCCCGGCGGCGGGCGACGGGCGAGTCGAGGTTGCCGCCGGGTTTGAGAAGGCGCGACACGAGCGCGAGGGGTTCGAGCGGCGCGGGCAGGTGCTCGATGACCTCGATCATGCTGATGACGTCGAAGCGGCCGTCGGGCTCCCGCTGCAGATCGTCGAGGCCGAGGATGCGGAAGCCGTCGCGGTCGCGCAGGAGATCGGCGTAGGAGCCGACGTCGTGGCCGGTGAGCTCAAGCGGGCGGCCGTGGAGCCGGGCGCGTTCGCGGAGGCATTTCAGGAAGGCGCCGGCACCGCAGCCGAAGTCGAGCCAGCGGAGGGGGGGCGGATCCTGAAGCGGCTTGGGGTCAAGCCGCTCCACCTCGGAGCGGCGGGCGAGATAGTCGGAGGCGAGGCGCACCATGTCGTCGAACTCGAGGCCGCGGTCGCTGCGGCGCCAGTCGTGGTATTCGGTTTCGTAGTCGACGTAGGGATCGGGGCCGTGGCCGCGGTAGTAGGCGTCGTTGTAGATCTCGAAGCCGGAGAACGGATCGACGCTCATGAAGCCGCAGTCGCGGCACTGGTGAAACTCGAACTCGCGCCGGATGAACTCGCCGGATTTGGAGCCGCGGAGGGAGACGTGGCGCGAGTCGCAGACGCGACAGCGGGGGGCGGGATTCATGCAGGACGCGCCGAGCGGAGCGCGAGGAAGAGGGAGAGGGCGGCGACGAGCGCGCCGGCGGCGCTGAGGACGAGGTGGCGGGTGAAGTTTTTCGGCCAGTAGGAGAACGTCACGCGGTGATCGCCGGCGGTGTCGATCGGCACGCCCTTGAAGGCGTGGTTCACGCGCAGGAGCGGCACGGGGCGGCCGTCGACCTCCACGCGGAACGAATCGGGCCACCACGCCTCCGTGAGCACGGCGAGGCCGGGGCCGGTGGCGCGGATATGGAAGGTCGTGGTATTTTCCGTCAGGCGGTAGCCGGTGGCGGGCGCGACGCGGCCGGTGGCGGCGTCGCGCGGGAGGCGGGCGAGCGCGGGCAGGGCGGCGAGCTCGTCGGGCGGGAGGGCGGCGAGGGGCTGGCCGGGGCGGGCGGTGAGCTGGCGCACGAGGTCACCGGGATCCTGATACGTGGCGACGCGGTCGGTGAAGAAGGCGCGGGGCCAGGCGGTGGGGCTGCGGTAGACGTCGAGGTCGGCGGAGTGCGCGAGGGTGAGCGCGCGGGAGAGTTCGGGGCGGTCGGCGGGGCGGCCGAGGTAGTGGCGGACGTTGAGGGCGTCGAGGAGGGGGCGGGCCTGGGCGGCGTCGGGGGGAAACACATACAGCCGCCAGATGGTGCCCCACGCGATGGGCGCGGCTTCGAGGAGGGCGCGGACCCAGGGGTTCTGCAGGGCGTCGGGGCCGTGGACGGCCTCGAGGCCGTAGGCGGCGTTCCAGGCGGGCGTGAGGGTTCCCTGGATACCGAAGACGCGGGCGGGCTCGCGGGCGGTCTCGGCGCGCACGAATTCGATCGCGGGGGAGCGGGCGTGGAAGTCGACGCGCGGGGGCGGCTGCAGGGTGTAGCGGGGGAAGCCCGCGCCGGCGTGCATCCCGCCGCGCCAGAGGAGGACGACGACGGCGAGGAGGGCGAGGAGCGCGCCGGCCGGGCCGAGGACGCCGCGGAGGGCGGCGCGGCGGGCGACGAGCGCGAGGGTGAACGCGGCGAGCACGAGGGCGGCGAGCGAGGCCCAGAGGAAGGGCTGGACGGGCAGCGTCTCGCCGGCGGGCACCACGCTCAGGGTGGTGCCGGGGCCGAAGACAGCGCGGTGGGCGGCTTGGTGAAAGCCGGCCCACGCGCCGACGAGCGAGAGGAGGAGGACGCCGGCGACGATGAGATCGCCGCGGCCCTCGGGGGTGCGCAGGCGGCGGGCGGCGGTGGCGAAGCCGGCGCCGGCGAGCACGGCGCCGAGGACGATGAAGCCGCAGAGGAAGCAGTTTTCGAGGTGGGCGACGTTCGACAGCAGCGGCACGCGGGTGAGGACGTGGGAAGGGACGACGCCGAAGATCACGGCGAGCTGGCCGGCGGCGAGGACGGCGAGGGCGGTGACGGCGCGATGGGCGAACTGGAGGCGGAGCGTGGCGGCGAAGTAGAGGACGCCGAGGAGGAAGACGGCGTTGAGCGAGGGATTGAAGACGATTTCGCCGCGGCTGAGCGGGCGGAAGAAAAGTTCGTCGAAGGCACCGAGGAGAAGGGAGGGCTGGATCTGATACGCGACGGGCAGCGTGTAGGAGGTGAACGAGTGCGGCAGCGCGTGGAGGAAGCCGGCCCAGACGGGGATCGTGACGAGGACGAGGAGGGCGCCGGCCCAGGCGGCGCCGGCGAGGCGGGCGAGGCGCGTGCGCCAGGGGGCGGTGGTGGAGAGAAGGACGGCGGCGCCGGCGACGTTCATCTGGACCGCGAGCAGGTAGGCTTCCTTGACGGTGCCGCTGTTGAGCAGCGCGAAGTTGGCCGCGAAGAGCGCGGCGGTCCACCCCACGGCCGGGCGGCGCGCGGCGGCGTGCGCGAGGCGCACCCAGCAGAGGAGGACGACGGGCGCGTAGGCCAGGCTGAAGCTCGCGGGGTGGTTGATGCGGTAGAGGTAGAAGCCGATGAAGGGGGCGGCGGCGGTGACGAGCGCCGCGGCCCAAAGGCAGGGCGAGGCTTCCGCGCCGAGCCGC